>NC_023065.1:2092500-2442500 GCF_000513295.1 Magnetospirillum gryphiswaldense MSR-1 v2
AGCGATGCCGGCACCGCCTTGGGCACCGATGGGCCGCAACGACCCCGTGCCCACCTGCGGACGATCGGTCGCCGCCAACGGCGACGCCTCACCGAATGGTAAAGGGGGCGCCCCCACCGCCGAAGCCCCCGGAGCCCGCCCGGATTCGGCGGCGCTGCGCGGCACGTAACGACCGGTCATCTTATCGATGGCCGCCATATTGGCGCGGGCGATGTCGAGGATCGAACGCGGCATCACCACGCCGCCATCCCCCGGCGTCATGATCGAGCCGGGAATGTTGCCGGTGATGATCACCTCGTAATACTGCCGGGCCAGGTCATAGCGCCCCAGCCCCTGATAGGCCAGGCCGGCAGCCAGCAGGCCCATGCCGTCGCGGGGATTGTAGCGCAAGGCGGTCAGCGCATAGCGTTCGGCGGTTGTATAATCGCCCCGGGTCAAGGCGCTCATGGCCCGGTCCGAAGCGTCGCTGTTGACGATGCCTTCGACCGTATTTTGCGTACCGTTGGGATCGATCAAGGCCTGACAGCCGGACAGCGCCGACAGCACCAGGGCCAAAGCGGCGCCGCGTCGCAGTCGAGTAAGGGTGCTCATCCGTTTCCCCCTTGGAGCGAGCAACCGCGACAACAAAGCGCGGCCGCGCAGGAATTCCGAACCTTACAATGACGGCAAGCGGTTCACACTTCCTTAATCGCCGCCCCCCTGTGGTCAGTGCTATATAAAGAGGGATCACGGGGGACCATCATGGACAGCACCGAGACCGAGCTTAAATTGTGCCTGGATGCCGCACTTCTGTCGCGCGTCCCCCGTCTGCCCGCCATTGCCGCCTACAAAACCGGTAAAGGCCGCAGCAAAACCCTGATCTCCACCTATTACGACACGCCGACACGGGAATTGCGCCAAAGCGGTGTCAGCCTGCGCCTGCGCCAATCGGGCCGCGACTGGACCCAGACCGTAAAAACCGAAGGCCGGCGCGCCTCGGGCCTGTTCGAGCGAGGGGAATGGGAAATCTCCGCGCCCTTGGCCCAGGTCCACCTGCCCCATTTGCTGGCCACCGAGCTTCCGGTATTCCGCCTGGATGGCTTGATCGAACGGCTGACCCCCGTCTTCACCACCCAGGTCCGCCGCACCATCTATCTGTTGGCCACCCCCGAATGGGACATCGAATTAGCCTTAGACCAGGGGGAAATCCTGGCCGGTGACCGCCGAATGCCGCTGGCCGAAATCGAACTGGAATTACGTCGCGGTCCCGTCACCGCTTTGTTCGGCTTGGCTCAGGACATCGCTGCGGGCTTTCCCTGCCGCGTCCTCACCAGCGCCAAGTCCGACCGCGGCTATGCCCTGGCCGATGGTGGCGCCCCGCGCCCGACCAAGGCGCCACCGTTGGATCTGAATGCCGACATGAACGCCGGTCAGTCCTTCAGCGTCATCGCCGGCAATTGCCTGCGGCACCTGCAAAGCAATGAAGCCGCCCTGCGCGGCGATCAGGCCGGCGAGGCGGTGCACCAGATGCGGGTGGCCCTGCGGCGCTTACGCTCGGCCTTGAAAGTGTTCAAACCCCTGGTTCACGGCGCCGAACTGGACACGATCAAGACGGAAATGCGTTGGCTGCTGGAGCATCTTGGTCCGGCCCGCGATGCCGACGTGTTTCTGGCCGAGATCATCGCCCCCGTGCAGGAAAACCATCCCGACGCCCCCGCTTTGGCCGTCTTGCGCGAGGAATGGCTGGAGCAACGGCAACAAGCCTTTGTCGCCGCCACCGCCGCAATCGACGACAATCGCTTCACCCGGCTTATGCTGACGCTGGGGCAGTGGCTGGCCCAGGCCCCGTGGACCACGACCGAAACCGCCGCCATGTCCCTGGGGCGGTATGCCCGCCAGGTGCTGAAAAAGTCACATCGCCGGTTACTCAAAGCCGGCGGCGACAATCTAACCCACCTGCCGGCGCCCGAGTTGCATCAGGTTCGCATCCTGGGCAAACAGATGCGCTACACGGGTGAGTTTTTCACCACACTCTACCCACGCGCCGAGACCAAACCCTTTCTTGGTCTGCTGGCGGAATTACAGGAAAGTCTGGGCGGCCTGAATGACCTGACGGTGGCCGGAATAACCTTGGCCGGCACCCACCACCGCCAAGACTGGGCCTGGGCCGCCGGCATGATCTGCGGCTGGCACGAACACCGCCGCCCGGGATTGCTGCGCGATGCCCGATTGACCTGGAAGAAACTGCGCAAGACCACGCCCTATTGGGAGTGATCCTCGTCCAGCTTCTTGCTGTCCAAATCCGTCCGCTGCCGTTCGGCCTGCTGGCGCGCCGCCAGCTTCTCCGCCTTGGTGCGCCCGAAGGCCACGCGGTTGGCCTGGGCCTGCTGGTCTTTTTCCTCGCGCGCCTTGGCCTTGCGCCGGCGGTTGAGATTGACGATTTCCGCCATGTGAACACCTCTGTCTCGGCCTTAGGATAAGCGTGCCGCGACAACAGCCAACCAGAAAAATGCGCGCCATACAAAAAAGCCCCTTGCGCCCCCCAAAAGCCCCGGTTATATATCCGGCCCTCACGAGGTTGCGGGTGTAGCTCAGTTGGTTAGAGCGCCGGCCTGTCACGCCGGAGGTCGCGGGTTCGAGCCCCGTCACTCGCGCCACCTCGTTGAAATATGATCCGCCAAAAAGCCGACGCCGCCCCCGACCAGGGCGGCGTCGGCTTTTTGGCTTTGGTCATGCAGGAACATCCGATCAGCTCAATATTTAATCACAGAACTAAAATGTCTATTTTTTGTACCAAGTATTGCCCAGGAAGACTGCGGAAAATCGTCATCGCATAATTTTTAGGCTAAATTCACGCATGTGCGCCCACATTTGCACCATGCCGATGAAGACCATTTTTTAGCCACGTTATAACTTATTGATTTTAAACATTTTTATATCATGCACAAGATTGGCATGGTTATTGATGACGCGCCGTCACCCCAGCATTTTGGGATCAGGGTGAGGAGCACAGGCAAATGGAAGTGACGCGGACCGGAGCAGATGTACTGTTCGTTCTTTTGGGCGCCATCATGGTCTTGGCCATGCATGCCGGCTTCGCCTTTCTTGAAGTTGGAACGGTGCGAAAAAAGAACCAAGTGAACGCCCTGGTAAAGATTCTCACCGACTTTGCCGTCTCCACATTGGTCTATTTCTTTGTCGGTTACGGCGTCGCCTACGGTATCAGCTTCCTGCATCCGGCAGCCGATCTGGTGGGCAAGACGGAAGGCTCGGCCTTCGCCGCCAATGGCTATGATCTGGTCAAATTCTTTTTCCTGGCCACCTTCGCCGCCGCCATTCCCGCCATCATTTCCGGCGGCATCGCCGAGCGGGCCAAGTTCTGGCCGCAACTGATCGCCACCTCGATCCTGGTCGGACTGGTCTATCCCATCACCGAGGGCATGGTCTGGGGCACCCGCCTGGGCTTCCAAGAGACCATCACCGCCCTGTTCGGTGTTCCCTTCCACGATTTCGCCGGCTCGGTGGTGGTGCACGCCCTGGGCGGTTGGGTCGCCCTGGGGGCGGTGCTGATGCTGGGGGCGCGGCGCGGACGCTATCGCAAGGATGGCCGGGTCATCGCCATCCCGCCGTCCAACATCCCCTTCCTGGCCCTGGGGTCGTGGGTTCTGTGCGTGGGCTGGTTCGGCTTCAACGTCATGAGCGCCCAAGCCATCGACGGTATTTCCGGTCTGGTGGCCATGAACTCGCTGCTGGCCATGGTCGGCGGCATCATCAGCAGCCTGATCGTCGGGCGCAACGACCCCGGCTTCGTCCACAACGGCGCGCTGGCCGGCCTGGTGGCGGTATGCGCCGGCTCCGACGTCATGCATCCGGTCGGGGCCCTGGTTACCGGCGGTCTGGCCGGCGCCTTGTTCGTGTGGGCGTTTGAAATGTGTCAGGACAAGTGGAAGATCGACGACGTCTTGGGCGTGTGGTCGCTGCATGGCCTGTGCGGCGCCATGGGCGGCATCGCCTGCGGCATTTTCGGCTTGGAAACCCTGGGCGGCCTGGGCGGCGTCCATCCCGGCGCCCAGTTTGTCGGCACCCTGACCGGTGTTGTCCTGGGATTGGCCAGCGGTCTGGCGGTCTATGGCAGCCTGCGGGCGACCATGGGCATCCGTCTGTCGGACGAGGACGAGTTCATGGGCGCCGATTTGGCCATCCACCAGATCGGCGCCTATCCCGAAGACGCCACCTCGGTGCACGACGACGGCGCCTTGGCGGCGCGTGCTTCCGCTCGCGGCATGGGGGCAGCGTGATTATCGCTTGGTTAGTATGAGGCATGGTTTAAACTCCCCTCTGGAGCGCAGCCAGAGGGGGGACATTCGGGTGAGGTTTTCCTGGATAAGCTGGCCGCATCCGTCGACCAGCGTCAGATCCGTGATTGCCCTGGGCGCCCTCTTGATGGTCGTCGTCCTGGGCATGACCGGTTATGAAATCTGGCGGCAGTACAACAGCACCATCACCTTGGCCGAACGCAATCTGAACGTCCTGGCCGATGTGCTGGTCGGTGAGATCGGACGCACCATCAGCGGAGTGGATTCCGTTGTCGAACAAAGCGTCCTGGATCTGTCCACCGAGGGCAACCGCCCGCCCGAGCAGATCCGCCGCACGCTACGCGACCGTGCCACCGGCGTTCCGGCCATTTTCGGGTTGCTGCTGATCGATGCGCAGGGCCTGCCGATCGCCTCTTTGCATTCGCTGTCGCCGCGCCATCATGCCTTCGCCCAGTCCATCCGCGCCAGTGTCGCCGGCCAGAACCTGCCCATTCATGTGGGTACGGTGACCGCCGCCCCCTTCGACGGCACCCCGATCATTCCGTTCAGCCGCCTGCGCCACGACGCCGCCGGCAATATCGCCGGCATCACCGTCGCCGCCATGTCCGTCCAATACTTCCAGGAAATCTTCCTGCAAGTAAAATCCAAGACGGTTACAACCCTGACCCTGACCCTGGCACGCCAGGACGGAGCCATCTTGGTGCAAACGCCGGAAGGCGCCACCACAAAGATGTCCGGCATGACCGAATTCCGGCCCGATTCCCGCGATAACGGCCTTATCCACGATGATGACACGTCGGCGGGACGGATCGTCGCCTTTCGCACCCTGCGCCCTTACGGCCTGAAGCTGTCGGTGGCCGTCAATGCCGCCGATCTGCTTAACCTGTGGCGCAGCAACGCCTTGCGCCTGTTGCTGGCGGCGTTGGTGGCGGCGTTGGTGGTCGCTGCGCTGATCTGGGCGATCTTGCGCCGGCTGGCCCTGGACGAAGCCCAGCGCGCCAATTTGCGCAGCATCGACAACCAGCGCCGCATGGCCCAGTTCTCGCTGGATGCCGGCGCCGACATGGTGGTGTGGACCAACGACAAGGGCAGCATCATTTATGCCAACCCGGCTGCGCATCAGGCCTTGGGCTATGCCCCCGGCACCTTGTTCAACCGCAGTATTCCCGATATCGACCCGTCGGTCCCGCCTGCGGCCTGGGAAGGGCGCCTGGACGATCTGCGCCGGGCCGGCACCTTGCGATTTGAAACCAGCCTGCGGACGTTGAGCGGGAAACTGATCTCGGTGGAAGTGTCGATCGCCCTGCTGCAGGCGGATGGGCGGGACCACACCTGCGCCGTCATCCGCGACATCGGCGCCCACAAACAATCGGAAGCGATCCTGGCCGAACGGACCAAGCGGCTGGAGGCATCCAACGCCGAGCTTGAACAATTCGCCTATGTGGCCAGCCACGATTTGCGCGAGCCGTTGCGTATGGTCAACAGCTTCGTTGCCTTGCTGGCCCGCCGTTTCGGCGATCAGATGGACCCCGAGGCGCGCGAATACGTGGAATTCGCCCGCGAAGGCGCCTTGCGCATGGACCGCCTGATCCTGGATCTGCTGGAATATTCCCGCGTGGGATCGACCGGACGGCCGATGGCGGCGGTGGATTTGGGCACCGTGCTCAATGACGTCCGCCAAACCCTGGCATTAACGCTGAACGAAGCCGGGGCCGAGTTGATCCTGCCGGCCAGCCTCCCCAAGGTCTGGGGTGATTTCGACGAATTGGCCCGATTGCTGGGCAACCTGATCGGCAACGGGCTGAAATACCGTCATTCCGACCGGTTGCCGCGCATCGAGGTGGAATGCCTGACCCAGGACGGGCAGATCACCTTGTCGGTCCGCGATAACGGTATCGGCATCGCCCCGCAATATTTCGACCGCATCTTCCGCATCTTCCAGCGCCTGCACGGGCGCGACCGCTATGACGGCACCGGCATCGGCCTAGCCATCTGCAAGAAGATTGTCGAGCGTCATGGCGGGCGCATCTGGGTGTCATCCACCCCGGATCAGGGCAGCACCTTCTTTTTCACGCTGAAACCGGCACCAGCGGCCTGACAAAACCGATAATGGCGTCGAACACCGCCTGGGTCTGATCGCGCTGCGGCGTATGGCCGCATTGCGGCAACACCAAGGCCTGCACCCCCGCCGGCACAATGCGTTGGATGATCTCCACCTGCTCCAAGGTGGCATATTCATCGTCGGCGCCCTGGATCACCAGCACCGGCGTCCCAATGGCGGCCAGGTGGTCGCGGATGTGCCAGTGCTTGAAGCCGGGTTCCAGCCAGGTGGCATTCCAGCCCCAAAAGGCGCAATCCACGTTGTCGCCGTGATAACGGGCCAGTTTGTCGCGCAGATCGGTGGTGCGGTAGATATGGGTGACCTTGGCGATGGCCTCCAGGCACATATCCTCGACGAAGGAATGCGGCGCCATGGCCACCGCGCCCAATATCCGACCATCCCGGTCGCTGCCCGCCGCCACCAAAGCGATGGTGGCGCCGTCGGAATGGCCGATCAGCACCACCCGCTCCAGGCCAAAATGATCCAACAAGGCCGGCAGGTGGATTTCACCTTCCCGGTTCAGATAATCCAGAGGACGCGGCCACTCCACCGGATCGGACGCCCCATAGCCGGCGCGGGAATAAACCAGCGCCGGCAGATCAAGGCTGGCAGCGACACGATCGGGAAAATCGCGCCATTGCGCCATGCACCCCAGCCCCTCATGCAGGAACACCAACACTGTCTGGCCGGAACGGGCTTGACCGATCCAGCGTGTTTCCAGCCGGGTACCGTCCACCACCTCGATGCCCATGATCAGCGGGCGACCGCTTCACGGCCCTCGACATTGCCGTAAAGACGCTGCAACAGCCCCTTCAGGGTGCGCACCTCGTCCTCGCTCATGCCGGCGATGGCGGCGCTTTCCCAATGAAGGGCGCGCGGCACGATGGATTCGGCCATGCGGCTGCCTTCCTTCGACAGGGCGATCAGCACGGCGCGGGCATCCTCGCCCGAACGGCGACGCAGCACCAGACCGGCCCGGTCCATGGCGGCGGTGATCCGCGACAAGGTGGACAACTCGATGGCGGTCAAACGCGACAGATCACCCAGACGCTGTTCGCCTTCATCCAGCAAGGCCGCCATCACCCGCCACATGGGAAGGGTGATGCCGAAACGTTCAAGCTCGCGCGAAAAGGTGTTTGAAATAGACACCCCTGCACGGTTTACGAGATACGGGACATAGTCCCCCAACTGGAAGCGCACGATTTTTCTCCTCCCTGGACACCCTCTTTTGTTTTTTGGGGCGTTCCAATTTCAGTTGTCCCATGATTTCCACCACGCTTGCCGTGTCAAGAGAGATTGTCCAAGCCATACGAAGGAGGCATGCTGCTGTGCCCCCTGCCCATGCGGAGAAGACCATGACCACCGCCTTGTTCACCCTGCCCCAGCCCGCTGTCCCGATTTTGGGTGAAAATGCCCATTATCCGGTGCGCCGGGTATTCTGTGTTGGTCGCAACTATGCCGGCCATGCGCGTGAGATGGGCTCGGACCCCAGCCGTGAACCGCCGTTTTATTTCAGCAAAAGCGCCGACAGCCTGGTGCCGGGCGGCGGTTCCATCCCCTATGCGCCGGGCACCGGCAATTTGCATCATGAGATCGAGCTGGTGGTCGCCCTGGGCGCCGATGTCTTCCAGGCCAGCCAGGATCAGACGGCGGCGGCCATCTTCGGCTATGCCGTCGGCCTCGACATGACTAGGCGGGATTTGCAAAACGCCGCCAAGGACAAGGGGCGCCCATGGGATTTGGGCAAGTCGTTCGAGTTTTCCGCCCCCATCACCGCCATCGTCCGCGACAGCCGGCCCATGACGGCGGGGGCCATCTCGCTCACCGTCAACGGCACAGAGCGCCAGCACGGCGATATCGGCGAGATGATCTGGTCGGTGCCCGAAATCATCGCCCATCTGTCGCAGTATTATCATCTGGGGCTGGGCGACCTGATCTATACCGGCACCCCCGAGGGCGTATCGGCGGTCAAGCCCGGCGACGAACTGGTCGGCCATGTCGACAATCTGCCGGAGTTGCGGGTGATCATCGAAGCGGCGGGATAATCGGCGTTAAAAATACGGCCCCCTCCTCCACCGGGAGGGGGCCGCTTTGCCGTTCAGATCTCGCAGGTGGCGAGATGAACCAGGAACGGCCCGATCAGGTGATGCGGGTCGGTGCCGAATTCCTTTTTGAAGGCGGCTTCGTCGGCCATCTTCATTTCCGTCAGCGGCGAGAACAGCGCCTGGAAAAAGGCGCAGAACTGGTGATTGCCGAACACATGCGGTTCGTCGTGGTCGACTTCGCGGGTGACGAAGGCGTTGGAGCCCAGGCTGACCGTGGTCGGCGTGTACTGCATCAGCTTCATGAACCAGTCCTTGCGCAAATCCCAGCGCTTGAACGATCCGGCGATACGGGTCAGCGTGTGCCACAAGATCAGCTTGGCCGACAGGGTGTCGTAATAGGCGTCCCAGGTGAAATCCTCGCCCAGTTCCGCCTTCAAGTCGGCCACCAGGCGCAGACATTGTTCGCCGTAAAAACCGGCGTCATCGCCCAGCACCAGATGGAAAAAGGAAAAGATGTTGGGCAGGAAGGCGCGGTCCAAGGTGCCGCTTTCGAACAACGGCCCCAGGTGATGCACCATCAGACGACCAAAGGCGTTGGTGCGGCGCTGCTCCATCTTTTCCTGCTCGACCACGTCCAGCAATTCGCGGTAGGAGCGCCGATAGAAATCGTCGAACTGGGCCGAGGCCTCGAGCGCCACGATGATGTCGCGCAACGCCGACAGCTCCTTGGGATGGCCTTGCCACGCCCCCTCCGCCGCCTTCAATAGGGCATCGAGCACATGATTGGTAGTCCGCCGCAACAAGCGCGGCCCGCGCGAACCCATGTTGGACCCTTTTCTCAATCCTCGCCCAGGATAAGAGAGCGGCGGTTAACAACCAACAAATAAAAATCCCCACCAAAATATGGGATTTGACCGAATTTGTACGCTTTCCGTCACCTTATCCTTGCAGCCAAAGACTAAGGGCGGCGCTGACCGCCCGGGGCTGTTCGATGGCCGACAGATGGCCGCACGCGGCGATGCGCACCAGCTTGGCGCCGGGGATCAGATCGGCCATTTCCTCGGCCCGGTCGGGCGGGGTCAGGGTATCGTCGCGCCCGACCACCACCAGGGCGGGACAGCTTATGTGCGCCAGACCGGGGCGCGAATCCACTCGACCGATGATGGCGCTTTGCTGACGCAAAAACCCCTCCACGCCGACGCTTGCGGCCATGGCATGGAACAGATCGGCCACCGGCCCGTGGGCATGATCGGGCGGCACCATGCTGGCCAGCACGGTGGGCAGGATGCGGGAAAAGCCGCCCGAGGCCGCCATCTCCATCAGGACACGGCGCCGTTCGGTCTGTTCCGGCAAATCCGGGCGGGCGGTGGTGCTGACGAAAGCCACCCGCTCGACCCGTTCCGGCGCCCGGCGCAGGATTTCCATGGAGACATAGCCACCCATGGACAGCCCGGCCAGGGCGAATGTCGGCGGCGCCTGATCCAGCACCGATTGAGCCAGAGCGGCGATGCTGTCATGGGTATAGGTGGGGATCACCCGAACGCGGGCCTGATCGGCCAGATCGGCGCATTGCCCCGCCCACAATCTTTCATCGTTGAGCAGGCCGGGTAGCAAGATCAGATCGGTCATGGTGAAATCCTTACTTGATCAGCGAGAGCACGTCCTTGAATTCTGACGTGCCGGCCACGTGCAGCCACTCGAACAACACCATCTCGGTGGACACCACCGCCACCCCGGCGGCAGCCATGCGGTCAAGCGCCAATTGGTGATTGGCGGCGACGCGGGATGAACAGGCATCGGCGACGACGAAGACGTCGAACCCTGCCATTTTAAGACCGATAGCCGATTGCAGCACGCAGACATGGGCCTCGATGCCGGCGACCACCACCTGAGGCCGTTGGAAGGCCTGAAGACGGCTGAGGATGGCCGGTTCGGCGGCACAGGAAAAATGCATCTTCTCGACCACCGCGCCTTCGGGGGCTTCGGCCAGCACCTCGCCCATGGTCGGGCCGATGCCCTTGGGATATTGCTCGGAGATGGTCACCGGTACCGCCAGACGGGCCGCACCGCGCAGCAGCCTGACGCAATTGCGGTAGACTTGGCGCGGCTCGGCCATCACTGGCCCCAGGTTCTGCTGCACGTCGACGATCAGCAGGGACGAACGGGCGGCATCCATCAACATGGTCGTTTTCCTTTGCGGTATGACCACATGAGCGTAGCCCAAAGGCCACATACTCGCCAGTCAAAGCAAGAAAGCAGCGTCTTTCATTGACATAGCCGCGCGAGCTTCTATTATCGCGCCACATATGAAACACTCTCTCAAAATCGCCGCATGGACGGCTATCCGCACCCAATGAGCTTCGCTGACCTGGGCCTTAGCCCCGAACTCCTGCAAGCGGTCGAGGAATCCGGGTACACCACCCCGACTCCCATTCAGCAACAGGCCATCCCCGTCGTCTTGATGGGCCGTGACGTCTTGGGCTGTGCCCAGACCGGCACCGGCAAGACTGCCAGCTTCACCTTGCCGATGATCGAGATCCTCGCCGCGGGCCGAGCCAAGGCGCGCATGCCGCGATCCTTGATCTTGGCGCCGACGCGCGAATTGGCGGCTCAGGTCGCCGAGAATTTCGACAAATACGGCAAATACCATAAGCTTAACAAAGCGCTGATCATCGGCGGCGAATCCATGAGCGACCAGATCGCCATCCTGGATCGCGGCGTCGATGTTCTGATCGCCACGCCCGGGCGTCTGCTCGACATGTTCGACCGCGGTCGCATCTTGTTGAACGACGTCAAGGTGCTGGTCATCGACGAAGCCGATCGCATGCTGGACATGGGGTTCATCCCCGACGTCCAACGCATCGTCTCGATGCTGCCGAAGATGCGCCAGACCTTGTTCTTCTCGGCCACCTTGGGCCCGGAAATCCGCAAACTGGCCGACGAATTCCTGATGAACCCCAAGGAAATCAGCGTCAGCGCCCAGTCATCGACGGCGGTCACGGTGGAACAGTTCCTGGCGGTGGTCGATCATATCGACAAGCGCGAGACCCTGCGCCACATCATCCGCATCGAGAATTTGAAGAACGCCTTCATCTTCTGCAACCGCAAGCGCGACGTGGACATCTTGTTCAAGTCGCTGAAGAAGCACGGCTTCGACGTGGTGCAGATGCATGGCGACATGAGCCAGCCGGCGCGGCTGGAATCGCTGGCCAAGTTCAAGTCGGGGGAAGCCCGTCTGCTGGTGTGTTCCGACGTCGTCGCCCGTGGCATCGACATCAAGGCGGTCAGCCACGTCTTCAATTTCGACGTCCCCATCCACGCCGAGGATTACGTCCACCGCATCGGTCGCACCGGTCGTGCCGGCGAAACCGGCAAGGCCTTCACCATCGCCTCGCCCGAGGACGGCCGCTTCGTTGCCGCCATCGAAGGCCTGATCGGCCAAGGCCTGCCGCGCATGGAAGTGGAAGGCGTGCCGCCGCTGGATCTGGACATGAGCGCGCGCCGGGGCCGTGGCCCAGGCCGGGGCGCCGAAAAGCGCCCGTCATCGGACAAGGACAGCAGCGGCAATAGTCGCGGTCGTGGCCGCCGTAGCGGCAAGGACCGGGGCGAGGATCGCGTCGAAGCGGTGGTGACCGACGAGGCCGTCGTCGCCGAGACCGTGGAAACCGCCACCCTGCCACAGCCGCGTGAAGAACAACGCCGTGACCGCCCGGAACGCACCGAACGTCCCGAACGTCCCGAACGGGAGCGGACCGAACGTCCCGAACGGGAGCGGGGTGAATACCGCTCTGGTCGTGACCGTGGTGGCGAGCGTGACCGCAACAACGACCGGGGTCGCCGCGATGATCGCGGTGGGCGCCGCCGGGGCCGCATCGACGAATTGGGGATCGGCGAAATGCTGCACCCCGACAACGTCATCGGTTTTGGCGACCACATGCCCGATTTCATGACCCGGGCGGTGCCGCAAATCAGCAAGGCCGCATCGGCCAAGGACGACGACGCGGCCGAGGAATAGGCCGCGTCACCGTCCCCGTCAGGGAGACCAAGCATGAAGACCATCTTCGTCATGGTGAAATGCGAACTGGGCCGCGCCTATGACGTGGCCGACCAGGCGGTGGACATCGAACGGGTATCGGAAGTGCATTCCATTTCCGGCCAGTACGACCTGATGCTGAAATGTTATCTGGATGAAGCGCAGGATATCGGCCAGTTCGTCGTCGATACCTTGCAGATCATCCCCGGGGTCAAGGACACCTTCACCCTGATCGCCTTCAAGGCCTTCGCCTGAAGCATCGATCATCTTGTTTTGACAAACCCCGCTGGTGCATGCCGGCGGGGTTTGTTTTTCATCCCTGGTGAAGCCGTCCTTTGTGACCAGCCTCCAGCCGCAACGCGGATAAACGCGGATTGGCACGGATGGACACGGATGAAGAATTATCCGTGTCCATCCGTGTCGCCGCGAAGCGGCATTCGTGTTTATCCGTGTTGCTGCTGGTTGTTGACCGCGCACGATGGCTTCACCGCAGACGACCAAAAACCATGAAAAAGCCCCCGCCGATGGCGAGGGCTTCTTCCACATTCAGACCAACCCACCTTACTTGCGATGGACAGCGTTCCAGGTTTCGTTCAACTCGCGCTCGGCGTTGAAGGCGCCTTCGGGCAGCTTGTGGGCCACACCCTTATGGCAGTCGATACAGGTCTTGCCCTCTTCCATAGCTTCGTCGTGCCGGGCCTGGGCGCGCTTTTGCTGACGCGACAGATCGAAGGCCGAGAAGGTATGGCAATTGCGGCATTCGCGCGAATCGGTTTCCTTCATGGAGGTCCACACGTTCTTGGCCAGTTGCAGACGCTTGGCCTCGAACTTCTCACGCGTGTCGATGGTGCCCAGAACCTTGTGCAGGACTTCGTTCGACGCCTGGATCTTGCGCTTGATCTTGTAGATCCACGGCTTCGGCACGTGGCAATCAGGGCAGGTGGCGCGCACGCCCGAGCGGTTCTGATCGTGGATGGTGCCGCGATATTCCCGATAGACGTTGGCCTCCATCTCGTGACACGAGATGCAGAACGCCTCGGTGTTGGTCATTTCCATGGCCCAGTTGAAGCCGCCCCAGAACATGATGCCGGAGGAGAAGCCGACAATCAGGATGGCCCCCAACGACCAGCGGGCGGTGGGACGGCGCAGCAGCCCCCAGATTTCGGCCAGGATCGATTTCGGCTTAACCGCAGGGGTTTGGGCCTCAGGCGTTTGATTTTCGTTGGTCATGGCCCAGATCCTTTCCTCACCGGCCAGTGACGGCGGGCTTGAACTGGTTTTCTACCAGCGGCTTGGCATCCACCTGCGGCACATGGCACTGGGTGCAGAAGTACCGGTTGCCGTTTACACTATCCTGGCGCACGCCATTGCGGTCGATGTAGTGCAGGTCCGAAATCTTCGGCGCCTTTTCCTGGTCCGAATAGGGCCATTCATGGCAGCGCAGGCACTGATTGACCTTCAGGTCGATCTCATACTTAGCCGTGTCGTGCGGCACCAGCGGCGGTTGCTGGCGATAGGCACGCTCGTGCTTGACGCCGTCTTGCACCTTATAGGTATCCGGCGCCTTGTCGGCGGCATTCACCGGCGTATCGCGCAAGGCTTTGACGTCGGCGGCACTGGCGACGCCCATTCCGGTTACCGTACCCAGGGCAAGACCCAGGGCGACGGCCATGGCCATGATCTTGTGTTTCACAGCATTTTCTCCCCTTGCAGAACTCCGTCACGCGGGCTTTGGGCGGCCATGCCCGCGCCATCGTGGAAACGAGTGGTGAATATGAAGACGTCCTTGGCGCACACATCGATGCAGCGCCCACAATTGGAACAGTCGCGCGACAAAATCAGCGGACCGACCTTGTTCTTGGCTCCGCGCAACGCCGGCGTGATGACTTGGCGTTCCGGGCAAACGGTGAAGCAATCCATGCAATTGTCGCAGGCGTCGCGGTTGACGGCAGAGACCCGCACCAGCCCCTTGGCCCCGATCAGGGCGTAGAAGGCGCCGACCGGACACAGATGCCCGCACCACGCCCGCGACGCCACGCCCACATCCAGCAGCAGGATGGCGGCGCTGATCCACAAGGCGGCGCCGGCACTGAACAGCGAGCCATAGACCAATCCGCGATGCAGCATGGTCACCGGATTGACGAACTCCCAAACGATGGTGCCGGTCACCGCCGAGCCCACCAGCAAACCGGCCAAGATGGCCAGACGCAGGCGGCGATCAAGCGGATAGGCTTCCTTCAAACCCAGCCGGGTACGCAGCCAGGCGGCAAAATCGGTGATGACGTTGACCGGGCAGACCCAGCCGCAAAAGGCCCGACCGCCGATCAGGGCGTAAGCGACGATGACCAGCACGGCCCCTACCAGCCCTGACACTTCCAGCACATGACCGGCCAGCAGGGCTTGCACGGCCATCAGCGGATCGGTGAGCGGCAGCACGTCGAAAGTGATGCTGGCAGCCAAGGTGCCCTTGGTGATCCACCAGCCCCAAAGCGGGCCGGTCAGGAACAAGGCGAGAAACCCAGCCTGGGCCAGACGGCGCAGGATCAGCCATTTATGCGCCGCCAGCCAGCCGTCGCGGCGCCTGCGGTCGAGACCTGGGCGGCGGGGATCACGCGCGCTCATGGCTTGAATTCCTTGAAGCCGCCGCCGGGCAGACGCTCGGGCGCCGGCATGGTGGCTGGCGCTTCCGGCATGCGGTCGGGCAGATCGATGATGCCGTCGATCAGCGATTTGCCGGCCTTGTCCTTTTCTTCCCAGCCCAGGCGGTAATGGGCGCCCAGCATGCCGACGGCCAGGGCCGGCGGCAGCACCTTGATGGCGGCTTCCTCCAGCACGCAGGCTTTCTCGCATTTGCCGCAGCCGGTGCATTTGTCGGTGTGCACGGTGGGGATGAACACCGCATGCTTGCCGGTGCGTTCGTTGTGATGACGCTCCAAGGTGATGGCCACGTCGATGCGCGGGCAGACGCGGTAACAGACGTCGCAGCGCAACCCCAGGAAGTTCAGGCAGGTTTCCTGGCCGACCAGCACGGCGATGCCCATATGGGCCTGGTTGATGTCGGTCAGGCTTTTATCCAAGGCCCCGGTCGGACAGGCGACGACGCAGGGAATATCCTCGCACATCTCGCACGGCACCGTGCGGGCGGTGAAGAACGGCGTGCCCACCGGCGGACCGTCCCCGCTTTCGGCCAGCTTCAGCGTGTCATAGGGGCAACCGCGCACGCACAGACCGCAGCGCACGCAGGCCGAGAGAAAATCAGCATCGTCGATGGCGCCGGGCGGGCGCAGGGCGACGGCTTGCGCCCGTTGCCGCGCCGGCACCGCCAGCAAGGCCGCCACCAACCCGGCGCCGCAGGCTGCCCGGAAAGCTCCGGACAGCAAGGCGCGACGGTTGATGGGGGGGCTTTGCCGGCGTTCCACCGTTTCTACTCCGCTCAGGCCTTGGCGACCTTGACCGCGCACTTCTTGTAATCGGTCTCTTTCGAGATCGGGCAAGTGGCGTCAAGGGTCAGCTTGTTGACCAGAATGGTTTCATCGAAGAACGGCACGAAGATCAGGCCTTCCGGCGGCTTGTTGCGACCACGGGTGTCCAGACGCAGGCTGATTTCGCCGCGCCGGCTGGCCACCTTGACCACGTCACCGTTCCTGAGGTTGCGCTTCTTGGCATCGTTGGGATGCATGAAGCACACCGCGTTGGGCACCGCCTTGTGCAACTCCGGCACGCGCCGGGTCATGGAGCCGGAATGCCAGTGCTCGAGCACGCGCCCGGTGCACAGCCACAAATCATATTCGGCATCGGGCATTTCCGGCGGGTCTTGATAGGGCAGACCGATGATGAAGGCGCGGCCATCGGGACGGCCATAGAACTTCACGCCTTCGCCCGCCTTGACATAGGGGTCATAACCCTCGCGGTAGCGCCACAGGGTTTCCTTGCCGTCGACCACCGGCCACCTGAGGCCGCGTGCCTTGTGGTACATGTCGAACGGGGCCAGATCGTGGGCATGGCCGCGACCGAATTGGGCATATTCCTCGAACAGGCCCTTTTGCACGTAGAAGCCGAAAGCCTTGCTTTCGTCGTTGTCGAAGCCGGCCTGGATGTCCGACAGCGGGAACTTGTTGACGGCGCCGTTGCCATAAAGCACGTCGAACATGGTCTTACCCTTGTATTGGGGCGCCTTGTCCAGCAGTTCCGCCGGCCACACTTCCTCCATCTTGAAGCGCTTGGAGAACTCCATCACCTGCCACATGTCGGACCGGGCCTCGCCCGGAGCCTTGACCTGCTGGCGCCAGAACTGGGTGCGGCGCTCGGCGTTGCCATAGGCGCCTTCCTTTTCCATCCACATGGCGGTGGGCAGGATCAGATCGGCGGACAAGGCGGTCACGGTCGGGTACGGGTCGGAGACGACGACGAAAGCTTCCGGGTTGCGATAGCCGGGATAGCCTTCCTCGTTCATGTTGGGGGCGGTCTGCATATTGTTGGTGCACTGCACCCAATAGGCATTGAGCTTGCCGTCTTTCAGCATGCGATGTTGCAGCACCGCGTGATAGCCGACCTTGGGATTGATGGTACCGGGCGGCAGCTTCCATATCTGTTCGGCGAATTCGCGGTGCTTGTCGTTCATCACCACCATGTCGGCGGGCAGACGATGGGCGAAGGTGCCCACTTCACGCGCGGTACCGCAGGCCGAGGGCTGGCCGGTCAGCGAGAACGGGCCGTTGCCCGGTTCCGATATCTTGCCCACCAGCAGGTGGACGTTATAGATCATGTTGTTGACCCAGGTGCCACGGGTATGCTGGTTGAAGCCCATGGTCCAGAACGACACCACCTTCTTGGTCGGGTCGGCATAGAGCTTGGCCAACTCGATCAGCTTGTCGGCGGGGACGCCGGACAGCTTCGACACCTTTTCCACGGTGTACTCGGCGACGATGGCCTTGAATTCGTCGAACGACGAATTGTCCATCTTGTTGGGATCGCCCTTGCCGTTATAGCCGTTGTTCTGCGGGTCTTGTTCCAGCTTGTGGGTGGGGCGCAGGCCGAAACCGATATCGGTGACGCCCTTCTTGAAGGTCACCGCCTTGTCGATGAACGCCTTGTTCACCGCGCCGTTCTGGATGATGTAATTGCAGATGAAGTTCAGGATGGCCAAGTCGGTATTGGGGACGAAGACCATGCCGTTATCGGCCAGATCGAAGCTTTTGTGTTCATAGGTGGACAGCACCGCGACCTTGCAGCCGTCATGGGTCAGGCGCCGGTCGGTCAGGCGCGACCACAGAATCGGGTGCATTTCCGCCATGTTGCTGCCCCACAGCACGAAGGCGTCGGCCTGCTCGATGTCGTCATAGCAGCCCATGGGCTCGTCCATGTTGAACGTGCGCATGAAGCCGGTGACGGCGGACGCCATGCAATGGCGCGCATTGGGGTCGAGGTTGTTGGAGCGGAAGCCGGCCTTCATCAGCTTGGCGGCGGCATAACCTTCCCAGATGGTCCACTGGCCGGAACCGAACATGCCGATACGGGTGATTCCATCGGGCTTCTTCAGCTGCTCCTTCCACTTTTCGGCCATGATGTCGAAGGCCTGATCCCAGGTGATGGGCGCAAACTCGCCGTTCTTGTCGAACTTGCCGTTCTTCATGCGCAGCAGCGGCTTGGTCAGACGGTCCTGGCCGTACATGATCTTGGACAGGAAATAGCCCTTGATGCAGTTCAGGCCCCGGTTGACCGGGGCATCGGGGTCGCCCTGGGTGGCAACCACGCGGCCATCCTGGACGCCGACAAGCACGCCGCAGCCGGTACCGCAAAAGCGGCACACGCCCTTGTCCCAGCGAATGTTGGCCTTGGCCGGCTGCGCAATCGCCGCCGCCGTCGGCAGGGAAATGCCGGCCGCCGCCGCCGTGGCAGCGGCGGCATTGGCCTTGATGAAGTCGCGCCGGTTGAGGCTCATGGAACGATCTCCCCTTCCAAATCCTGGTCGAAATGGTGATAGACAAGGGCGACCGACAGGACGCCCTCGATGTCATGGAAACTGGTGATGGTGGCCCCGGCCCACTGGCCGCAGGCATCCTCGACGATGACAACCAGCCTGCCGTCGTCGGTCATGGTGTGCACCTCGACGCCGGGCAGCGCTTCCAGCGCCGCCTTGATGCGGTTGCGGTCGCGCGGCACCACGTGAACCAGCACGCCGCAGATGTTTTCCACCGATACGCGGGGGGCTTCGTGCTCCCGTGCGACAAAAGTGCCTAAGCGCATGGCTTGCTTTCTCCCGACCCGGCGGGCGCCAGAACCAGCGCCCCCACCGGACAGACGTTGAGGCAGTCGCCGCAGCCTGTGCAGGCGGCGGCATCGATCAAAGGGATGGCCCGCCCACCCAGCATGGGACGAATCTTGATGGCGCGGGGATCGCACGGGTCGGCGCAGGTGCCGCAGGCCACCCCTTGGGTGGCGATGCAGGTGCCGCCCAGCACGGCCACCCGTTTCACCGGCGCTTCCGGCGGCGACTGGGGGGGAGTGCGCCCGAACAAGGCGCGGCGGCTAAGGCTGTGCGACATCATAACGGCCCCGTAATCGCAGGCCTTCCCGAACGGAAGAGCCGGCACCGCCAGAGTGGACCCATCGGTCCGAATCGCATTTGATTTTGGTCAAGAAGACCACACCGTAAGCAGGGTCTTTTCCGACCCCGTTACTTGGTTATTCAAATATCAGTGATTGGTGATTTAGCCGCTCAGGCTTGGCCGCGCAGGAAACCATCGGCCAGCATGGCCTGGAATTGCTCTGCCGGAACCGGTCGGGAATAGAAGAACCCCTGCACGGTGTCGCAGCCATTATCCTTGAGGAACTGGATATGGGCGGCGATCTCGCAGCCCTCGGCCACCACTTCCAGGTTGAGGCCGCGACTCAGGCCGATGATGGCGCGGGCGATCTCGGCGGTCTTGGGATTGTGGTCCACATCGGCGATGAAGGCGCGGTCGATCTTCAGCGTGGTGATGGGGAAGCGGCCCAGATAGGACAGCGACGAATAGCCGGTACCGAAATCGTCGATGGACAGACCCAGGCCGAGATCGCGCAGCGCCGTCATCTTCTTGACCGCCGCCTCGACGTCGTTCATCAGCATGCTTTCGGTGATTTCCAGTTCCAGCCATTTGGGGGCCAGACCGGTTTCCGCCAACACGCCGGTGACGATGTCGAGCAAGGCGCGCGACTTGAACTGACGGGCGGAAACGTTGACCGAGACCTTGACCGTCTCCAGCCCCATCCCCTGCCATTCGCGCACCTGCTGGCACGAGCGGCGCAACACCCAGGTGCCGATCTGTTCGATCAGGCCGGTTTCCTCGGCCACCGGAATGAACTCGCCGGGATTGACCATGCCCTTATCGGGGTCGATCCAACGGATCAGCGCCTCGGCCCCGACGATGCGGTTGTTTTCCGCCGACACCTTGGGCTGATAGAAGACCACGAACTCTTCGTTGACCAGAGCCCGGCGCATGCGCGATTCCAGGTCCAGGCGCGAGCGGGCCTTGTTGTTCATATCCTTGGAAAAGAACTGGTACTGGCTGCGCCCGGAGATCTTGGCGTGGTGCAGGGCGTTTTCCGCCTGCTTGATCAGACCTTCGGCGGTTTGGCTGTCTTGCGGATAAAGGGCGATGCCAATGGAAAAGGTGACGACCACGTCCTGGCCGTCGATGGCGAAGGGCTCCTTGATGGCGGCCAGCACCTTCTCGGCGACAATGACGCTGTCATCCACGTCGGCGATGGTCATCACCAGGGCGAATTTGTCGCCCTCCAGCCGCACCGCCGTATCGGTCTCGCGGATGCAATGGCGCAGACGGCGAGCCACTTCGGTCAACAGGCGATCGCCGGCACTGTGGCCCAAGGCGTCGTTGACCATGGTGAAGCGATCCAACCCCATCATCAAAAGCGCGATGGAACCGCCGGCGCGGTTGACCTGCAACACCGCGCGATCGACACGGTCGGCGAAGATGTCGCGGTTGGGCAGGCCGGTCAGAACATCATGGCCGAATTTCTTGCAATCCTCCTCGCCCGCCGGACGCAGCAGCGCCAGATAATGGGCGCCAGCCTCGATGGCGGTGACCGAAACCCGGGACATCAGGCCGGAACCGTCGGCACGGCGGATTTCGCCTTGCCACGGGTCATCGCCCGCATGGCCGATGGCCTGAACCAACTGGGAATGGGCAACGCTGGCATCTGCCGAAGTCTGCCGCAAGAAGACCTCGCCAGCATGACCGGTCAGGGTCTCGAACGCCTTGTTGACACGAACGGGAACACGGTCGGAACCGGCGACGACAACGGCGTCGCGGATGTTTTCCATGATGGCGTCCAGAACCGGATTACGTTCGATCATCGTCCCCCCTCTCGGCCGCCCATTTTCACCATGTGCGAGAAAAGCGCAATCGCCATATGCGTAAAATGCCCCACTGTCCGCTTGAGACACTTTGCCCGCTGGTGCATGCTTTATCCATGGATCATCTTCTGTTCACCGCCCCCACCCTCGACCGCGCCGCCCATCTGCGCCGCGATCCTGCCGCTTTGGCTCATCTGCAAGGCGGCCCCGACGCCCTGGTCACCGGCTTTTGGCGCGACCAGTCGCTGTTGCGCGGCGGCCAAGCCCTGCTGGCCCACGGCACCGAAGCCGCCCATCTGCTCGAACTGTCCACCGAGGCCATCTTTCTTGGTCTGCGGGACGGAAAACCGGTCTTCGCCGCCGATCTGGGCAAGATGCAAGGCGAGGCCGATGGCAGCCCACCGCAATGGGAAACCGACACATCCTGGGGCGAGTTGCGGGCCATCGGGCGTGATTTGACGCCCGAGGACGGGGCCATCCTGGCCACCGGACGGGCCTTGGTGAACTGGCACCGCACGGCCAAATTCTGCGGGCGCTGCGGCGGCCCCACCGAATCGCGCGAAGGCGGCCATCTGCGCGTCTGCCTGGACGGCACCTGCGGCGCCCAGCATTATCCGCGTACCGACAACGCCGTCATCATGCAGGTGACCGATGCCGACCGCATCTTGCTGCACCGCCAGCCCGCTTGGCCGGCGGGCATGTGGTCGATCCTGGCTGGCTTCGTCGAGCCGGGCGAAACACTGGAACATGCGGTAAAGCGCGAAACCTGGGAAGAAACCGGCATCGAGGTCGATGACATCGCCTATGCCGGCAGTCAGCCCTGGCCGTTTCCGTCATCCCTGATGGTCGGGTTCACCGCGATAGCCACCGGCGGTACCCTGCGCCCCGACCCGCATGAACTGGAGGACGCCCGCTGGTTCAGCCGCGCCGACATCGCTGCCCATTTCAGCGATAACCACCGCGACGATGGCAGTGACCAGCCTTACCTGGCGCGGCCCGGCTCAATCGCCCGGCGAATGATCAATGCTTGGCTGAAGAAGCAGGGCTGACGCCCTGCTACATCTTGCGGACTTCGGCCAGGAAGCGTGACAGGCCGCCGGTCAGTTCCTGGGCATCATGGGCCAGATGGTCGGCGGCGCTTTGCACTTCACGCGCGGCGGTGCCGGTTTCGTTGGCGGCCTGGGTGACCGAACCGATATGGCTGCCCACTTCCTGCGCCCCATGGGCGGCTTCGGCGACCGAACGGGCGATTTCGTTGGTGGCGGCGCCCTGTTCCTCGACCGCAGCGGCGATGGATTCGGCGATCTCGCTCATCTGGGCGATGGTGCGGCTGATCTCGCCGATGGCGTCGACCACGTCGCCGGTGGTGCCCTGAATGGCACCGATTTGGGTGGTGATCTCGTCGGTAGCCTTGGCCGTCTGATTGGCCAGATGCTTGACCTCGTTGGCGACAACGGCGAAGCCCTTGCCGGCCTCGCCGGCGCGGGCCGCCTCGATGGTGGCGTTAAGCGCCAGCAGATTGGTCTGGGCGGCGATGGTATTGATCAGGCCGACCACCTGACCGATGCGCGAGGCGGCTTCCGACAGGCCGCGCACCACACCGTCGGTGCGCTCGGCCGCCGACACCGCATCGTGGGCGATGGTGGTGGATTGCGACACCTGACGGGTGATTTCGCCGATGGAGGCATTCAATTCCTCGGCGGCGGCGGCGACGGTTTCCACGTTGCTGGTGGTCTGCTCGACGGCAGCGGCGACCATGGAGGTCTCGGCACTGGTCTGATCGGCATTGCGGGTCATGGAGCCGGCGGTGGCGCGCATCTGCGAGGCGGCGGCGTTGACCGCCTGGGCTGCCGAAGAAACCCCGGCCTCCAACTCGTCGGCCAGCCGAGCCAGGGTGTGACGCCGGTCGGCCTCGGCCTGCCGGCGGACTTCTTCTTGCTCTTCACGCATTTTCGCCATGGCGATGGCGTTGTCGCGGAACACCATCACCGACCGGGCCATCTCGCCGATTTCGTCCTTACGCCCGGTACCTTGCGGCATGGCGCTGGTATCGCCGTCGGCCAGTTTGTGCATGATACCGGTGATGTCGGCCATGGCCCTGACCATGCCGCGCCCGACCACATAGGACACCAACAGCACCAACAGCACGATCAAGCCGATGCGAAAGCCCTGGCTGACCAGTTCGGCGCGGAAGGCGGTATCCACATCGTCGACATAGATGCCCGAGCCGACCACCCATCCCCAGGCATCGACACCCTTGACGTAGGAAATCTTGGCCACCGGCGCCTCGTGCCCCGGCTTGGGCCACAGATAATCGACAAAACCGGCCTTGTCCTTGGCCACCACCTCGACGAAAGCGACGAAGATCGCCTTACCGTTGCCGTCCTTCAGACCGGACAGATCCTTGCCGTTCAGTTCCGGCTTGATCGGATGCATGACCACGCGCGAGGCCATGTCGTTGATCCAGAAATATTCGTTGCCGCCATAGCGCAACGCCTGCAACGCTGCCATGGCCGCCTTTTTGGCGTCGTCCTCGGCCATCAATCCGGAATTGGCTTGTTCAATAAAATGCTCGACCAAAGCCGTGCCGGTCTCGACGATATGCTGGGTCTTGAGCCGCCGTCCCTCCAGCATTTCCGAACGCAGATTGCTGAGATCCAAGCCGACCAGCACGACCATACCGATCAGAGAGACACCGAGGATCAGCAGGATCTTGCTGCGAAAACGCCAGTTGTCGATGAACATGCACGAGACCCCAATATGATGAATTATTGTTATAATTCAGCGCCAAACGTAACAGGTGGTGATTATTGAGGCATCCAGGCCGGGCTGGTCAATGTGAATATCGCCACCTACACCTTTGGTTTAAGCAACAATCCCCTGAAAAGATGAGAAGATTTCAGCAACAGCACAAAAAAGGGGCGTTGCCGCAATGCAGCGGCAACGCCCTTTCGATTTCAACCCGATCTCAGCGCGGCAAAGTGGTCGCACCCATCAGGAACTCGTCCACCGCGCGCGCCGCTTGACGACCTTCGCGGATGGCCCATACCACCAGACTTTGACCACGACGGATGTCGCCGGCGGCGAACACCTTGGGGTTCGAGGTCTGATACTTGACGGTGTCGGCCAGGACATTGCCGCGACCGTCCTTTTGCAGGCCCAGACCATCGACCACACCTTCATGCACCGGATGGACGAAGCCCATGGCCAGCAACACCAGATCGGCTTCCAAGGTGAACTCGGTGCCCTTGATGGGTTGGAACTTGGCATCGACCTCGACGCAGTTCAGACCCTTGAGAACGCCACCTTCGCCGAAAAAGGCGCTCGTTGCCACCGACCAGCGCCGCTCGCAGCCTTCGTCGTGCGACGACGAGGTGCGCAGGCGGTTCGGCCATTTCGGCCACGTGACCAGCTTGTCTTCCAGCACCGGCGGCTTGGCCATGATTTCGATCTGGGTGATCGAAGCCGCGCCCTGACGGTTGGAGGTGCCGACGCAATCGGCACCGGTATCGCCGCCACCGATCACCACCACCTTCTTGCCGGTAGCGAGGATGTCGACCGCGCCCACCGCCTCGCCGGAAACCCGGCGGTTCTGCTGGGTCAGGAAGTCCATGGCGAAATGCACGCCAGCCAGTTCGCGCCCCGGCACGGTGAGATCGCGCGGCTTTTCCGAGCCACCGGTCAGCACCACCGCGTCATAGGCATCCAGTTCGGCCACCGGTACGGTGACGCCCACATGGGCATTGGTGCGGAACTCGACGCCTTCCGCCTTCATCTGGGCGGCGCGGCGTTCGATCACCGACTTGTCCAGCTTGAAATCGGGGATGCCATAGCGCAGCAGGCCACCCACATGGGCGTTCTTCTCATAGACCACCACGTGGTGACCGGCGCGGGCCAGTTGCTGGGCCGCCGCCAGACCGGCGGGACCGCCGCCGACTACCGCCACCTTCTTGCCGGTGCGCGGCTTGGAATTATCCGGCTTGATCCAACCTTCGGCCCAGGCGCGCTCGATGATGGCGTGCTCGATGGTCTTGATCGCCACCGGGGTATCTTCCAGGTTCAGCGTGCACGACGCCTCGCACGGCGCCGGACAGATGCGTCCGGTGAATTCGGGGAAGTTGTTGGTGGAGTGCAGCACCTCGATGGCTTCGGCCCAACGGTCGCGATAGACCAGATCGTTCCAATCGGGGATGATGTTGTTGACCGGGCAGCCCTGGTGGCAGAACGGCACGCCGCAATCCATGCAGCGCGCGCCTTGCTTGGCCAGTTCAGCGTCGGACAACGACTTGGTGAACTCGTTATAATGCTTCACCCGCTCTTCCGGCTTTTCATAGCCGGGAATCTGGCGCGGGAATTCCTTGAAGCCGGTCGCCTTGCCCATCTCAGTTGCCCCCCTGCTTGGGTTCCTGGGCCTTTTGCATTTCCATCAGCGCGCGGCGGTAATCCACCGGCATGACCTTGACGAACTTGGGCATGTGATATTCCCAATTCAGCAGGATGTCGTGAGCCCGCTTGGACCCGGTGTAATGCACATGGTTCTTCAGCATGGCCAGGATGCGATCGGCATCGCCGCGGGTCATGTCGCCCATGACATCGACCAGCCCATGGGCTTCCAGGTCGTTGCTCATGCCTTCATGCTTTTCCATGGCGTCTTCCTCGGCCTGCACCGGTTCCAACTCGACCATGGCCAGATTGCAGCGCTTGGCGAAATCGCCGGCCTCGTCCAGCACATAGGCGACACCGCCCGACATGCCGGCGGCGAAGTTGCGCCCCGTGGGGCCGATGACCAGGACGCAGCCACCGGTCATGTATTCGCAACCATGGTCGCCCACGCCCTCGACCACGGCGATGGCGCCCGAGTTACGGACGGCGAAGCGTTCGCCGCCGATGCCACGGAAATAGCACTCACCCTCGATGGCGCCGTACAGCACGGTGTTGCCGACGATGATGTTGTCCTCGGCGACGATCTTCGACACCTTGGGCGGGTAGATGATGATCTTGCCGCCCGACAGGCCCTTGCCGACGTAATCGTTGCCTTCACCTTCCAGTTCCAAAGTCATGCCCTTGGCCGAGAAGGCGCCGAAGGACTGGCCGGAAGTCCCGGTCAGCTTGACGTGGATGGTATCCTCGGCCAGACCGGCATGGCCCCACTTCTTGGCCACTTCGCCGCCCAGCATGGCGCCGGCGGTGCGGTCGTAATTGTGGATTTCCGCCTCGATGCGCACCGGCTGCTTGGTGTCGATGGCATTGCGTGCCTTGGCGATCAGCGTGCGGTCCAGCACATTGTCGATTTCATGGTCCTGGGTCTCGCAATTATAGACCGGCTCGCCCTTGCTATCGACCTTGTGGAACAGTCGGCTGAAATCCAGACCGTCGGCCTTCCAATGGTTGATGGCCTTGTTGGTATCCAACAGGTCGGAGCGACCGACCATGTCCTGAATGGTGCGGAAACCCAGCTTGGCCATCCACTCGCGCACTTCCTCGGCGATGAAGAAGAAGTAGTTGATGACGTGCTCTGGCTGGCCCTTGAAACGCTTCCTGAGATCGGGATCCTGGGTGGCCACGCCCACCGGGCAGGTGTTCAGATGGCACTTGCGCATCATGATGCAGCCGGCGGCGATCAGGGGCGCGGTAGCGAAGCCAAATTCATCGGCCCCCAACAACGCACCGATGACCACGTCGCGACCGGTCCTGAGCGCACCGTCGACCTGGACGGCGACGCGTTTGCGCAAGCCGTTCAGCACCAGGGTCTGATGGGTTTCGGCCAGACCGATTTCCCAGGGCGATCCCGCATGCTTGATGGAGGTCAGCGGCGAGGCGCCGGTACCGCCGTCGAAGCCGGAAATGGTCACATGATCGGCCTTGGCCTTGGTGACGCCGGCGGCGACGGTGCCCACACCCACTTCCGACACCAACTTGACCGAGATGCGGGCGGCGGGGTTGACGTTCTTCATGTCGAAGATCAGCTGGGCCAGATCCTCGATGGAATAGATGTCGTGGTGCGGCGGCGGGCTGATCAGGCCGACACCGGGGGTGGAGTGACGCACCTTGGCGATGCTTTCGTCCACCTTGTGGCCGGGCAACTGGCCGCCTTCACCGGGCTTGGCGCCCTGGGCCATCTTGATCTGGATGTCGTCGGCGTTGACCAGATATTCGGTGGTGACGCCGAAACGGCCCGACGCCACCTGCTTGATGGCCGAGCGCATGGAATCGCCATTGGCCATGGGCACGAAGCGTTCGGCCAACTCGCCGCCTTCACCGGTATTGGACTTGCCGCCGATACGGTTCATGGCGATAGCCAGGGTGGTATGCGCCTCCCACGAGATCGAGCCGAACGACATGGCGCCGGTAACGAAGCGCTTGACGATTTCGCTGGCCGGCTCGACCTCGTCCAGCGGAATGCCGTTGCCCGCCGGCTTGATGTCGAACAGACCGCGCAGGGTCAACAGGCGCTGGCTTTGTTCGTCGATCTGACGCGAGAAATCCTTGAAGGTCTCGTAGGAATTGGTACGCACGGCGTGTTGCATGGCCTGGATCGATTCCGAGGTCCAGGCGTGATCCTCACCGCGCGTGCGCCAAGCATATTCGCCGCCCACGTCCAACGCGTTCTTGTAGATGGGGGCATCGGAATAGGCCAGCTGATGCCGGCGCACGGTTTCCTCGGCCACTTCCTTCAGGCCGACGCCGCCGATACGGCTGGCGGTACCGGCGAAATAGGCATCGACGAAGCCTTGGGCCAGACCGACAGCATCGAAAATCTGGGCGCCGCAATAGGATTGATAGGTGGAGATGCCCATCTTGGCCATCACCTTCAAGATGGCCTTGTCGATGCCCTTGATGAAGCGCTTTTGCACTTCATAGGCTTCCAGCTTTTCCGGCAGGGTCGGACGCATGCTTTCCAGCGTCTCGAAGGCCAGATAGGGGTTGATGGCCTCGGCACCGTAACCGGCCAGACAGCACATATGATGGATTTCGCGGGCTTCGCCGGTTTCCATCACCAGACCGACCTGGGTGCGCAGACCCTCGCGGATCAGGTGATGATGCACGGCGGAGATGGCCAGCAGCGACGGCATGGGCACGCGGTCGGCGCCGACCTTGCGGTCGGACAGGATCAGGATGTTATAGCCGTCGGCCACCTTGCTTTGCGCCAGGGCGCACAGATCGTTGATGGCTTGTTCCATGCCCGCCGCACCGGTCGCCGCCGCCCAGGTGATGTCGAGCGTCAACGACTTGAAGCCGGAATTGGGCACGTTCTCGATACGGCGGATCTTTTCCAGATCCTCGTTGGTCAGGATCGGCTGCTTGACCTCCAGCCGCTTGCCTTCGGCGCCATGTTCCATGGCCAGCAGATTGGGGCGCGGGCCGATCAGGTTGACCAAGCTCATCACCGATTCCTCGCGGATGGAATCGATGGGCGGATTGGTCACCTGAGCGAACAGCTGCTTGAAATAATTGAACAGATTCTTTGGCTTGTCCGACAGCACGGCGATGGGGGTGTCGGTGCCCATGGAGCCGATGGCTTCCTGCCCCGTGACCGCCATGGGCTGCATCAGGAACTTCAGATCTTCCTGGGTATAGCCGAACACCTGCTGACGCTTGAGCAGGGTGGCGCCGTCGAAGCCCTTGGGCTCGACCGCGATCTTCAAATCTTCCAGCACCACCTGGGCTTCGTCCAGCCATTGCTGGTAGGGCTTGGCCCCGGCCAGTTCGTCCTTGATCTCGGTATCGTCGATCAGGCGGCCCTTTTCCAGGTCGATCAGCAACATCTTGCCCGGCTGCAAGCGCCACTTCTTGACGATCTTGTCCTCGGCAAACTTCAAGACGCCCATTTCGGACGCCATCATGATCTTGTCGTCTTCGGTGATCAGATAGCGGGCCGGACGCAGGCCGTTGCGATCAAGGGTGGCGCCGATCTGGCGGCCATCGGTGAAGCACAGGGCGGCGGGACCATCCCAGGGTTCCATCAGCGCCGCGTGGTACTCATAGAAGGCACGACGCTTGTCATCCATCAGCGGATTGCCGGACCACGCCTCGGGCACCAGCATCATCATAGCATGGTGCATGGGATAACCACCCAAGACCAGCAATTCCAAAGCGTTGTCGAAGCACGCCGTGTCCGACTGGCCTTCGGCGATCAGCGGGAACAGCTTTTCCAAATCGGGGCCGAACACCGGGCTGCTCATGGCCTTGCGCCGGGCGTTCATCCAATTGACGTTGCCGCGCAACGTGTTGATCTCGCCATTATGGCTGATCATGCGGAACGGATGGGCCAGACGCCAGCTGGGGAAGGTGTTGGTGGAAAAGCGCTGGTGCACCAGGGCCAGGGCCGAAACCATGGCCGGATCGGACAGATCCTGGTAATAGGCGCCGACCTGATCGGCCAGCAGCATGCCCTTGTAGACCAGGGTGCGCGACGACAGGCTGGGGATGTAGAAATCGCGCTCGGCCCCCGCCGGAATGGCGTTTTCCGCCTGCTTGCGGATCACGAACAGCTTGCGCTCGAACGCCTGCTGGTCGGCGCAATTGGCGCCCTTGGCGACAAACACCATGCGGACGAAGGGTTCGGTCGGCTTGACCGTCTCACCCAGGCCGGAACCGTCGGTGGGAACGTCGCGCCAACCCAGCAGAATCTGGCCCTCGGCGTTGATCAGCTTGTCGACCAAACCGACGCAGGCGGACCGAAGCGCGGCATCCTGGGGCAAGAACACGGTACCGGCGGCATAAGACCCCTCGCTCGGCAGCACGATGCCCAGCTTGGCGGCTTCGGCGCGCAGGAAGGCATCGGGCATCTGGATCAGAATGCCGGCGCCGTCACCGGCCAACGGATCGGCGCCCACCGCACCGCGATGGGTGAGATTTTTGAGAATCTCCAGACCCTGCTCGATGATCTCGTGCGACTTGCGGTTCTTGATATCGGCGATAAAGCCGACACCGCAGGCGTCGTGTTCATAACGAGGGTCGTAAAGTCCCTGCACCTCAGGCAATCCGCTCATCGTACACTCGGTTCCCTTAGGGCCGCCCCCAGCACCATGACGGTACGGTCGGCACAGCCTAATTTCCAATGTTTTCCCATGGCGCCCGGCAAAGCCGCTGCACCATCCGGCGAAGGGTTTTATCCATCCGTCCGAAGCGAAGCAGACTTCATACGGCATTCCGCCGCGCTCGCCAAGCATCGCTTGCCCTCGTTTTCCACAACTTGGCGAATCAGTGCATTTTGCCGGCCTCCCCCCGCCCTGTCGGAGGGGTGAGGCCTACCCAACGGAAGGATGTCCAGCCCTTTTGGAACGCTTCCACGCATACCTCTCAGTCCTGCGATTTTCTTTGACTCACCCGATGAATGTGTTTTCCTGCTTGTGTCCGGTGCGGGGTAGTTGATCGAAAAGGGTGTCCGCACCGAAAGAGAAGCTATTTTAGACACTTAGCACTTAAACCATTAGGCCCGCATGACCGACGATTTCGAGCTGTTCGACGACGCCCCCGCGCCATCCGCCGTTGGTTCCGCCGCCGCCGGGGGCGATCTTTTCTTCGACGACGACGAACCTGGCGCCTCCGACGCCCCCGTCGGCATGAGCATGACCGAGCGCGTCACTCAGTATCTCGACCTGTTCCAGGTGGATGACGCGGCCCAGCGCCTGATCGCCGACAATTGCGGCAAGGTGGTCGCCTCGGTCGAAACCATGGTCAACCGGGCTTCCGACTGGGTGCAGCGCACGCCGCCTTTCGGCGAGAAGATGAACAGTGAAGCCGGCGCCACCTTGAAAAGCGCTCTGGTCGAGCATTGGTCGCGGCTGTACCGGGCCGAGTTCACCGCCGATTACATCGCCACCGCCCAGCAATTGGGCTTCATGCTGGCCTATCTGGATCTGGGGGCGTCCTGGTATCAGGCCATGGCCGCCAATGCCGCATCGCAAGCCCTGGCCATGCTGCGCGATCAGCGCCATTTCGACACCCTGGCCGGGGTATTGACCCGAGCCAGCCAGTTGGACGTATCCCTGGTCACCCACGATTATTTCGAGGCGGCCAAGCAGACCCGTTCGCGCATCGTCACCGATCTGGCCCAGGGCTTTGAAAAGTCCATCAAGGGCGTGGTCGACGAGGTGGGCGCCATGGCGGCGACCTTGAAATCCAATTCGTCGCAGATGCTGCACCGGCTGTCGCACATGGATTACGAGACGGTCAACATGGCCGCCGCCGCCGAGGAAGCGGCCTTTTCGGTGCAGAACATCTCGGCCAATTCAACAGAACTGGCCGGATCGATCCAGCATATCCTGGGCAACGTCGTGCGCACGGCGGATGCGGCGGAGCAGGCGGCGATTGCCGCCAACGCCACATCGGAAGCCATGCAGGTGCTGTTGGGGGTGGCGTCACGCATCGGGCGCATCGGCGAAACCATCGACAACATCGCCCGCCAAACCCGCATGCTGGCGCTGAACGCCACCATTGAAGCGGCACGCGCCGGTCAGGCCGGTCGCGGCTTCGCCGTGGTCGCCCAGGAAATCAAGAAACTGTCGGAACAGACCAGCACCGCCACCCACGACATCGCCGCCAGCGTCGCCGAAGCGGTCGATGCCACCAACGCCGCCGCCGACACCATTCACAACACGGTTTCGGCGGTATCCGGCATCAATCAGGTGGCGGCGGAAGTGCGCGTCGCGGTGGAAGCCCAGACCCAGGCCACCGCCACCATCGCCGACCATGTGGGCGAGGCTGCGTCGGGAGCCAAGGCGGTGACCACATCGGTCAACAGCGCTATCGAAGCCTTGGGCGTTTCCGCCTCGGCCGCCGGGGAATTGAACGAAAGCGCCGATGCCCTGGCCATCAAGGCCGATCACATGCGCAGCGAGGTGGATTCCTACCTCGACCGCCTGCGCGCCCTGGGCTGAGCCCGTTCCCGGCAAGCGCCCCTCGATCGCTTACGCCTTGAGATCGCGGGCCACCGTGGTCATTTCGTCGGCGGTCTTGAACACCGTGGCGTTGGTGGTATAGGCCTTTTGCGTCACGATCATCTTGGTGAATTCCTGGCCGATATCCACGTTGGACGCTTCCAACGACGACGGCGAGAACCGGGGTGCGCCCACCGCATTTTCCACCGACGACACCGTGATGTCGCCAGCCTCGCGCGAGCGGCGGAACAGATTGCCGGAAATGGGCTCCAGATTGTTTTCCGCCACGAACTGGGCGATGGGCAGCTTGAACAGCGCCCGCGTCTTGCCGTTGGTGAACTGGCCGTACATCTCGCCCCGCTCGTTGAAGCCCGAGCTGATCAGCGTGCCCGAGCCGTAACCGTCGGTGGCGATGTTGTCGATGTGCAGATCACCATCATACTGGGTCATCCCATCCATATCCAAGGCGACCGTCGCCGTCCCCACCTCGGTGCCCGAAGTCCACGACAGCGCCAGACTGGCCGGCGAACCGGTGACCATCTTGCCGTCTTCATTGAAGGTCACGTCGATGGGCGTCGGATTGGCCCCGGTGGTGGCGTTGGAGCCGGGCAGCACATGCATGTACCAGGTGTTGATGCCCGAACGCTCGAACCCCAGCGTCACCGTGTGGGAATTGAAATTGCTGTCGAAAACCTCGAGGTAGATTTTCTGCATGGGAATCGACGGCTTGGACGAACTGAGATTGACGGTGGTGGCGCTGTCGGCGGTAGCCGCGCCATAGGCGGCGTCGTCCCAGTTGATGGTCACCGGCTCGGCGGCAAAAGTGGCCGGCGCGGTGATGTTGCCATTGGAATCCATGGTGACGGTCATGGCGGCGCTGGACACCGCGCCCACCGCCGCCGGTACCGACGGCGTCACCGTCCAGGTGGTGGCGTCCACCCGCGACCAGTTCAAGGTCAGCGTCTGCGAGGCGCCCAGGGGATCGGTGAAGGTGGAGGTGGAATTGAAATTGCGGGCACTCAGCGTCGCATCGCGGGGGATGTTGGCAAAGACGCTGGCTTCGGTGGTTTCCCGCCCTTCCATGGTGGTTTCCGGCAGGGTATAGACCGGCGTCAACCCCCCAGCCTCGTCGATGGTTCCGGTATCGTCGGCCATCCAGCCCAGCACATAATTGCCGCCGGCGGTGGTGAAATATTTTTCCTGATTGGGGCCGGCAACGAAATGGAACGAACCGTCGCGGGTGTAAAGCACGCTGGCCGGATCGTCGACGCTGGCCGAGGTCGGCGCATTGGACGATACCGTGGTGCCGGTGGTGGTGGTCGACGGCGGCGCCACCAGCAGGAAACCGCGACCGTTGATGGCCAGATCGGTGTTCCAGTTGGAGCCGGTGATGGTGCCTTGCTGTTCGATGTGATAGCGGTCGGCGGTCTTGACACCAAAGATATTCAGCTTGCCTGAATGGGTGCTGGGGCCGGCCTTGGATTCCGACATCACCGTCTTGAACAGCGTTTCCTTACGCTTGTAGCCGGTGGTGTTGACATTGGAAATGTTTTGGCTGATGGACCCCATGTCCCAGCTTGTCGCCATCATCGCCGTACTGGCGTTGTTCATTGCGCCCCAAATCATTTCCAGCCTCCTTGCCGGATAAAAATATTCCGCCTGATTTGGCTGCATGGTTCGTGCCAGTTGGTTAAGTCCAGGAATTCCGCCATTTTCGTCTTTCGCACCGCGGCAAAACCTGCCCCCTAAGACAGAAATGACCCGGTCTGACCCGGCAAAGCTTGCCCAGCCGAAAAAAGCGGCGCCCCCTGCCCGCCGATTGGGCGACACGATCCAAACGGCACGCATTTCCGCGCCTTTGGCCAAGGCATGATTATTGCGACCCGGCTTGACAGGAACAGGGGGGGGAACGATGCCGGGTTGGGGCCGCAGACGTTATTTCGCCGGGGCTTTCCTGCTGACCGTGGCAGGATGGCTGGCGGCGATCGCGGTGATCCAGGCCTGGGACGACCGGGCCAGCGGGCGCGGCATCATCAAGGTGGGCATCTTGCATTCGCGTACCGGCACCATGGCGGTGTCGGAACGCACCGTCATCGACGCCACCCTTTATGCCATTGATGAAGTGAACAAAGCGGGCGGCGTGCTGGGCCGCCAGATCAAGCCCATCGTCGTCGACGGCAAGTCGGACTGGGCGGTGTTCGCCGCCCAGGCAGAAAAGCTGATCACCGTCGACAAGGTCTCGGCGGTGTTCGGCTGCTGGACCTCGGCCTGCCGCAAGACCATCAAACCCATCTTCGAGAAACACGATTCGGTGCTGTTTTATCCGGTGCAATACGAGGGGCTGGAGACCTCGCCCAACATCGTCTATACCGGCGCCGCCCCCAACCAGCAGATCATCCCGGCGATCAAATGGTCCCTGGACAATCTGGGCCGGCGCTTCTTCCTGGTCGGTTCCGATTACGTCTTTCCGCGCACCGCCAACAAGATCATCCAGGCCCAGGTCACCGCGCTCAGGGGCGAGGTGGTGGGCGAAGCCTATGCCCCCCTGGGCAGTCAGGATTTCACCGGTATCATCGAGGCGATCAAGCAAGCCCGGCCCGACGTCGTCTTCAACACCATCAACGGCGATTCCAACCTGGGTTTTCACAAGGCGCTGCGCGGGGCCGGCATCACCCCGGACAGCATCCCGGTGATGTCGTTCTCGGTGGCCGAGGCCGAGGTCAAGGCCATCGGCCCGGCGGTGATGGCCGGCGATTATGCCGCCCGTAATTACTTCCAGACGGTGGACACGCCGGAAAACCATGCCTTCGTCGCCGGGTTCAAGGCCCGCTACGGCACGGATTACGTCACCACCGCCCCGATGGAGGCGGCCTATTTCGGCGTCAAATTGTGGGCGCGCGCGGTCAGCGAGGCGGGATCGGCGGATTTCCGCGATTTCCGCGCCACCATCAAGGGGCAAAGCATGGCCTCGCCCGGCGGCACCGTCACCATCGACCCGGCGACCCAGCACACCTGGAAAACCGTGCGCATCGGTCGTATCCGCGCCGATGGCGATTTTGAAATCCTGTGGGATTCGCAACGCCCGGTGCGTCCGGTGCCCTATCCGTCGTTCCTGGCCCGCAGCCAATGGACCGACTTCCTTGACGGTTTGTACCGGGGCTGGGGCAACAACTGGGCGGCACCGCCATGACCCCCATCCCCCGCCCCCGTCTTGCCGTTGAGATCGCCGGCGGCTACCTGCTGTTGGGATTGCTGCCGCTGGTGGTCATCGTCTGGATGTATTTCCATGCCTCCGAACGGGTGCTGATCGAGGAAATCAGCCGCTCGCTGTCGACCATCGCCGACCAGAAGACGGCGCGGATCGAGGCCTTCGCCCGCGACCGCATGCAGATGGCACAGACATTGTCCTATACGCCCACCGTGCGCGACGCCCTGTTCGCTTTGCCGCGCGGCGCCGATGACGGCGCTTTTCGTCCGCTTTTGGCCCGCTACGGCGAAAGCGCCGGCGCCCGCGACCTGCTGCTGGTATCGGCGGAAGGCGAAATCCTGTTCGCGCTCAACCGCGCCGGTCTGGTCGGCACGGTGCTGACCGGCACGGCACAGCGCGGCAGCCTGCTGGCCAATATCTTCGAGCGTACCCGCACGCTGTTGGAGACCGAGATTTCCGATTTCGCCGGCGGTGCCGATTCCACCTCGTTCGCCGCTGCGCCGGTGTTGAAGGATGGCGGCCTGTTGGGCATCGTGCTGCTGGAAGTGGACCACACCGCGTTGTTCGACATCGTCGCCGACACCGCTGCCCTGGGCCGCACTGGCGAAACCATCGTCGCCGCCCGCGCCGGCCCCGGCATGATGGACATCCAAGGGCCGTTGCGGTTGGCCGCCAATATGGGCTTCCCCCGCCGCATCGCCGCCACCGATCCCATAGGCATCCCGCTTGATCGCGCCTTGCACGGCGAACGCGGCGTCGATTTCGCCACCGATTACCGGGGCGAGACGGTGCTGGCCGCCTGGCGCTATCTGCCCAGCTTCCGCTGGGGCATGGTGGTCAAGATCGACGTGTCGGAAACCCTGGCCAGCGTCGAACGCCTGCGCGCTCTGGGCTGGTGGATCGGCTCCGCCGCCGTCTTGTTCGGGCTGCTGGCCGCCATCTTCATCGCCCGCGCCATCGCCGCCCCCTTGAAGGACCTGCAACAGGCGACGGAAGCGCTATCGCAGGGCACCTTCCAGCCGCCGCTCGCGGTGGACGGCAGCGTCGAGATCGCCGATCTGGCCCATTCCTTCAACCACATGGCGCGCGAGATTCAAAGCTATCATCACGGCCTGGAACGCATGGTCGAGGACCGCACCAAGGAATTGCGCGCGGCCAAGGATACGGCGGAAGCGGCCACCCGGGCCAAGACCGATTTCCTGGCGGTGATGAGCCACGAATTACGCACCCCCATGAACGGCATCATCGGCATGGCCGAATTGCTACGCCGCCGGCTGGAAAACGACGGCGAAGCCCAGCGTTGGGCCGGCACCATCAAGCAATCGGGGGAAACCCTGACGGTGCTGCTCAACGACATCCTGGATATCTCGCGCATCGAAGGCGGCCACCTGACCTTCGAGCGCCGCGCCTTCGCCCCACTGCGGCTGGCCGAGGATCTGGTGGCGCTGATGCGGCTGCCGGCGGCGGATAAGGGCTTAAGCCTGCGCCTCGACGCCGCCCCCGACCTCCCGGACCTGGCGCTGGCCGACCCGGCACGGCTGCGCCAGGTGCTGCTGAACCTGTTGGGTAACGCCATCAAGTTCACCGATCACGGCGACATCGTGCTGTCGCTCGCCATGTCCACCCCCCATTCGCTGCGCTTCAGCGTCGCCGATACCGGCATAGGCGTCGCCGCCGCCGACCGCGACCGCCTGTTCGAGCCGTTCTTCCAGGCCGATTCGTCGGCATCGCGCCGCCATGGCGGCGCCGGGCTGGGGCTGGCCATCTGTAAGCGCCTGCTCGACGGCATGGGCGGGGCCATCAGCTATGAGGCCCGTCCCGGCGGCGGCTCGCTGCTGGTGGTCGATCTGCCTTTTACCGCTGCCACCGACACCCCCGAGGATGACGACGAGTCCATCCCCGCCTTGCCGCCGTTGAGGGTGCTGGTGATCGAGGACGAAGAGGTCAACGCCCAGGTGTTGACCGCCCTGCTGGTCCAGGCCGGCCACACGGTCAGTCTGGCCCGCGACGGCGCCGAAGCCCTGGCCCTGGCCGGCCATGACGATTTCGACGCTGTGTTGGTGGATTTGCGCCTGCCCGGCATGGACGGCTTTCAGGTCACCCGCCGCCTGCATGCGCTGCTGGCGGAACGCGGCGCCCATGTGCCGGTCATCGCCGTCACCGCCAATCTGATGCCCGAGGACCATTCCGCCTGCGCCGCCGCCGGCATGGTGGCGGTGGTGCCCAAACCCATCGACCCACCCCGCCTGCACGCGGCCCTGGCCATCACCCAGGACCCCAGCCGGGCCATGCCCATGGCGACACCGTCCACCGGCATTCTTGATATCCGCTTACTGGAGCAACTGGCCGAGGATTTGGGCGCCGACCATCTGCGGTCGTTGACCCTCAACGCCCTTGATGTCATGGCCGAACGCTTGCGTCTGCTGTCCGAGGAACAGGATTTGGCGCAAATCGCCGATCTGGCCCACAAACTGGCCGGCGCCGCCGGCAGTCACGGCTTGGCGGCGGCACGGTTGCAGGCCAAGGATCTGGAATATAACGCCCGCAACGGCGATGGCCCCGCCTGTCGCGCTGTCTTGGCCCAATTGCAGGCGGACTTCGCCCAAGGCCGTACCGCCTTGTTGCGATGGTTGGAAGACGCCGGCATGGGCGGATAGAACGCCTATCCCCGGCTGACCGCGGGAACGAAGCGATAGCCATGGCCGCGGCAGGTTTCGATCAGACCATCCTCGCCGCCCAGTTTCTTGCGCAGGCGGCTGATCAGGATATCGATGCTGCGCGGCCCCGATTCGGCGTCGTCGGACCCCAGGGCGACCATCAGCGCGTCGCGGCTTTGAATGCGGCCGGCGCGGCTGACCAGAATATGCAGCAGATCGAATTCGGCCGGCGTCAGATCGGCGGCGCGGCCCAAGGTGTCGAGTACGGCCCGCGCCGTCAGGTCCATGCACCAGCCGGCGAAACGCAAGCGGTTGGCTGTGCCCGCCCCGCGCAAACCGGCACGGCGGTCCAGCACGCTTTTCACCCGCGCCAGCAATTCACGCGGATAGACCGGCTTGGCCAGATAATCGTCGGCGCCGGTTTCAATGCCCAACGCCCGGTCGTCGGGGCCGCCGCGTTCGGTCACCATGATCACGGCCACATCGGAATGCGCGCGCAGGTCGCGGGTCAGGCTGATGCCGTCGCCGTCAGGCAGGTTGACGTCCAGCAGCACCAGATCGATCTGGCCGGTGGCCAGCCAAGCGCGCATACCCGCCGCGTCCTCGGCCTGCTCGACCCGATAGCCGGCCTTGGCCGCCGACGCCGCGATCAGGGCGCGGACGGTTTCGTCATCGTCGACCACCAGAATGCTGGATTTGACGCTCATGCCGCCTCTTTTCTCGATCCGGGAAAAATACCAGAAACACAAGACCGTTACAGTCCCCTTCGTCACTCATTTGCACACACGGCCTGCGCCTGCAATAATAATTGCACGGCGCCTAAGTCTTTTGTGAATATGAAGAAACAATCCAGAAATATTGCAAAATAGACTGTGCCGTGATTTTGAGCAGCGCATAACCATATATCATTTGTGGTCAAAAAATTTTGAACCCTTGCCAGCCGCCACGTCCACGGAGATTTATAATTTTGCCCACCACCACCAAAATGCATATATTTTAACCATAGTCGTGGATGTGGTTATTTTTTAAACACTTACTGCCGCCACCGCCGGCACTTTTTCGCAGATGCACAAATAATTTGCATCCCGCCACCACGGTAAAACGTTAAAAATCAATGAGTTAAATCAAAATATCCAAGTTGGCCCGCGCCTTGCCTATTCCCTCGGCACCTGCAATCTCGCACGGGGGATATCAGAATGAAGTTCAACCGGATTCTTGGCGCCGGACTGTTTGCCGCCGCCACCGCCCTGCCCATGCTGGCGCAAGCCGCCGAAGACACCATCAAGGTCGGCGTGCTGCATTCGCTGTCGGGCACCATGGCCATTTCCGAAACCACCTTGAAGGACACCGTCCTGATGATGGTGGACGACATCAACAAGAAGGGCGGCCTGCTCGGCAAGAAGGTTGAAGCGGTGGTGGTCGACCCGGCCTCCAACTGGCCGCTGTTCGCCGAAAAGGCCCAGGAATTGCTGGAAAAGGAAAAGGTCGCCGCCGTGTTCGGCTGCTGGACCTCGGTTTCGCGCAAATCGGTGCTGCCGGTGTTCGAGAAGATGAACGGCCTGCTGTTCTACCCGGTGCAATACGAGGGCGAGGAAAGCTCGCGCAACGTCTTCTACACCGGTGCGGCGCCCAATCAGCAGGCCATCCCCGCCGTCGATTACCTGATGAGCAAGGATGGCGGCGAAGTGAAGCGCTGGGTGCTGGCCGGCACCGATTACGTCTATCCGCGCACCACCAACAAGATTTTGGAAGCCTATCTGAAGTCCAAGGGCGTCAAGGCCGAGGACATCATGATCAACTATACCCCGTTCGGGCATAGCGATTGGCAGACCATCGTCGCCGACATCAAGAAGTTCGGCACCGCCGGTAAGAAGACCGCCGTGGTCTCCACCATCAACGGCGACGCCAACGTGCCGTTCTACAAGGAACTGGCCAATCTGGGCGTCAAGGCCGACCAGATCCCGGTCGTCGCCTTCTCGGTCGGCGAAGAGGAACTGGCCGGTATCGACACCAAGAATCTGGTCGGCCATCTGGCCGCCTGGAACTACTTCCAGTCGGTCAAGAGCCCGGAAAACGACGCCTTCATCAAGCAGTGGCAGACCTTCATCAAGAGCCCCAAGCGCGTCACCAACGACCCGATGGAAGCCACCTATATCGGCTTCAAGATGTGGACCCAGGCCGTGCAACAGGCCGGCAGCACCAACGTCGACGCCGTGCGTCAGGCCATGTACGGCCAGCAGGTCAAGAACCTGACCGGCGGCACCGCCGTGATGAACACCAACCACCACCTGTCCAAGCCGGTGTTCATCGGTGAAATCCAGGCCAACGGCCAGTTGCAGACCGTGTGGAAGACCAAGGACGTCATCAAGGCCGACGCCTGGAGCCCCTATATCCCGGAAAGCGCCAAGCTGACCGCCAACTGGACCTATCCGTGGGTGTGCGGCAACTGCACCGAACCCAAGTTCAAGTAAGCCTGCCCGACCGGCCCCCGACCGGGGGCCGGTCCTTTTCCCGCCGGGGGTGCCCATGCGTGCGTTCCACCTGATCCTTGCCTTGGCCGCGCTGCTGCTGGCGGCACCCGCCGCCCGCGCCGACGATGCCTTCGCTCAAGCCCTCGGCGCCCTTAATGCCGAATCCTATGCCGACAAGATCGCTGCCGCCGAAGCCCTGGCCGCCCTGGGCGACGGCCGTGCCGCGCAAGTCCTCGACGCCTTGGCCGATGGCCGCCTGATGGTCGCCGCCGATGGCGCCATCCTGATCGACCAGGGCGGCAGCTATGCCGACCCGATCAGCGGCAAGATCGTCACCGCCCAAGCCGAGGCCATCACCGTCAACAACCGTCTGCGGAGCGTGGCGCGAGCCGCCGCCGGACGGCTGGCCCTGTTCAGCCCCGACGCCGCCGCCCGCAAAGCGGCGGTGGAAGCGATCATGAATTCCCCCGGCCCCGAGGCCGCCGACATGGTGCGTGCCGCGCTCGCCAAGGAGACCGATGACAGCGTCAAGGCGGCCATGATCACCGCCCTGGCCAGCCTGGACCTGACCAGCCCCGATCCCGCCCGCCGGCTGGACGCGGTCAAGCAATTGGCCGATTCGTCCGACCCGTCGGTGCGCAGCCAGATCGAGACCCTGCTGCAAACGGAAACCGATACCAGCGTGCGGCAGGTGGCGGAGAAAAGCCTGGCTTCCATCCAATTCCGCGTCACCTTGATGGGCTTCGTCGCCAATCTGTTTCAGGGCCTGAGCTTAGGCAGCGTTCTGCTGCTGGCCGCCATCGGCCTAGCCGTCACCTTCGGCGTCATGGGCGTCATCAACATGGCCCATGGCGAGATGATCATGCTGGGCGCCTATACCACCTTCGCCGTGCAGCAGCTGTTCCGCGCCTTGCTGCCACCCGATCTGGTCGACCTTTATCTGGTCGCCGCCATCCCCGCCGCCTTCGTCGTCACCGCCTTGGTCGGCATGGGGCTGGAGCGGGGTGTGATCCGTTTCCTCTATGGCCGTCCGCTGGAAACCATGCTGGCCACCTGGGGCATCTCTTTGGTGCTGCAACAGGTGGTGCGCCAAATTTTCGGCGCCACCAACATGGAAGTGGCCAACCCCGCCTGGATGACCGGCGGCTGGGAACTGGCCGGCGGCTTCACCCTGACTTACAACCGCGTCATCATCATCTTCTTCTGTCTGGCCGTCCTGGGCGGGCTGGCGGCCTTGCTGCGCTGGTCCAGCTTCGGTTTGCACATGCGCGCGGTGACCCAGAACCGCCCGATGGCGGCGGCCATGGGCATCCCCACCGGCCGCGTCGATGCGCTCACCTTCGGCCTGGGTTCGGGCATCGCCGGCATCGCCGGCGTGGCGCTGTCGCAAATCGGCAATGTCAGCCCCAATCTGGGCCAGGCCTATATCGTCGATTCGTTCATGGTCGTGGTCTTCGGCGGCGTCGGCAGCCTGTGGGGCACCCTGGTCGGCGCGGTTACCTTAGGCGTGGTCAACAAGTTCCTGGAACCCTATGCCGGAGCCATGCTGGGCAAGATCCTGGTGCTGGTCTTCATCATCCTGTTCATCCAAAAGCGTCCGCGCGGCCTGTTCGCGCTCAAGGGCCGCTCGGTGGAATCGTAAAGGGGCGCCTGAGATGCATGCCATGTTGAACCCCGCCCAGCGCGGTTTCTGGATCGGCTTTATGGCCTTGGGGGCCTTGTTCCTGCTGGTCATTCCGGGGCTGAACCTGTTGGTCCCCGTAGAATCCGCCCTGCATGTGCCCAATTACATGGTCACCTTGATCGGCAAGTATCTGTGCTACGCCATCCTGGCCATGGCCATGAATCTGGTATGGGGCTATTGCGGCGTGCTGTCCCTGGGCCACGGCGCCTTTTTCGCCCTGGGCGGCTATGCCATGGGCATGTACATGATGCGGGCCATCGGCACCCGTGGGTCATACGGCAATGCTGAATTGCCCGATTTCATGGTGTTCCTGAACTGGAAGGAATTGCCGTGGTTCTGGATGGGCTTCGACAATTTCGCCTTCGCCCTGTTGATGGTGATGGTCATTCCGGGCGTGCTCGCCTTCGTCTTCGGCTGGCTGGCCTTTCGCTCGCGCATCAACGGCGTTTACCTGTCCATCGTCACCCAGGCCATGACCTATGCCCTGATGCTGGCGTTTTTCCGCAACGAAATGGGCTTCGGCGGCAATAACGGCCTGACCGATTTCAAGGACATCCTCGGCTTCGACCTGTCGCAGTCCTCGACCAAGCTGGGACTTTACTGGCTGACCGCCCTGCTGTTGGGCGCCACCTTCCTGGTGGTCCGTTTCATCGCCGCGTCCAAGCTGGGCCGGGTGATGATGGCGGTGCGCGACGCCGAAAGCCGGGTGCGCTTCCTGGGCTATTCGGTCACCGGGGTCAAGCTGTTCGCCTTCACCGTCTCGGCGGTGCTGGCCGGCATCGCCGGCGCGCTCTACGTGCCCCAGGTCGGCATCATCAACCCGTCAGAATTTTCCCCCGCCAATTCCATCGAAATCGCCATCTGGGTGGCGGTGGGCGGGCGCGGCACCTTGTTGGGGCCGGTCTTGGGCGCCTTCGCCGTCAACGGCGCCAAGACCTGGCTGACCGGTGCGGCGCCGGAATTGTGGCTGTTCGCCCTGGGCGCGCTGTTCATCATCGTCACCCTGGCCCTGCCCAAGGGGCTGGTCGGATTGTGGGCCGATTTGCGCACGCGCATGGCCAAGGAGAACGCCCATGACTGACGACATGCTGATGGACGAACCGCGCGGCCCCGGCATGGCCACCCCCGGTTCCATCTTGTACGTGGACAGCGTCACCGTCAGCTTCGACGGCTTCCGCGCGCTGAACGAATTATCGCTGATCATCGAGCCGGGCGAGTTGCGCACCATCATCGGCCCCAACGGCGCCGGCAAGACCACCATGATGGACGTCATCACCGGCAAGACCCGCCCCGACAAGGGCGACGTGTTGTTCGACGGCGGTGTCGACCTGACCCGGCTGACCGAGGACCAGATCGCCAATCTGGGCATCGGCCGCAAGTTCCAGAAGCCCACGGTGTTCGAGCATCTGAGCGTGTTCGAGAATCTGGAACTGGCGCTGAAATGTCAGCGCGACACCCTGTCCACCTTGTTGTTCCGCTTAAACGGCGAACAGCGCGACCGCATCGATCAGGTGCTGGGCACCATCGGCCTAGCCGACAAGGTGAGGATGCTGGCGGGCGCGCTGTCGCACGGGCAAAAGCAATGGCTGGAAATCGGCATGCTGCTGATGCAGGACCAACGCCTGCTGTTGCTGGACGAACCGGTGGCCGGCATGACCGATGCCGAGACCGAGGCCACCGCCGCCTTGATTCTGGAGCTGCATAAAGACCCGCATCATTCGCTGGTGGTGGTCGAACACGACATGGAATTCGTCCGTGCCCTGGGGGCGCGGGTGACGGTGCTGCACGAAGGGTCGGTGCTGGCCGAGGGCTCGCTGGATGCGGTCCAGGCCAATGCCAAGGTCGTCGAAGTCTATCTGGGGCGCTGATCATGCTGATGGTGGAAAACATCGATCTCTATTACGGCGCCAGCCATGCCTTGCGCGGCGTATCGTTGCAGGCGGCCAAGGGCCGGGTCACCTGCGTGCTGGGCCGCAACGGCGTCGGTAAGACCAGCCTGATGCGGGCGATCATGGGCCAGCAGGCGGTCAGAAGCGGCGTGGTCCAGTGGGAAGGCGCCGACATCACCACCCTGCCCGCCTATGAACGGGCCAGGGCCGGCATCGGCTTCGTCCCCCAGGGCCGCGAGATTTTCGCCCGCCTGACCGTGCGCGAGAACCTGGAAACCGGCTTCGCCCCGCTGAAACGGGCCGAGCGCACCATTCCCGCCGAAATCTACGAGCTGTTCCCGGTACTGGCCGACATGCACAGCCGTCGCGGCGGCGATCTGTCGGGCGGCCAGCAGCAGCAATTGGCCATCGCCCGCGCCCTGGTCACCCGTCCGCGCCTGCTGATCCTGGACGAACCGACCGAGGGCATCCAGCCGTCGATCATCAAGGATATCGGTCGGGTCATCCGCCTGCTGGCGGAAAACAAGATCAAGGCCTTCGGCGAAATGGCCATCGTCCTGGTCGAACAATATTTCGACTTCGCCAAGGAACTGGCCGACGATTACGCTGTCATGGACCGGGGCGAGGTGATCCTGGCCGGCGCAACCGCACAGATGGTCGAGGCCGATGTCCGTAAGCATCTTACCGTCTGACCCCGAACTGACCCGCATGCATGGTCGGGCCGAGTTGGGCTTCGTCCATGTGGACGGGGCCGACCGGCTGGCGCATCTGTACCAGCGCGCCCCCTTGCGCGTGCTGTTCCCCGACCCGCCAGCGGACGAGCCGCCGCAGGCCGCCCTGGTCACCACCTCGGGCGGGCTGGCCGGCGGCGATGTGCTGGAATTGTCCGTCCATACCGGCCCGCGCGCCCGCGCCCTGGTGGTGGGCAGCGCCGCCGAGAAAATCTATCGCTCCACCGGCGCCGACACGGTGATGGATGTGCATCTGACCATCGACGCCGCCGCCCGGCTGGAATATCTGCCACAAGAAACCATCCTGTTCGACGGCGCCCGACTGCGCCGTACCACCCGCATTGACGCGGCAGCCGACGCCCGCGTATTGGTCGGTGAGATGCTGGTGTTCGGGCGGACGGCAAAGGGCGAGCGCCTGCATACCGGCCTGCTGCGCGAAGCCTGGGAAATCCGCCGCGCCGGACGGCTGGTCTGGGCCGATGCCCTGCATATGGACACGGACCTGCGCGCGCTTCTTGATGCCGCCGCCTGCTTTGACGGGGCGGTGGCCGCAGCCTCCTTGGTGTTGCTGACCGATGATGCGACCGATCTGCGTGACCGCATCCGCACGGATCACGCCGATTATGCCGGGCGCTTCGGTGCCGGCATCATCAATGGCGTGCTGGTGGCGCGCTGGCTCGACCGCGACGCCCAATCCTTGCGCGCGGCCTTCGGCCAGACCTGGAAAACATTACGGCACCAGGCGCTGGGCCTGCCGGCCCACTTACCGCGTCTGTGGGATATTTGAGGGGAGCGACAACAATGAACCTGAGCCCAAGGGAAAAGGACAAGCTGCTGGTGGCCATGGCCGCCATGGTGGCGCGGCGGCGGCTGGAGCGGGGCGTCAAACTCAACTACCCGGAAGCGGTGGCGTTGATCACCGATTTCGTCGTTGAAGGGGCGCGCGACGGTCGCCCGGTGGCCGATCTGATGGCGGCGGGGGCAAGCGTGCTGACCCGGGCCCAGGTCATGGACGGCATCCCTGAGATGATCCACGAAATCCAGGTGGAAGCCACCTTCCCCGACGGTACCAAGCTGGTGACCGTCCACAACCCCATCCGCTAGGGGGCGGCCATGATCCCAGGTGAAATCATCACCCAGCCGGGTAGTATCGACCTCAATGCCGGACGTTCGACCCTTACGGTCGAAGTGGCCAATACCGGCGACCGCCCGATCCAGGTGGGCAGTCATTACCATTTCTTTGAAACCAACGCCGCCTTGTCGTTCGACCGGGCCAAGACCAAGGGCTATCGCCTGGACATCCCCGCCGGCACCGCCACCCGGTTCGAGCCGGGCCAGACCCGTAAGGTGACCCTGGTCGCCTATGCCGGCACCGGCGAGGTGTGGGGCTTCAACGGTTTGGTCAACGGCAAGCTGGGGGGCTGACAGCATGGCTTACAAAATCGAGCGCAAGGCCTATGCCGCCATGTTCGGGCCGACCATCGGCGACCGCGTGCGCCTGGGCGACACCAACCTTTTGATCGAGGTGGAGCAGGATTTCACCATCTATGGCGAGGAAGTCAAATTCGGCGGCGGCAAGGTCATCCGCGACGGCATGGGCCAGTCGCAGGCGTCGCGCGCCCAAGGGGCGGTGGACACCGTCATCACCAACGCCCTGATCCTCGACCATTGGGGCATCGTCAAGGCCGATATCGGCCTGAAGGACGGGCGCATCCATGCCATCGGCAAGGCCGGCAACCCCGATATCCAGCCCGGCGTCACCATCATCGTCGGACCGGGGACCGAGGTGATCGCCGGTGAAGGCCGCATCGTCACCGCCGGCGGCATCGACGCCCACATCCATTTCATCTGCCCGCAACAGGCCGACGACGCGCTTTATTCCGGCGTGACCACGCTTCTGGGCGGCGGCACCGGCCCGGCGGAAGGCACCAACGCCACCACCTGCACTCCCGGCCCCTGGCATCTGGGCCGCATGCTGCAAGCCGCCGAAGGCCTGCCGGTCAATATCGGCTTTTTCGGCAAGGGCAACGCCACCCAGCCGCAAGCCCTGGTGGAGATGATCGAAGGCGGCGCCTGCGGCCTGAAGCTGCATGAAGACTGGGGCACCACGCCTGCGGCCATCGATGCCTGCCTGTCGGTGGCGGACGAATACGACGTGCAGGTGGCCATCCACACCGACACCTTGAACGAATCGGGCTTCGTCGAAAACACCGTCGCCGCCTTCAAGGGCCGTACCATCCACGCCTTCCACACCGAAGGCGCCGGCGGCGGCCATGCCCCCGACATCCTCAAGCTGTGCGGTGTGGACAACGTGTTGCCGTCGTCGACCAACCCGACCATGCCATTCACCATCAACACGGTGGACGAGCATCTGGACATGCTGATGGTCTGCCATCACCTGGATGCCCGCATCGCCGAGGACGTGGCCTTCGCCGAAAGCCGCATTCGGCGTGAAACCATCGCCGCCGAGGATATCCTGCACGATATGGGCGCCATGAGCATGATGAGCTCGGACAGCCAGGCCATGGGCCGCATCGGCGAGGTCATCACCCGCACCTGGCAGACCGCCCACAAGATGAAGGCGCAGCGGGGCAACCTGCCCGGCGAAAACGGCAACGACAACACCCGCGCCAAACGCTACATCGCCAAATACACCATCAACCCGGCCATCACCCATGGCATCGCTGCTCATGTGGGCAGCGTCGAGGTGGGCAAGCTGGCCGATCTGGTCATTTGGAAGCCGGCCTTTTTCGGCGTCAAACCCGATCTGGTGCTGAAATGCGGCTCTATCGCCGCCGCCCTGATGGGCGACCCCAATGCCAGCATCCCGACACCGCAGCCGGTGCATTACCGCCCCATGTTCGCCGGTTTCGGCCGCGCCCTTCAGGCCAGTTCGGTGACCTTCGTCAGTCAGGCGGCGACGCAACGGGACATCGGCCGCCGGCTGGGCCTCAACCGTGCCCTATTGGCGGTGACCGGCACTCGCGGCTTGGGCAAGTCGGCCATGATCCACAACAATGCCTGCCCGGATATCCAGGTCGACCCGGAAACCTATGAGGTGCGCGCCGACGGTGAATTGCTGACCTGCGAACCGGCGGCGGAACTGCCGTTGGCACAACGGTATTTCCTGTTCTGATGACCCGCGCCGTCGCCCTACACCCTGCCGGCACATGGCCCCGATCGACGGAAGCCGGCACCGTCACCCTGGCCGCCGCCGACCGCCACCGCCGCCGGGTCATGCTGACCGGCGACGACGGCGCCCCCTTCCTGCTGGATTTGCCGCGTGCCCAACAGATGAAGGATGGCGACGGGCTGGAACTGGACATCGGCGGCTTCATCCGGGTGGTGGCGGCGCCCGAGGAGGTGATCGATATTTCCTGCCGTACCGAGGCGGAACTGGCCCGCATCTCCTGGCATATCGGCAACCGCCATGTGCCGGTGCAGATCTTGCCCAATCGGGTCTTGCGGGTGGGCATGGACCACGTACTGATGACCCTGCTGGACGGCCAAGGCGTGCAGGCGTGGCGACGGCGGGCGCCGTTTCAGCCGGAACCGGGGGCCTATGACCCGCATGGCCTGATCGACGCCCCCGCACCCGTGGTGCGGCGGGCATGAACGCCCTGTTGCGCCTGATGACTTGGTTGTCGCCGGCCTTTCCGGTGGGCGGCTTCAGCTATTCACACGGTCTGGAGCGGGCGGTGGAAGCCGGGCTGGTCACCGATCGAGACAGTCTGATCCGATGGGTGGAAACCGTTCTGCGTCATGGTTCTGGGCGGGCCGATGCTGGCTTGCTGCTGGAAGCCATGCGCGCCCATGCTGACACCGAGCGCCTGGACCGCTTGGTGGACCTGGCCGATGCCCTGCGCGGCTCGGCGGAACTGGCGCTGGAATCCTCGGCGCAAGGCACCGCCTTTGTCGCCACCATCGCCGCCGCCTGGCCCGATCCCTGGCTGGACCAATGGCGCGTCCGGTTGAAACAGAGGAACCGGCAGCCGGCCTATGCGGTGGCGGTGGGCGTTATCGCCGCCCGCACTGAAATCGCCGAGACGGACGCTTTGCTGGCCACCTTGCAGGCTTTCGCTGCCACTTTGGTCTCGGCGGCCATCCGGCTGGTGCCCCTGGGCCAGACCGACGGGCAGAAGGCCATGGCGGCGCTGGAACCGGTGATCGAACAGGCCGTACACTTGGCCCTAACCCGTCCGTTTTGCGATCTGGGCAGCGCCACCGCCATGGTCGATTGGTGCAGCCTGACCCACGAAACCCAATATACGAGGTTGTTCAGATCATGAGCGCATTTCGCGTCGGCATCGGCGGGCCGGTGGGCTCGGGCAAGACCGCCCTGACCCTGGCCCTGTGCCTGCATTTTCGCGATCATTACGACATCGCCGCCATCACCAACGACGTTTACACCCGTGAGGATTGCGAGTTCCTGACCAGGAACGGGGCGCTGCCGCCCGACCGCATCCTGGGGGTGGAAACCGGCGGCTGCCCGCATACCGCCATCCGCGAGGACGCCTCCATCAATCTGGCGGCGGTGGATGAAATGCACGACCGCCATCCCGGTCTGGAATTGCTGCTGATCGAATCGGGCGGCGACAATTTGACCGCCACCTTCAGCCCGGAACTGGCCGACATCACCCTTTACGTCATCGACGTGGCGGCAGGCGACAAGCTGCCCAGGAAGGGCGGCCCCGGCATCACCCGCTCTGACCTGCTGATCATCAACAAGACCGATCTGGCACCGCTGGTCGGCGCCAGCCTGGAGGTGATGGACCGCGACAGCCGCAAGATGCGGGGCGAGCGGCCCTTCGTCTTTTCCAACATGAAGACCGGCGCCGGTCTGGCCGAGATCGCCGCCTTCATCGTCAAGGCCGGGGGATTACGGACTACACCGACCGCGTGAACCCGTTGGTGATCGGGTAACGGCGGTCCTTACCGAAGGAGCGTCCGGTGATCTTGACGCCGGGGGGCGCTTGGCGGCGCTTGTATTCGGCCCGGTCCAGCATGCGCCAGATCCGGCGCACCATGGCGTCGTCATAGCCTTTGGCCGCCGTCGCCTCGACACTCAACTCGCCTTCGATCAGACAGGACAGGATGCCGTCCAGCACGTCATAAGGCGGCAAGGTGTCCTGATCCGTCTGGTCCGGCTTCAGTTCCGCCGAGGGCGGCTTGGTGATGACCCGCTCGGGCATCACCGGACCGTTGGGACCAAGGGCGCCGGCGGGGAAATTGCCGTTACGCCAACGGCAGACGGCGAAGACCGCCGTTTTATAGACGTCCTTCAGCACCGCATAGCCGCCACACATGTCACCGTAAAGGGTGGCATAGCCGGTGCTCATCTCCGACTTGTTGCCAGTGGACAGCACCATGGGGCCGAACTTGTTGGACAGCGCCATCAAGGTCACACCACGGGCCCGCGATTGCAGGTTTTCCTCGGTGATGTCGGCATTGGTGCCGGCGAAATGCGGCGCCAGCATGTGGTCGAAGGCGCCCATGGCCGGGCCGATATTGATATTGTCCAAACGGCAGCCCAGCATGGCGGCCACACCCGCCGCGTCGTCCAGGCTTTCCTGGCTGGTATAAGGCGACGGCATCATCACGCACCACACCTTGTCGGCGCCGAGGGCATCGGCGGCCACCGCCGCCGCCAGGGCCGAATCGATGCCACCCGACAACCCCAGCACCACGCCGGGAAAGCCGTTCTTGCCGACATAATCACGCAGGCCCAGGACCATGGCCTGATACAGATCCTCGTCGCGTTCCGGTATGGGGGCGATGGGGCCGGCGACGCTCCAAGTACCGTCCTGCTTATGCCAGCGGGTGGTGACCACCTGCTCGGCCCAGGCGGGCAGCCGGACCGTGACCTCACCCTTGGCATCCAGCGCGAACGAGGCGCCGTCGAACACCAATTCGTCCTGACCGCCCAACTGGTTGACGTAAATCAGCGGCAGGCCGGTTTCCGCCACCCGTTCCTTGGCCCGGGACAGACGCACGCCCACCTTGTCCAGCTCGAACGGCGAGCCGTTGGGCACCACCAGGATTTCGGCGCCGCATTCGGCCAGGGTCTCGGCCACGTCCGAATACCACATGTCCTCGCACACCAGCACGCCCAGGCGCACGCCCCGGAACTGGATGGGGCCGGGCACCGGACCGGGGGCGAAGACGCGGGCTTCGTCGAAGACGCCGTAATTGGGCAGGTGATGCTTCAACCGGCTGGCGGCGACGCGGCCATGGTCCAACAGCAGGGCGGCGTTGTGCAGACGTCCCGCCACCCGCCACGGCGCGCCGACCAGGATGGCCGGGCCGGTATCGGCGGTATCGGCGGCCAAGTCTTCCACCGCCTGTTCGATGGCATCGAGAAAGGCCGATTTCAGCACCAGATCCTCGGGCGGATAGCCCGACACCACCAGCTCGGGGAACACCACCAATTGGGCGCCGTCGGCAGCGGCCTGGGCCCGGGCGGCGCGGATGCGGGCGACATTGCCGGCGACGTCGCCGACCACCGGATTGATCTGGGCAAAAGCAATGGACAAGCTGTCGGACATGGAAACGCACCCGTGAAAAACCCAAGCGGCGAGCCTATGGCCCGGTGCCGGATGTGTCAATTCCTGCTAATCTTCATGGATAAACAGGAGGACGGTCATGAGCAGCAACGAAGCCCCTGCCGGCGCCAAGGCCTGCGAAGCCATCGCCAACACCATGATCGGCCATTTCACCACCCGCCTGGAAGTCGAGGCGGCCAAGCGCGGCGCCCTGTCCGCCGCCGATATCCGCCAATTGGCGGAAAGCTTCATGGAAATCGAGTTCACCCGTTTCCAATCCACCTATCGGCGGTCCTACGACACCTGCTCGGCCACGCGCGAGGCCAAGCAATGGGAAAGCACGCGCAAACGCCCGTTCGACCGCGTGTTGATGAAGTCGTTCGCCCATCTGTTCCCGCCGCGCCAGGGCGACGACGGCGGCCAGGGGCTGTTGTCGCGCCGGGTCATTCCTGGCTTCAACCTGGCCATCGACAAGATGATCGGCCCCGCCCTTTACGAGCAATGCCAGCGCAAATCCCAGGCCATCCTGGACCGCCACCGGGCCAACAGCGGCCATGACTGGGACGCCATCCACGCCGACCCGGAAACCCACGCCTTGACCAACGACGTGTTGATCGTGGTCGCCCATTACTTCGCCAATTTCCAGCGCCGGCGCGAATGGTTTTTGGCCCTGGTCAATTCCCATCTGGCCAAGGCCGGACCAGAAGCCGCCGATACCCATTGGCAACTGACCGAACACGGCTTCGCCGAGTTGATGCGCGCCTTGTTCGCCGATCTGCGAGCTGCCCTGATCGCCTCGCCCCTGGTCTTGCGTCGCCGCTACGGCGACCACACGGTGGAAACGGTGGAAGCGTTCCTGCAACGGCTGGAACGGGAATGATGGCCCGTGCCGTCTGCGGCGATGCCGTCACGGGTACAAGCAACCAGCCGTAACACGGATAAACACGGATGCCGCTGCGCGGCTACACGGATAGACACGGATTTTCGGATGGCCGCTGGCGCGGATCAGAACGGAAAGCGGAAATAGGCGCCGGCGGCGGCAAAGCCCAATATCGCCCCCAGCAGCACCAGCCCCAGAGCAACCCCGATCTTCCAGCCGGCACCGGGACCGATGATGGCCTGGGCCATTTCGGGGGCATCGGTCCAACCGGGCTCGGGCGATTCCCCCGGCTCGGGGATGGCCAGCTTCGACCGCCGGCCGTTCAGCTCCGCCGACCACACCGCCAGCTTGTCGGCGGCGGTTTCGTGTTCCAGCGCTTCGGCCAGCCGGGCATCCTCGGGGGCGCCGCTCATGTGCAGGACACGGGTCAGCAGCAATTGCGCCAGCCGCAGATAGGCACGCGACGGCGGCGATTGCGGCGCCATGGACACCACCGGCAAGTCGCGCGCCGCCGCCTCGATCACCACGTTGTCGCGTGGCACCAGCACCGGCATCACCCGCGGGCCGAATTCGGCGATGATGTCCTCGGTCAGGCGCTGGGTCAGCGGCCCGTCCTCGGTCATGTTCAGCACGATGTTGATGGTGTGCAGATCGTGGTTATAGCTGGAGCGCACCCGGTTGACGTTCCACCACGCCTTGTGCAGGCCATCCAAGGCATGCGGGCTGGGCATCACCGGCATCACCACCACGTCGGCGGCGACCAGGGCGTTGACCGAGACGATACCCGGCGCCGGCGGACAGTCGATGACCAGGATATCAACGTTGGCGGGCAGCTTTTCCAGCGCCTTGCCCAGAATGCCCTGACATTCCGGCTGTAACGCCAGTTCGATGTCGGCCCAGGCCAATTCATCCGAGCCGCCGATCAAACGCAAATTCTCGTAATCGGTCTTCTTCAGGCATTCATCCGCCGGGGCACGCCCGGTCAGCAATTGATAGGCCCCGGTCGAGATAGGCGGCGTCACCCCCACATTGGTGGTGGCGTTGCTTTGGCTGTCCAGGTCCAGCAGCACCACCCGCTTGCCCAAGGCGGCCATGCACACCGCCAGGTTGACGCTGGTGGTGGTCTTGCCGACACCGCCTTTCTGATTGAAGACGGTGATGATGGTCGGCTTGGCGGCGGGCTTGCCGACGGGGTTGTCGGTCGACTGGTCGGCGGCTTCTTGTTCGGCCATAAAGACTGCGTCCCCAAGACATGCGATGGCAGCACAATACAATCCCAAACCAGACTGGGAAATACTCCAGATAGGAAAAAACCCTGTTGGCGGTGAGATTGGTTACACATATACTGCCGCGCCATGACCAAGCCGTATTTTGAAATCATCCGCCTGATCGAACGCCTGCACCGTCACTTCCTCGACGTGCTGCGGTCGGAACTGCGCCGCTTGGGCATCGAGGACATCAACGCCGTCCAGGCCTTGCTGTTGTACAATATCGGCGAGAACGAGGTGGTGATCCGCGACCTCAAGGATCGCGGCTATTACCAGGGCTCGAACGTGTCCTACAACATCAAGGCGCTGACGGAATACGGCTACCTGACCCAGGAACGCTCGGCCCACGACCGCCGCTCGGTACGGCTGAAGCTGACCGACAAGGGGCTGGACCTGTGCAACGCCGTACGCACCTTGCAAGACGACCTGTCGGCGGTGTTCGGCGACGAGGATTCGGCCAAGGCCCTGCAAGGCACCGTCGACACCATGCTGCGGCTGGAACGCACCTGGGGCGATTTCGTCCATTACGGTCGCCCGCGCGTCGTCTGATGCGCCCCTGAAATCAGCGTCTGTTTTCACCGTCGCCTTTGCAAGGCGGGCGGTTTTTTGCCATAACCCCCACTCTTCGTCCGCGCGCCAGCAAGAACCGAGGCCCGATCATGTCCATTTCGCGTTATTCCCGCCCCCAGATGTCGGCCATCTGGGATGCCGCCAACAAATTCCGCATCTGGTACCAGATCGAGGCCCATGCCTGCGACGCCCTGGCCGAGATCGGGGTGATCCCCAAGGATTCGGCCAAGACCGTGTGGGAAAAGGGCGACCTGCCCTATACCCCCGAGCGCATCGCCCGCATCGACGCCATCGAGGCCGAGACCAAGCATGACGTCATCGCCTTCCTGACCGAACTGGCCGAACATATCGGCGCCGAATCGCGCTTCGTCCACCAGGGCATGACCTCGTCCGACGTGCTCGACACCTGCCTGAACGTGCAGTTGACCCAGGCCGCCGACATCCTGCTGGCCGACCTGGACGGCCTGCTGGCGGCGCTGGAACGCCGGGCCTTCGAGTTCAAGGATCTGGTGTGCATGGGCCGCAGCCACGGCATCCATGCCGAGCCGGTGACCATCGGCCTGAAATTCGCCGGCTTCCACGCCGAGTTCCAGCGCAACAAGACCCGCCTGCTGGCGGCGCGGGCCGATATCGCCACCTGCGCCATTTCCGGCGCGGTCGGCACCTTCGCCAATATCGACCCCCGGGTCGAGGAACACGTGGCGGCCAAGCTGGGCCTGGCGCCCGAGCCGTTGTCGACCCAGGTGATCCCGCGCGACCGCCATGCCCAGTTCTTCGCCACGCTGGGCACCATCGCCAGCTCGATCGAGCGCGTCGCCGTGGAAATTCGCCACATGCAGCGCACCGAAGTGCGCGAAGCCGAGGAATTTTTCTCGCCCGGGCAAAAGGGCAGCTCGGCCATGCCGCACAAGCGCAACCCGGTGCTGACCGAAAACCTGACCGGTCTGGCCCGCATGGTGCGCGGCTATGTGGTGCCGGCCATGGAAAACGTGGCGCTGTGGCACGAACGCGACATCTCGCATTCGTCGGTGGAACGCTATATCGGCCCCGATGCCACCATCACCCTGGATTTCGCCCTGGCGCGTCTGACCAACGTCATCGACAAGCTGGTGGTCTACCCCGACGTGGTCGAGCGCAACCTCAACCAGTTGGGCGGCCTGATCTTCAGCCAGCGTGTGCTGCTGGCCCTGACCCAGGCTGGTGTCAGCCGCGAGGATGCCTATCGTCTGGTCCAGCGCAACGCCATGAAGGTGTGGGACGCCGCCGGCGAAGGCCGCGAAACCAAGGGCATGTTCCTGGCCAATTTGAAGGCCGATGCCGATGTGGCCAAGGCGGTCAACGCCCAGCAGGTGGAAGACATGTTCGACCTGCGCTATCACACCAAGCACGTAGACACCATCTTCCGCCGCGTCTTCGGACGGGCGTAAAAACAAAAAGACCCGCCGGAGATCACTCCGGCGGGTCTTGACCTTTTCAGCGGCTGAAGAAACTCAGCGCTTCAATTCGGCGGTCAACTGGGCGGCGGCCAAGTCGCGGCAGCGATCCACTTCCTTCTTGAACAGGCGATCCTCGATCTGGACGCCCTTTTCCGCCAGATCGCGGGCGACCTTGTGGGTGGCATCATGGTCGGGTTCGGTGAACTCGGCATCGACCACGGTCAGGGCATAGGCCTTGGCGGCATCGCCGGTGATGCCCATCTGTTCCGCAGCCCACAGGCCAAGCAGCTTGTCACGGCGCACATTCACCTTGAACTGCATTTCCTGATCAAGCTTGAACTTGGCTTCGAAAGCCTTTTCGCGATCGTCGAAGGTGGTCATGACAGGCGACTTCCCTTGATGCCCCACTTACTTTGGAAGTGGTTGTCGTTTGAATCCTTTGCCAGAGCGGCGAACGTGTTATAGCCGTCATTTCTTCGCCCCGAAACCGGATTTTCGCATGTGCACCTTGGTTTTGTCACGCCGCCCCGGTCATGACTGGCCGATCCTGATCGCCGCCAATCGCGATGAAATGGCCGGACGCCCCTGGAAAGCCCCGGCCCGCCACTGGCCCGACCGCCCGGAAGTGACCGCCGGCCTGGATGAGTTGGCGCAAGGATCGTGGCTGGGGATGAACGACCATGGCGTTGTCGCCGCCATCTTGAACCGGGTCGGCACCCTTGGTCCGGCCCCAGGCAAACGGTCGCGCGGCGAATTGGTGCTGGACGCCCTCGACCACGCCGATGCCGATCAGGCGGCCCAGGCGTTGGCCGATCTGGACGGACGGGCATGGCGCCCCTTCAACATGATCGTCGCCGACAACCGCGACGCTTTCTGGGCCAAATCCGACGGCACCGGATTGGTCCACATCAACACCATTCCCCCCGGCCTGCACATGATCTCGGCCATGGACCTGGACGACAGCGCCAGCCCGCGTCTGGCCGCCTATCTGCCCCGCTTCCGTGCCGCCCCCCTGCCCGACCCCGACCATGGCGACTGGCAGGCCTGGCAGGCGCTGATGGCCGATGGCGGCGCAGGCTCGGACACCGAGGAAACCGCCGCCATGTGCTTCCTGCGCCCCAGCGGCTTCGGCACCGTGTCGTCGTCGCTGATCGCCCTGCCCGGCATGAACAGCGAACAAAAACCCTTGTGGCTGTTCGCTCCGGGACCACCGGACAAAAGTTTATATTCGATAACTTAGACGTTCGTATTATGTTGTTATGCACAGGCCATTGGTGTTAGCCATCCTGCGCTAGTGGGACAAGCAATCGGGAAAATCCTTCTGATGAACATTCGCACACAGATCGTTGCTGGTCTGACCATTGTTGTTGCCGTGTTCGCCACGACCAGCTGGTTGAACAGCCGTGCCGTCAACGCGCAAAAGCCGCTGCTGACCGAGATCAGTCAGCGCGCCGACACGGTGTCCAAGCAATCGATCAAATTGTACGCGGCCATCAAGGATATGAACCTGCAAGTGGCGCAGGTTCAGCAATTTCTCAGCGACATCTCGGCCACCCGCGCCCAGGACGGGCTGAATGACGGCTTCGACAAGGCGGAAGAAGCGGCCCAGGGCTTCGCCGAAGCCATGAGCCAAGCCCGAGCCGCCGCGCAAAGCCTGAAACTGGACGACATCCTGGAATCGCTGGACAAGGCGGACCAAGCCTTCGACCCCTATTATCAAACCGGCCAGATCATGGCCAAGGAATACATCCGCGGCGGCGCCGAAGCCGGCAACAAGCTGATGGGCGATTTCGACGAAGCCGCCGAGAGGATGCATCAGCGCCTGGACAACGTGGCCGAACTGGTCGAGCAGGAAACCAACAATTCCCTAACCGGGCTGACCCTGGCGGCGGAGCGGGTCGAACAGGGCAACGACAAGGTTGCCAACACCCTGGCCATCGCCGGCGGCATCGGCCTGACCCTGGCCATCCTGATCGGCGGCACCCTGGCTTGGCAATTGGCGCGATTGTTCAATCTGCTCAGCCATGACGTGCAGGCGGTGGTCGAGGAACGCCACGACCAGCACCTGAACTTGCAAGAAAGCCGCCGCGACGAATTCGGCCCCATCGCCCGCGCCCTGGCCCAGTTCCGCTCCAACGCGTTGAAATTGCTGGCCATGCAGGCCGAGCAGGCGAAGCAGGCTGAATTGGCCGAGCAAACCCGCCGCCAATCGCTGCTGGACATGGCCGATACAGTCGAGGTGGAAACCGCCCAGGCGGTGGAAAACGTCGCCCGCGAAACTGTGCAGATGCGCGATCTGGCCACCGATATGGCCCATTCCGCCCATCAGGTGGGAGAAAACAGCCAAGGTGTCGCCGCCGCCGCCGAACAGGCCTTGCGCAACGCCCAGGCGGTGGCCGGTGCCGCCGAGGAATTGTCGGCTTCGATCCGCGAGATCGGCAGCCAGGCCAATATGTCCACCCAGGTGGTGGCCGGCATCGTCCAATCGGCGCGGGAAAGCGCCGACACCGTGCACAAGCTTTCCGACGCCATGTCCCGCATCGGCGACGTGGCCAAGCTGATCAATGCCATCGCCGAACAGACCAATCTGTTGTCGCTCAACGCCACCATCGAGGCGGCCCGCGCCGGCGAGGCCGGCAAGGGCTTCGCCGTGGTCGCGCACGAGATCAAGGGCCTGGCCACCCAGACCGCCCGCTCGACCGAGGAAATCAGCCGCGAGGTTGGCGCCCTGCAAGCCATCGGCCGTCAGGTCACCCAGGCCATCGGCAACATCACCACCACCATCGAGGAAATCAGCGCCATCGCCAATTCCATCGCCGCGGCGGTGGAACAGCAGGACGCCGCCACCCAGGAAATCGTCCGCAACGTGGTGCAGACCAGCCACGCCGCCGAAGAAGTGGCCGAACGCATCGCCACCGTCGCCTCGGAAGCGCAAACCACCGGGCAATCCGCCGAACTGGTCCAGCACCAGTTGGAAAGCATCGCCGTGCGGGTACGCGAGTTGAAAGGCAGCCTCAATCAAGTGGTCCGCACCGCCACACCGGAAGTGGATCGCCGCCAGACACCGCGCATCGCCTATGGTGAAACAGCGGAAATCAGGGTCGGCGACACCACCATGGCCGTGCGCATGGCCGATCTGTCGCTGTGCGGCGGTCGTATGCTGGACGTTCCCGACCTGCCCGGCGGCAATGACGGCAGCCTGCGGATTTCCGGTCTTCCGGGCACTCTCAACTTCCACATCATCGAACACGGCACGTCCGGCATGCGCATCAGCTTCGACGATTCCAGCCCGGAAGCGGCACAGCTTGCCCACTTCATCGCCGAGCGGCACCGGAGCAATCGTAACGCGGCATGACGGGCCAATTGTTTCGCCCCCTCATCCCTGCTATACCAAACCCGTGAGCACGGGGCCGAAACGGCCCCGCGCTTGTTGTTTCCCCGGCGCCAGCCGCACCAGGCCGCGCCTCATCGATCCGGAAGTTTCCCATGGCTCGACGCAGACAGATTTATGAAGGCAAGGCTAAGGTTCTTTTCGAAGGACCGGAACCGGGCACCCTGGTTCAGTACTTCAAGGATGATGCCACCGCCTTCAATAACAAGAAGAAGGGCACCATCACCGGCAAGGGCGTGCTGAACAACCGGATCAGCGAATACCTGATGATCAAGCTGGGCGAGATCGGCATCCCGACCCACTTCGTTCGTCGCCTTAACATGCGCGAGCAATTGGTGCGCGAAGTCGAGATCATCCCGCTGGAAGTGGTGGTCCGCAACATCTCCGCCGGTTCGCTGGCTCAGCGCTTCGGCCTGTCGGAAGGCACGCCGCTGCCGCGTTCCATCGTCGAGTACTACTTCAAGTCCGACGCCCTGGGCGACCCCATGGTCGCCGAGGAACACATCACCGCCTTCGGCTGGGCCACCACCCAGGACATCGATGAACTGATGTCCATGTCGCTGCGCGTCAACGACTTCCTCACCGGCCTGTTCCTGGGCGTTGGCATTCGTCTGGTCGATTTCAAGCTGGAGTTCGGTCGCCTTTACAATGGCGACGACATGCAGATCGTCCTGGCCGACGAGATCAGCCCCGACAATTGCCGTCTGTGGGATCTGAAGACCGGCGAAAAGATGGACAAGGACCGTTTCCGCCGCGATCTCGGCAACGTCGAAGACGCCTATCAGGAAGTGGCGCGCCGCTTGGGCATTCTGCCCGAGGGTGGCCCGCGCGACCTGAAGGGCCCGGAAACCATGCAATAAGCCTACACAAGGAATATTCCCGTGAAAGCTAAGGTTCATATCACTTTGAAGAACGGCGTTCTCGACCCCCAGGGCAAGGCAGTGCAGCACGCGCTGGGCTCGCTGGGCTTCGGCGGCGTCAACGACGTCCGTCAGGGCAAGTACATCGAACTGGATCTGGCCGAAACCGATCCGGCCAAGGCGCGCGAAGCGGCCGAGCAGATGTGCAAGCAGCTTCTGGCCAATACCGTGATCGAGAATTACAGCATCGAGCTGGTCTGACACGGTTGAGCTGAAAAAAAGCCGGAGCGGCACAGGCCCTCCGGCTTTTTTATTGTCTGCTCCAGAGCCATCGCGGGCGGACAAAACCAGCCACAACAAAGCACGCCTACAGCCGTCCCAGCACCATCCACCACAGCGCATCCAACGGCAGCAGAATCACCACCGAAACGCCCGCCGTCAGCAGGCACATGCGGACGAATTCGTGATAGGGCACGCCCGAGACCGGAACCGCCGCCATCAACGGCGGCACCTGATGCGGCAACAAGATGGTGGACAGGCCCGGCACCTGCAACATGGCGACGCTGTCGATGGAAAAGCCCGAGCGCGCCGCCAGGGTGCCGGCCATGGGCACCAGCACCGCCGGCACGCCGGGGGCCGTGGTCAACACGCCCAACAGCATGGGCAGGATCACCAGCACCGCCCAGTCGTGCAGATGGCCGTCGCCCGACAACGGCATCCAGCCCAGGATGGCTTCCGCCATCCACGCCCCCAGGCCCAGATGGTTGGCCACCGCCCCCAGGCCGATGACCGCGCCCACATGGAAGATCATGGACATGTTGAGTTTGCGCATGGCATCGGCGCCCAGCACGCCGAAACGCGGATACAGGCACAATACCGCCCCGGCCAGGGCGACCCAGGCCGGCGATATATGATGCCAGGAATCGGTCACCCACAGGCTCACCGCCAGCAGTAGCACTGCGGCAAGACGGCGCTCTCCCTTGCTCAATGGTCCCGGCGCGGCGGCTCCGGCTCCGACCAGCGGCCCCGGCGGTTCGGCATAAAGCAGGCTGACCAGCGCCCACACCGCCAGCGCCCGCCCCACCCCCAGCACCGGGAAATGGACGATGAAGAACTCGACGAAGGTGAAGCTGTGGCCGGTCAGCTTTTCCAGCGTGCCGGCCAACACCATGTTGGGAACATTGGACGGCAGCACCGAGAAGGCCGGCAGAAAGGTGCCGAAGGCAGCGGCCAGCATCAGGCCGGAATAGCCGCGCGAGCCGGGATGATAGCCCAGATGCACCGCCAGGGGGGCGACGATGCCCAACAGCATGATGATGCGACCGGTCGCCGACGGCATGAAAAAGATGGCCGCCAGCCCCAGACCGACCACCACCGCCACCAGTCGGGGGTAAGACAATCCTTCCAATCCGCGCGCCAACCCGGCCATGCGCTTGCCCAGACCGGTTTCATCCATGGCCAGGCCCAGGACCAGTCCGGCCAGAACCAGCCACAAGGCCGATGACGTGAAGCCGGACAGCACCACTTCCGGCGGGGCCAGCTTGAACAACAGCAGGACGGCGAAAAAGCCCAGCGCGGTGACGTGGTCGGGCAGAAAACCACCCGACCACAGACCGATGGTCACCAGCAAAATGGGCAAGCCCCAGCCCGCCGCGCCGCCGCCTGCCGGCTGCATGATCAGCGCCACCAGGGCGGCGACGATCAGGCCAGCGCCCAGAATCTTGGGCAAGGTCCGGGCGTTGACTTTCATGGATTACAGGACTTCGCCGCTTTCCTCGATTTCCGCCACCCGCAGGATGTTGGTGGTGCCGGAACAGCCAAACGGCACGCCGGCGGTGATGACGATGCGGTCGCCGGGATGGGCGAAGGATTCATCCTGCGCCGCCTTGGCCGCCGTCTGCACCATTTCGGCGAAGCTGCGCACTTCCTGGGTCGGCACGCAATGCGCCCCCCACACCAGGGCCAGCTGGCGCGCCACCTCGATGCCCGAAGTGAGCGAGATGATCGGCTGCTGCGGTCGTTCGCGGGCGGCGCGCAAGGTGGTCGAGCCCGACGAGGTGAAGGTGACCACGGCGGCGGCCTTCAGCGTATGGGCGACCTGCCGGGCGGCGGCGGAAATGGCGTCGCGGGTGGTGTTTTCCGGCTGCGAGCGCGAGGCGTCGGTGATCACCGTATACTGGTCGTCTTCTTCCACCCGATTGATGATGCGGTCCATCATGGTCACCGCGTCCACCGGATAATCGCCCGAGGCGGTTTCCGCCGACAGCATCACCGCGTCGGCGCCGTCATAGATGGCGGTGGCCACGTCCGAGGCCTCGGCTCGGGTCGGCGATGGCGAATGGACCATGGAATCCAGCATCTGGGTCGCCACCACCACCGGCTTGCCGGCGGAGCGGCAGCACTTGATGATGCGTTTTTGTAGGATCGGCACCGATTCCGGCGGGCATTCCACCCCCAGATCGCCGCGTGCCACCATCACCGCGTCGGACAATTCGACGATTTCTTCCAGGTAATCGATGGCCGAGGGCTTTTCCAGCTTGGACAACAGGCGCACGCGGCTGCCCACCTTGCGGGCGATCAGCTTGCGCGCTTCCAGGACGTCGCCGGGACGCTGGACGAAGGACAGCGCGATCCAGTCCGCCCCCATGTCGACGGCGAAATCCAGATCGGCCTTGTCCTTGTCGGTCAAGGGCGAGATGGGCAGCACCACGTTGGGGACGTTGACGCCCTTGTGGTTGGACAATTCACCGCCGACGATCACCCGCGTCTCGGCGAAATCACCGCCGTGCTGCTCGACCCGCAGCCGCAGCTTGCCGTCATCCAGCAGCAACTCGGTGCCCACGTTCATGGCGGCGAACACTTCCGGGTGCAAGAGCGGCGCGCGCACGCTAGTGCCCAGTTCCGGTGACAGATCCAGGCGGAAGGTGGCGCCGGTCTCCAGCTTGATCTTGCCATCGGCGAACTTGCCGACCCGCAGCTTGGGGCCTTGCAGATCGGCCAGCACGCCGATGGGACGTCCGATCTTTTGTTCCAGCGCGCGGATGGTGTCGTAGCGGGCCTGATGGTCGGCATGGCTGCCGTGGCTGAAATTCAGGCGGAAAACGTCAGCCCCGGCCCGGAACAGGCTTTCAATGGCCTGCGGCGTCGACGACGCCGGGCCCAGGGTGGCGATGATCTTGGCTTTTCTTGTTCTACGCATCTTGGGTCCTTAGCAACCGAAGGCGGGATATTTTGTGGTGCGCACCATAGCAGACGGGCGCGCCGCCGCCTACCGCGCCTGGATGACGGTTTTCCACTGCCCGAAGGTGTGGGGTCAGCTGCCGCGCTGGCTTTGCACCACGCGATAGCGCGCCACCACCCAGCCCAGATGGGCCTGCATGGCGACGGCGGCGGCATCGGCATCGCCGGCGGCGATGGCATCGGCGATGGCCCGATGATGGCCCAGGATGGTCTGATCATCCTCGGGCGTCGGGAACATTTCATAGCGGTGATAATCCAGCATCTGCTGCAAGATGCCGCGAAACACCCCCATCACATGCATGTAGACGGTGGAACCCGACGCTTTGGCCACCGCCAGATGAAAGCGGATGTCGTTTTCGGTCTTGTGCTTGCCGGCATTGATGTCGGCCTCGGTCGCGGCCATCACCTCGGACAACTCGGCCAGATTGGCGGGGGTGGCGTTTTGTGCCGCCCGCCGAGCTGCCCACACTTCGATCTGTCCGCGGATCTCCGCCAGATCGGCCAGGGTCTCATGGTTGGCCTTGACCAGTTGGGCCAAGGACGCATCCATGCAGGCGGCATTGGATACCACACGGGTGCCGCCGCCTTGGACCGCGTCCAACAGGCCTTGGGTCTTCAGGGTTTGCAGCGCCGCCCGCACCGACACGCGTGACACGCCCATGTCCTCGGCCAGTTGACGTTCACCGGGGAGACGCTGCCCCACCGCCCATTCGCCGCTGGCGATACGGGCAAGAATGCGGTCGGCGACGCGGTCGGAAACGCGGGTGCGGGGATCGGCCGGGACCGTATCTGAAGTGTCATTGGTCATGCCGGATGGTGAGCATAACCACCCGCCATCGTCAAGTGGGGTTCGCCTTGCGGGCAAGATGAATGCCTGCCAAAACCACCATGGCCCCGACCACCTGCACCATCCCCAGCGTCTCGGCGAACAGTACCCAGGCCATCAGCACCGCCACCACCGGCTGCAACAACAGCACCACCGCCCCGAACGACGCCGACACATGGGCCAGCCCCCAGGCGATCAACCCCTGGCCGGCGCATTGCGACACCAGGGCGAGGCCCAGCACCACCGCCCAGCCGCGCAAGGTGGTCGGCCACACGGTTTCGCCCAAGGCCAGGGCGGCAGCCAGGATGACCAGGGCGGCCACCGCCCCACCCACCGCCATCAACAAGGGGGTCGGCAAATCTGCGCGGGCGCGGCCCACCGCCAGGATATAGCCGGCATAGAACAGCCCCGACAACAGCGACAAGCCATCACCAGCCAGCCGGTCCAGGGACAAATCCGGGGCACCGCCGACCAGGGCCAGGGCGCCGGTGAAGGCGACCAGCAAGGCCAGGGTGAAGCGGGCCGACGGGCGCTGGCGCCAGATCAGCCACAGGGCCAAAGCGACGAAGATGGGCGCCATGTTGGTGAACAAAGAGGCATTGGCGACGCTGGTCAGCATGATGCCCAGATGCCAGACGATCATGTCGCCAGCGAAGAACAATCCCGACAGCGCCATCACCCGCCATTGGCCGGGACTGGGCCGGCAGGCCGGCGCCCGATACATCAGCAGCAGAAACACCGGCACCGACCAGAACAGGCGATGAAAGCCGGTAGCCACCGGCCCCACGTCCGACAACCGCACGAAAATGGGGGCGAAGCCGATGGCCACCGCCCCCAGGATCAATGCCGCCAGACCGCGGCGGCCATTGCCGGCGATCACCTCACCACGACCCGCTGGCTGCCCAATCCGTCGACGCCCGCCGCCATGACGTCGCCCGGTTGCAGGAACAGGCCACGGCCCATTCCGACCCCGGCGGGGGTGCCGGTCAGGATGACGTCGCCCGCCGCCAACGCCATGAAGTGCGACAGATGGGCGATGATCTCGGCGACGCCGAACACCATGTCAGCGGTGCGGCCATCTTGCTGACGGATGCCGTTGATTTCGGTCCACAGCCCCAAGGCTTGCGGGTCGGGCACCTGGGCGGCGGGCACCAGATACGGCCCCAGCGGGCAGAATCCCGGCCCCGACTTGCCCTTGATCCACTGGCCGCCCCGATCCATCTGCCAGTCGCGGGCGGAAACGTCGTTGGCGGTCATGTAGCCGGCCACATGGGACAGCGCCTGATCCACCCCCACCTGCCAGACCGGGCGCCCGATCAGCACCGCCAGTTCCACTTCCCAATCCAGCTTTTGCGTCCCGGCGGGAAAGGCCAGATCGTCGAACGGACCGGCCAACGCCCCGGTATGCTTGGAAAACACCACCGGTTCCGCCGGCGGGGCCAGACCGATCTCGGCGGCGTGGTCGTGATAATTGAGACCGATGCACAGGATATTGCCGATACCGGCCACCGGCACGCCCAGGCGCGGGCGACCGGGCACCACCGGCAAGGCCGCCGCGTCCACACCGGCCAGGGCGGCGAAATCCACGTCGGCACAGATATCGGCACAGTGGCCGGACAGATCGCGGACGACACCGTCCGCATCCACCAGACCGGGCTTTTCCGCCCCCTTGTCGCCCCAGCGCACCAGTCTCATGGATTGCCCCATGGACCCAAGGCGGCGGGCGAACGCTTAAGGTCGAGAAACTCGGTCATTTCAGTCCCCGGCAAGGGTTTGGACAGCAAGAAGCCCTGGACCTTGTCGCAGCCGAAGCCGGTGAGGAAATCCAGTTGCGCCTTGTTCTCGATCCCCGGAGCCACCACGGTCATGTGCAGGCCACGGGCCAGGGCGACGATGGCGGTGACGATCTCGGATTCGTCCTCGGAACTGGACAGGTTGCGGACGAAGCTTTGCGCCACCTTCAAGATGGTCACCGGCAAGCGGCGCAGGAAGGCGAAGGACGAATAGCCCGAGCCGAATTCGTCGATGGCCAACCCCACCCCCAGGGCGGCGAAGCGGGCGAACAGCGCCGAGGGGTCAAAAGCCTTGTCGATGACACAGGTTTCCATCACCTCGAGAACCAGGGCCTGGGGCGGCAATTGCGACACCTCCAAGGCGGCGGCGACCATTTCGATCAGATCGGGCTGGCGCAACTGGCGTGGCGACAGGTTGATGTGCAGGCGCAAATCCACGTGGCCGGCATCACGCCAAAGCTTGGCCTGACGGCAGGCCTGGTCGAACACCCAGCGTCCGATGGGAACGATCATGCCGGTTTCCTCGGCCAAGGCCAGGAATTGGTTGGGGGCAACCACCCCCACTTCCGGATGACGCCAGCGCAGCAAGGCCTCGACCGCCACCGCACGACCGCTCTTGACGTCGAAGATAGGCTGGTAATGCAACAGGAACTGGCCCTGATCGACGGCACCGCGCAGGGCGTTTTCCAGCGCCAAACGCTCGAACGCCTCGGCGTTGACCGCCTCGGAATGGAACTGGCAGGAATTGCGGCCCAGATGCTTGGCCCGATACATGGCGGCATCGGCCAGCTTCAGCAAGGTCTGCGGATCGCCGGCATCTGTCGGGTAAAGCGATACGCCGATGGAGGAACTGATATGCGCCTCGCCGCCGGTCAAGGCGACCGGCTCTTGCAGCAGGCGCAACACCTTGTGCCCGACCACCGCCGCGTCACGGGGGTCTTGGACGTCTTCCAAGATGATGGTGAATTCGTCGCCCGACAGCCGCGCCACCGTGTCACCCTGGCGGATGCACGACGACAGCCGCTCGGCCACCTGCTGCAACAGCATGTCGCCGGCCAGATGGCCCATGGTGTCGTTGACCTGCTTGAACCGGTCCAGGTCGATGAACAGCAGCGCCACCAGATTATGATTGCGCGAAGCTCGGGCGATGGCTCGGGTCAGACGTTCCTGGAACAAGGTGCGATTGGGCAGCCGGGTCAGCGGATCGTGGTTGGCGGCATAGGACAGCCGTTCCTCCACCTGCTTGCGCGAGGTGATGTCGCTGATGACGGCGACGAAATTCTGCACCTTGCCGTCGGTATCGCGGACCACGGCGATATTTTGCCAGCCGGCGAACATTTCGCCGTCCTTGCGGCGATCCCAGATTTCGCCTTGCCACTTGCCGTCGCGCAGCAAGACGGCCCACAACTGGATAAAAAAATCGTGGTCGTGCCGTCCCGAGGCCAACAAGCTGGGATTACGGCCCAGCACTTCATCGGCGGCATAACCGGTGATGCGGGTGAAGGCCGGATTGACATGAATGATCCGATTTTCGGCGTCGGTGACGAACAGGCCGTCGCCGGAATTCTCGAACACCGTCGCCGCCAGACGCATATTGTCTTCCAGGCGCTTTCTCTCGGTGATGTCCTCGACCACGGTAACGGTAAAGGGCTGCTGGCCATCGGCCTCGCGCATCACCGTGCAGGTCAGCTTGGCCCAGATGATGCGTCCGTCCTTGGCGACATAGCGCTTGGTCAGTTGAAAGCCATCGCGGCTGCCGTCCAGCACCTCGGCCCGCAGCGTGTCATTCAAGCCGATATCGTCGGGATAGGTGATGGCGCGGAACTTTTCCCCGCGCAACTCAGCATCGCCATAGCCGACCATGGACAAAAAGGCGGGATTGGCCTCGACCATACGGCCATGGGCGTCGGCCAGCACCACGCCCAGGCCCGCATTGGCGAAAAGCGCGCGGAATCGCCCTTCCGACCGCTTCAGCGCGCTGGCCGCATGGGACCGCTCGATGGCATAGAAAATGGCCCGGCGCACCAGATTGCCGTCGCCTTGACCCTTGACCAGATAATCCTGGGCGCCTTGGCGCAGGGCCTGAAGCGCCAGAGCCTCATCGTTGGTGCCGGTCAGCACCACCACCGGCACCAAAGGATGGGCGGCGCGCAGGCGGTCCAGGGTATCCATGCCGAAGGAGTCGGGCAAGGACAGGTCCAGCAGCACCACGTCGATGATGTTGGTATCAAGAAGACCAAGCGCCGCCGACAGCAATTCCGCCTTCAGGACGCGAAAGGGCGAGGTAATGTCTTCAAGCAGATAAAGCTCGACCAGCCGGGCGTCGCCTGGATTATCCTCGACCACCAGGACGGTACAGCCGGAGCGTTGGCCTCCCGGCTCCATGACGGCTCAGCGCGGCGGCAGGGTGACGACCGAACACCAATACTCCTCAATGGAGCGCACCACCGAGATGAAGCGGTCCAGATCGACCGGCTTGGTGATGTAGCAATTGGCGTGCAGATCGTAGGTGCGCATGATGTCCTGTTCCGCCTGCGAGGTGGTCAGCACCACCACCGGAATGCGGCGCAGGTTGGGATCGGCCTTCATCTCGGCCAGAACCTGCCGGCCATCCTTGCGCGGCAGGTTGAGGTCAAGCAGCACCAGATTGGGCACCGGAGCCTCGGCGAACGGACCTTCGCGGCGCAGATAGGTCATCGCCTCGACACCGTCGACCACGACCTTGAGTCGGCTGGACATGCGGCCTTCCTTCAAGGCCTCCTGCGCCAGACGGGCGTCACCGGGATTGTCCTCGACCAGGAGGATGTCAAAGGTGTCGGGGGCGGTACGCAGGCTCACGCAAAGGCTCCTTCAAGGTGCCGGTTTGGGCAATAACAACAGCACTATAAAGGCCTTCTGTAAACTTGCAAATGTCCAACACCAAAAATGGCACCGCCGCGCTTAAACGTTCTCCCATCCTTCATGGCAATAATCCACCAGCACCGCCAGATCGGCGATGGCCACATTCTGGCCGTCCACCACTACGCCACGCCCTTTCAACTGGGCGAAAGCCCGCGACAGGGTTTCCGGGCGCACGCCGACACGGGCGGCGATCAGGCCTTTGTTGTGGGGCAGCCGCACGATCACCGCGCCGCGCCGCCTTGCCGTCAACCCCAGCAGGTAAAGCGCCAAACGCTGGCTGGCGGATTTCAGCTTCAAATCCTTGATTTCGCGCACCAGCAGACGGAAATGCCGGGCCAGCGACCCCAACATGGCCAAGGCCAGATCGGGGCTGGCGCGCAAATCGTCCAACAGCGCCTGACGCGGCAGTTCCAATACCCGTGCCGGAGCAAGCGCGGTGGCCGCGATCAGATAAGGCTTGCCGGTCAACACGGCGGCGGCGACGAAGGCTTCGCCCGCATCCAGGATTTCCACCACCGTGTCGTCGCCCAGATCTTCGACCTTGCCCGACAGGCCGATCTGACCTTCCAGCAACACATAAAGTGCCTTGGCTTCATCGCCTTGAGAAAACAGCACCGTCCCCCGGGGCAGCCGGACCACTCGCGCCACTTGGGCCATGCGGGTCAAGGTGGGGGCGTCGATACCGGCGAACATGGGCACCCGGGCCAGGATGTCCACATCCTCGCCCCGCAACCCTTCGGCCATTTGGATCATCGTCGTCATCACGGCCCCCAGATCGGCGAGTTTCGACCACTGCACCTGAACGGCGACGAAATTGGTTTGATCCCGGTCAAGAAAAAATAAGACCGGGTCCGAAGTGAGGGGGAGTTCGGACCCGGTCTACCCGGCACGTTCGGCATGAGCGTCATTGGGTATGGAGCATCATCTGCATTTCAGCGTTATTGCTCTTTGACTTCCGTCAACAGGACAGCCGAAATACCCATCGCAGCGTTATTGACATCAGTCAAATCCGGCACTTGACCACAGTCAATCACATAATGCTAATAAACAGAGCACCATGGAGCAAACATCAGCGGGGCGGCAGACCATGACCGAGGTGGATACGGAAGGCTATCTGATCGATCCCAGCGCCTGGGACGAGGATTTCGCCCAACAGGCGGCGCTGGCCGAGGGCATCAGCTTGACCGATGACCATTGGCGGGTCATCCGCTTCATGCGCCAATGGCTGGACGAGCATCAGGTCGCCCCCGACGCCCGCCACGTGATGAAGCACCTGACGCAAGCCACCGGGGCCGGACGCAACCGTTTGTTCGAGCTGTTTCCCTATGGCTATGTGCAGCAGGCCTGCAAGATCGCCGGCATGAAGCGCCCGCGGGCGTGGAGCACGGGCTAGGCCCGCAATTCCGCCGGGGCGCGGAAGCTGAAATTAGCCGGCGCGGCGGCGATGGCCTGACGGGCGCGGTCCAGACGGGCGCGCAGATCGTCGGGCAGATGCTCCTCGCCGCCGATGGCGCGGGCGATCTCCACCAGCGACGGCATGCCCTTCTCACCGCCGGTCACCTTGCCGCCGCCGGCAATGGTGGCGCGCACCAGATCGCGGATCAGGGTGCGTTTGCCATCCAGCACCGCCTTGCGCACGCCTTCCAGATCGTCGTCGCGGCCCAGATCGGCGAACACCGTCACCCGGTGGTGGGGGTCGATGCCGTGCGGCGACAGATGGCCATAGGCCGACAATTCCACGTCGACGCCCTGGGCCACCTGCCCGGCCAAGTCACGCACCAAAGCGCGGTAATCGGCATAGGCGGTCAGGATGGCGGCGATGGTGCCGGCATCGGCAGGAACCGAGACATTGACGTCGGTGGACGTGCTCCACGGTTTCATCCGCCCGTCGGGGATGACCCGGGCCTTGGTGCGGGCCATATCGGGGGCGCCTTCACGGATGGCGCGAAAGGTTTCCATCTCGGCCCCGGACGAAAAGCCGACGCCGAATTCGATCATCACGCCGCCGATGGTCTCCGTCTCCGGGTCCATCAGGCTGAACAGAACGTCGTCCACCGATTGTTCCGACCAGCCGGTGATGCAGGCCAGCATGTCGGCATTGGCGTATTCGCACGATTGCAGAAGCCCTTGCGCCTTGCTGCGGGCCGGATCCTGGGCGTGCTCGATAAAGGATTCCAGTGAATCGCGGCTGACCAGTTCGACGCCGTTCAAGACGGTGTCACCATTGCCCAGCCGACCGCCGGCCCCCGGCAAATTAACCCGCGTCCACGGCTCCAGATAGGCCAGCAGACCGGCCACCGCGTCGATATCGGTGCCCTGCACCGGCAGTACCAGACCGAATTCCGCCGGCGGCACCTCGTAGAAGCGGAACACCGCCGCCACCACCATGCCGGTCCAGCCCTGCATCCCCTCGACCAGATCCAGATCGTCACCGGCCAGCAGCCGCGCCCCGCAACCATCGGCCACCACCACCGCTTCCAAGGTGGAGCTGGGACGCATACGCAACGGCCCCATGGCCCCGGTGGCGACGACACCGCCCACATAGGCCGAGCCGACGCTGGTCAGATCCACCAGCACCCGGGCATTGCCGCCCACATGTTCGGCCAGGGCGGCGTTGACCTGGGTGAAGGTCAAGCCGGCACCGACGATAATGGTACCTTGCTCACGGCGGATGCACAGCTGATGGGTCTTCAAATCCACGGGTGCAGTATGGGCATCGACCAGTTCGGGGGTAAGCGCGCCCTTAGGCCGGATGGCGATGACGCCGGTGAAACCGCTGATGCCGTCGGCCTGGTAATCGTACGAGCCGATGGCGCTGGTCAGGCCGCCGGTGGGCATGACGGCATAGCCCTGCCCCACCGCCTGGGTGACAGCATCGGCCACGTCGCCGGTGACCAGCAACAGGGCTTCCAGCTTCTTGCCGCCGTCATCCACAAGCTGGGCGCGGCTGAGGCTGGCGAAATCGATGGCGGCGGATTCCATGGTCATGATCGCAGGATACAAGCGGCTTTCCGGCAGCGGAGGCGCGGACAATAGCATCAACATTGCCCTGGAAGAAGCCATTCTATGTCCAGTTTAACGGAGGCGGCCATGCCGGGACCGCACATCACTACCCCAACAGGTGGGATAGCCCGTAAAGGGCCAGTCCGGCCAAACCGCCGACAAGGGTGCCGTTGACCCGGATGTACTGCAGATCGCCGCCCACCTGGGCCTCCAGCTTGGCCACCAAGGTGGCGCCGTCCCAGCGTTCCACCACCTGGGCGATGAAATCACCGATCTGATGGCGGCTGGGCACCAAGGCGCGCTCGACCACCCGGATCAGCCGGCGGTCCAACCGGGCGCGGGCGGCCTGGTCGGCGGCCAGGGCGCGGCCCCAGCCGGCAATGGCCGCACTCAGCCCCGGCAACAGGCGGTCCTCCGCCAGCCAATCGGCCAGGGCTTTTTCGCCCGCCGCAGTCAGGCGCGCATCCAGGTCGCGATCCTCGCCCAGACGCTGGGTCAGAGTGTGCAGCCAGTGTTCAAACCCTTGCCGCCACGGATGGTCGGCGCGGCGCAGATCATCGAGACCGGCGGCCAGGGCGGCACTCAGCTTTTCCGCCAGTTTGCGGTCGACCCAGGCGGGTACCCAGCGGCCCGAACCATCGGCGACCTTGGCGACGATGAAGGAATTATCGGCGGCCAGGGCCCCGGCCACGCCATCGAGCAGCCGGTCGAAGGCACGCTGATGGCCGTGTTGGCGCATGATCATACGCAAGGCCCGCGCCAGCGACGGCCCCGGCTGGACCAACGCCAACAAGGCGGTACGGCTGTCGGCATCATCGGCCAGACGCAACAGGCGGCGGGCGAGGACGCGGGCGACTTCCGGCTGCGCCAGCCGGTCGGCCAGCCACGCGGCGGGCGAACCCTGACGCAGCCGCGCCGCCACCAGATCGGGGGCGAGGAAATTGTCGCGGACGAAATCACCCAAGGCCCGCCCCAGCCGCTTTTGATTGGCCGGGATCAGGCCGGTATGGGGAATGGGCAGGCCGAGCGGGCGCCGGAACAAGGCGGTGACGGCGAACCAATCGGCGATGCCGCCGGCCAGGGCCGCCTCGGCAAAGGCTTTCAGCGCCGGAATGTGGAAATACCAGGCCACGCCGAACAGCACCGCCATGACCAGCAACAAGCCGCCGGCCAGCAAATGCGGCGGGATAAGCTTGGATTTTCCCATCATTGCCGCCATGTCATGCTGGAGGGAAACCATGAAGCGAGAATTGGGCGAAGATGACCGACACCTTGCAAGCCGAAATCGTCGGGTCCATCCATGCCATCCCCGCCTCCGACTGGAACGCCTGCGCCGGGGCCGGCAATCCCTTTATCCGCCATGGCTTCCTGGCGGCCTTGGAACAGTCGCGTGCGGTCGCCGGCGAAACCGGCTGGCTGCCCCGTCATGTACTGATACGCGACGGGCATGGCGAAATCGTGGCGGTGGCGCCCATGTACGTCAAAAGCCACTCCTATGGCGAATACGTGTTCGATTGGGGCTGGGCGGAAACCTATGCCAGGGCGGGCGGTCGATACTATCCCAAACTGCAATGCGCCGTGCCCTTCACCCCGGCCACCGGGCCACGCCTGCTGTCGCGCCACGACGACCCGGCCCACCGGCTGGCCCTGGCCGAAACCATGGTGCGGCTGGCATCGCAGGCGGGGATGTCGTCGCTGCACATCACCTTTCCCACCGAGGCCGAGGCGGATCTGCTGGAAAGCGCCGGCTTCATCCGCCGCCTGGGCTGCCAATATCATTGGGAGAACGCCGATTACGGCTGTTTCGATGATTTCCTTGGGCACTTGTCGTCGCGCAAGCGCAAGCAGGTGCGCAAGGAACGCCAGGCGGTGGCGGCCCAGGGGTTCCATATCACCACCTTGGTCGGGGCCGACATCAAAGCCCGGCACTGGGATGCCTTCCATCGCTTCTACGAAAACGTCATCGACCGGAAATGGGGATCGGCCTATCTCACCCGCGCCTTCTTCGACCATCTGTCGGGATCGGAAGTGGCCGACAAGGTGGTGCTGGTGTGGGTGGAACAAGACGGCCAGCCGGTGGCCGCCGCCTTCAACATGCTGGGCGACGACACCTTGTTCGGGCGCAACTGGGGCTGCGCCCCCGGGCTTCAGGCGCCCTTCCTGCATTTCGAGGCCTGTTACTACCGCGCCATCGATTTCGCCATCGCCCACAAGATCAAGCGGGTCGAGGCCGGGGCCCAAGGCGAACATAAGGTGGCGCGCGGCTATCTGCCCAATGCCACCCATTCCGCCCATTGGATCAAGGACGAGGGTTTACGCCGCGCCGTCGAGAAATTCGTCGCTCATGAACGCGCGCTTTTAGCCGAGGACATGACCGAACAGGCGGAGCTTGGTCCCTACAAACAATCCACTTGAACCCCTTGTCGGCGAGAGAGACAATGACCAAGTGGAAAAGTCGTCTCCCCCAGGGCTGTGACGCCAAGAGGGACACGGAGTACGGGAGTGCTCGCCATGGCCTATGTCATCGCACCGCAAACCACCTTCGGGGCCGATTTCAGCCGCTGCCGGCCACTGGTCTTCGACCCTTATCTGACCAACCGGCGCCTGTTGCGCGACATGCTGTCCGGCATGGGCTGTGAACGGGTGATGGATTGCGGTCGCCTGCGCGACACCATCCTGACCATCGAGACCGAACAACCCAATGTCCTGTTTCTGGACTGGTCCGAGCAGGTGGATGCCATCGACTTCCTGCATCGCCTGCGCGCACCCGCCAACCAGCATCGGTTCTTGCCGGTGGTGGTGATGACCGCTTATGCCGGCCTCAACCACATCGCCGCCGCCCGCGACGCCGGCAGTAACGAGTTCATGCTGCGCCCGTGGTCGCAACAGGTTCTCGCCAGCCGCCTGCGCTCCATCGTCGAACATCCGCGTCTTTACATCCAAGGCGGCGGTTTTTTTGGCCCCGATCGCAGGCGCCGCCGACTGGATTTCCAGGACCACGACCGCCGCCGCCACGAAAACTGGCGCAGCGCCGACCGCCGCGACCCCATAGGCGCCGTGTGGGACGGCCCCGAACGCCGCCAGGGCCACCGTGGTTTCCAGCCGCTTGAACGCCGCGATGCCCCGCGGGTCTGACCGAGCCCGCCGGGTATCGCCTTCCTCCGTCCGTGCCGGGATCTGCCGTCATCTCCCCCGGCACGGCGGAGGAGGGTGAGTTTGCACCGACGTAGAGCGGTGATAGGATCGCCACCCATGTGGTGATCGGGGAGCAGGCGAACATGGCCGACGGGCCAAGTCCAGAACAGCAGGCGGATTATCTGGTCCGTAAGTTGGAACAAACCATCCGCGACAACCGTACGGTTAAGGGCATGTCGTTCCGCACCTGGCAGGCCATCGCCCGCGAGGAGATCGTCAACACCCTGCGCGCCGCCGAACGCCGCCACACCCAACACGACCGCACCGTCAACCGGGTCATGCTGATCGGTGCCGCATCCCTGGTCAGCATCGGCTTTTGGGGGGCGGTAGTGGCGGTGGACCGCACCTTCGGCGGCTGGGCCGCCCTGGTGTCGGTGCTGGCCGGCGCCTGCCTGTTCTTCATCGCCGCCGATTGGGGCATCAAACGGGCCAGCGCCGGCTGGAGCAAGCGCAAGCGACAGGAACGTCTCGCCAATATCGAGGATCTGGACCGCCGCATCAAACGCATGGAAGAGGCCTTGCGCAAAAAAGAAGGCCGCCTCAAGGAAAAAATGGAAGAAGTCGGCTTGCTTTAACCCCGGCACGGCCCCCATGTGCAAACCTGGGCGGGCATGATACGGTGAGTCCTTAAACCTTCCCGTAGAGAAGGTAACGAGGCTAGGAGGCAAGCCATGGCGCGATCGGTCCTGGTGGTCGACGACGAACCCAATATCGTCCTGTCGCTGGAGTTCCTGTTGAAACAGGTGGGCTATGACGTGCACGTGGCCCGCGACGGTGACGCCGCCCTGGCCGCCATCGCCGAGCACAAGCCCGGTCTGGTGCTCCTCGACGTGATGATGCCCAAGCGCGACGGCTATGACGTGTGCCAGACGGTGCGCGCCAATCCCGACTGGGCCGATATCCGCATCATCATGCTGACCGCCAAGGGCCGCGAGGTCGAGCGCGAAAAGGGCATGGCGCTCGGCGCCGACGAATACGTGACCAAACCGTTTTCCACCCGCGACGTGGTGGAAAAGGTGCGGTCGTTCCTGGGTAATCCCTGATCCGACGAAGGAGGGCACCATGACCGAGCGCAAGCGGGTCACCCTCCTGATCGGCGCCACCGCGCTTTCGGTGCTGCTGGTCGGCCTGGCCTCGCGCATGCCGGCACCGGCACCGCTGGTGGCCGGGATCGGAGTGATCCCCCTGGCCCTGCTGTTGATGCTGTGGCGCCGCTGCGCCCCGCAACCGCAGGTCGCCCCGCCGCCTCACGCCGAGGCACCGCCCCCGCCCACGCGGCGCGAACCGGCTCGGGCCTGGGTCGCCGGCGCGCTGGCCGAACTGCCCGACGCCGCCATCTTGTGTGAATGGCCCAGCCACCGCATCGCCTGCGCCAACACTGCCGCCGCCGCTCTGTTCGGGCGCTCGGCCCTGCCCATGGGCGGCGACATCGCCATGATCCTGCCCATGGAACCGCTGTTGCGGGCCTTGGAAGGTCTTGAAGCCGGCGGCCACACCGCCTTCACCTGCGCCAGTGCCGACGGCGCGGCACTTTTGCGGGCCAGACTGCGCCTTCACGACGGTTTCTACCTGCTGACCCTGACGCCCGAGGACGCCGAACCGACACGAGCCCTGCGAGAACTGAGCCTGCGCCGCGCCTCGGTGCGTGATCTGCGTCGACCTTTGGCCAATTTGCGGGCGGCGGCGGAAACCATCGCCCTTTATCCCGACATGACCCCGCGGGAACGAACCGCCTTCGACGAGGTGATCACCGAGGAAAGCGCCGCCCTCTCCCGCGCCGTCGAACGGCTGGAAGCCGACATCGCCACCCAGATCCCCAGCGCCGCCAGCACCGATCTTTATTCGCAGGATCTGTTCAACTGTCTGGCCCGACGGCTGACCGCCCATCGCATCCGCCTCAACATGGTGGGCATCCCCCTGTGGCTGCACGGCGACAGCCGTGGCTTGCTGGATGCGCTGACCGTCCTGGCCCGGCACCTGGCCCAGGCCACCGGCCACAGCGAATTCGATTTCGAGGCCTTGCTGGCCGATCGCCGCGTCTATGTGGATTTGGCCTGGAACGGCACCGCCGTGCCGGCGGCCATGGTGGAAGTGTGGCTGGACCTGCCCGCCGGCGATGGCGGCGACAGCGTCCGCGAGTTGCTCGACCGTCACCAATCCGAACCGTGGAGCCAAAGCGGCGGCGGCCCCTTGTCGGTGTTGCGCATCCCGTTGCCGCCACCGCATCGTCCGCAATTTTCCCCTAGCGACCGACCGCGCCCGCCGCGCCCCGAGGTGCACGACCTGGATTTGATGCAGCGCCACCTGCACGCGGGCGGCCTGACCAATGAAAAATTGAGCGACCTGACCTTCGTCGCCTTCGATTGCGAAACCACCGGCCTGCGCCCCGACCAGGGTGACCGGCTGATCCAGGTGGGCGCCGTCCGCATCGGCCAGGGCCGGGTATTGTCGGGGGAAAGTTTCGAGCGTCTGATCGATCCCGGCATCCCCATTCCGGCGCAATCCATGGCCTATCACGGCATCAGCAACGACATGGTCAAGGGCAAACCACCCCTGGCGGTGGTGCTGCCGCAATTCGCCGCCTTCGCCGGCACCTCCGCCCTGGCCGGCCACAACGTCGCCTTCGATCTCAAGTTCCTGCATGCCGCCCAAGGCGAAACCGGCATCGCCCTGCGCCAGCCGGTGCTCGACACCATGATCCTGGCGGCGCTGTTGGACCCCGGCTATGACCTGTCGCTGGAAGCGGTGGCCGGACGGTTGGGGGTGCCGCCCCTGCCCCATCGCTCGGCCCTGTCCGACGCCCTGGTGACGGCGGAAATCCTGGCCCGATTGATCGCGCCTTTGGAAGCCCGCGGCATCCGCACCCTGGGCCAAGCCTGTCAGGCCAGCCTGGATTGGCTGACCCAGGGGCACCGGTCGTGAGGCCGGGCCCGTCGCCGCGCCTGCGCCTGACCCGCCCGGCGGGCAAGCGCGAGCGGCTGATCGCCGCCTTCCTGCTGGGGCTGGCGCTGTTCTCGCCGCCGCTCCTGAACGTGGCGTCGCGCGATTACATGGTCGCCGGCATCCCGTTCCTGGTGCTGTGGCTGTTCGGCGGCTGGCTGGCGCTGATCGTCATCATGGCCCTAGTGGTGGAACGTTCCGGCGACGGGGACTGACATGGTTTCCGGCCCCGTCGTCGTCGCCATCTCCATCGCCTATCTGCTGGTGCTGTTCGCCATCGCCTGGTACGGCGACCGCCGCGCCGCGCAAGGCCGCTCGCTGATCGCCAACCCCACCACCTATGCCCTGTCCATCGCCGTGTTCTGCACCTCTTGGACCTTTTACGGCAGTGTCGGGCGCGCCGCCTCGGGCGGGTTGGCCTTCCTGCCCATCTATCTGGGGCCGACCCTGGTGGTGGCGTTGTCGGGCGTCATCATCGGCAAGATGGTCCATATCGGCCGCACCCACCGCATCACCTCCATCGCCGATTTCATTTCCGCCCGCTACGGTAAAAGTCCGGTGCTGGGCGGCGTCGTCACCATCATCGCCGTGCTCGGCATCATGCCTTATATCTCGTTGCAGCTTAAGGCGGTGTCCACCACCCTGACGGCGCTGCTGGAATGGCCGCACACCAATCTGCCCATGTCCAATATCCCGGTCCTGGGCGACACCGTCTTGCTGGTAGCCATCTTCCTCGCCGCCTTCGCCATCTTGTTCGGCACCCGCCACATCGACGCCGCCGAGCACCACGAAGGCATGGTGCTGGCCATCGCCTTCGAATCGGTGGTCAAGCTGGTGGCTTTTCTGGCGGTGGGGATATTCGTCACCTATGGCCTCTATGACGGCTTCGCCGACATCTTCCTGAAGGCCGCCGACAACCCTGACCTGCGCGCCTTGTTCACCATCAGCGGCGGCGGTTATGGCGATTGGGTCGCCCTGGTCATCCTGTCCATGCTGGCCTTCACCTGCCTGCCGCGCCAGTTTCAGGTCACCGTGGTGGAAAACGTCGACCGCCGTCACGTGGACAAGGCGGTGTGGCTGTTCCCGCTTTACCTGCTGGCCATCAACATCTTCGTCCTGCCGGTGGCCCTGGCCGGACGCATGACCTTTGCCGGCCAGGACATCATCCCCGATCTCTACGTCCTTGCCCTGCCCCTGACCCACGGCGCCACCGGGCTGGCGGTGCTGGTGTTCCTGGGCGGGCTGTCGGCGGCGGCCAGCATGGTCATCGTCGAGACCATCGCCCTGTCCACTATGGTCTGCAACGATCTGGTCATGCCGCTGTTGCTGCGCCTGCGCTGGCTGGGGCTGGCCCAGCGGTCCGACCTGTCGGGGCTGCTGCTGACCATCCGCCGCGGCACCATCGCCGCCGTCGTCCTGCTGGGCTATGCCTATGTGCGGCTGATCGGTGATTCTTACGCCCTGGTGACCATCGGTCTGGTCAGTTTCTGCGCCGCCGCCCAGTTCGCCCCCGCCTTGATCGGCGGCATCCTGTGGAAAGGCGCCACCGAGAAAGGCGCCCTGGCCGGGCTCTTGTCCGGTTTCGCCGTGTGGACCTATACCCTGCTGCTGCCCAGCTTCGCCCGCTCCGGCTGGCTGCCGGTGGCCTTCGCTGAACAAGGGCTGGCCGGCATCGAATTGCTGAAGCCCTATGCCCTGTTCGGCCTGAGCGGGCTGGAGCCGGTGACCCATGCCCTGGTGTGGAGCATGCTGGCCAATGTGGGCGCCTATGTGTCGGTGTCGCTGCTGACCGGCCACACCGCCATGGAGCGCATTCAGGCGTCACTGTTCGTCGATGCGCTGCGCCCCAGCGCCCCCCATCGCGGGCGCTCGCGCTTTTGGCGCGGCACCGCCGCCATCAGCGAATTGAAGGCGTTGTGCGTGCGCTTCGTCGGCCCCGACAACGCCGAGCGCGCCTTCACCCAATGGGCCGAGCATCGCGGTATCGACCTGGATAAGCTGACCGAGGCCGATTCCGAACTGGTGGACATGGCTGAAACCCTGCTGGCCGGGGCCATCGGCGCCGCCTCCGCCCGGGTCATGGTGGCATCGGTGTCGAAAGGCGAGGTGGTCGGCCTGGACGAGGTGATGGAAATCCTGGACGAAGCCAGTCAGGTCATCGCCTATTCGCAACGCCTGGAAGCGGCCACCGCCGAGTTGAAAGCCGCCAACGAACGGCTGACGGAACTGGACCGGATGAAGGACGACTTCATCTCGACGGTGACCCATGAATTACGTACGCCATTGACTTCGATCCGCTCGTTTTCGGAAATCCTGTTCGACAACCCTGGCATCGACGAGGCGCAACGGCTGGAATTCCTGGCCATCATCATCAAGGAAAGCGAACGGCTGACCCGGTTGATCAACCAAGTCCTCGACATGGCCAAGATGGAATCGGGGCGGATGACCTGGCACTTCGTCATGGTCGAGCCGCGCCAGTTGATCCAGGACAGCATCGCCGCCACCGGCGCCCTGTTCGAGGATCGCAGGGTTACGCTGGAAACCCGCTTGGCCGACGACTTGCCGCCCTTGCGCACCGATGCCGACAAGTTCATGCAGGTGGTGATCAACCTGCTGTCCAACGCCGTCAAATTCGTCGAAGCCGGCCAGGGCCGGGTGCGGCTGACCCTGGCCGCGACCGCCCTCGGCATCCGCGTCGAGGTGGCCGATAACGGCCCCGGCCTGCCCGCCAATGCCCTGGAGGCGGTATTCGACAAGTTCCATCAGGTCGGCGACACCCTGACCAACAAGCCCAAGGGCACCGGCCTGGGACTGGCCATTTCAAGGACCATCGTCGAGCATCTGGGCGGGCGCATCTGGGTCGACAGCATCGAGGGCCAGGGCGCCACTTTCACCTTCGAACTGCCCAACCAGCCGCCAGAGGCAAACGCGGGCTGAATTTCCAGCTTCATTCCAGCGGATATATCCACCCGGTTTGGCCGACGACAGGACAGGGATAATCGGCTATAAGCCGCCCATGCAATACGACATCATCATCATCGGCGCCGGCGCCGCCGGCCTGATGGCCGCCGCCAGTGCCGGCCAGCGCGGCCGCAAGGTCGTGGTCCTCGATCACGGCGAAAAGCCCGGGGCCAAGATTCTGATTTCCGGCGGCGGGCGGTGCAATTTCACCAATCGCAACATCGCGCCGGAACGCTATCTGTCGGCCAATCCGCATTTCGCCAAATCGGCGTTGAAGCGCTATAGCCAGAACGACTTCATCGCCTTGGTCGGCAAATACCGCATCGCCTATCACGAACGCGATCTCGGGCAATTGTTCTGCGACCAGTCCTCGGCCCTGATCCTCAATATGCTGCTGGACGAAGCCGGCGCCGGCTCGGTCGAACTGCGCCTGGGCGCCAAAGTCGGCGGCATCACCGGCTCCGGCCCCTATACGATCAATACCGAGGACGGGCCGATCACCGCCGGTTCGGTCATCGTCGCCACCGGCGGCTTGTCCATTCCCAAGCTGGGCGCCACCAGCTATGCCCATTTCGCCGCCCGCGATTACGGCCTGGGGGTGACGGCGATCCGCCCGGCCCTGGTGCCCTTGACCTTCACCGATGCCGATCTGGATTTCGTCCGGGTGCTGACCGGCATCGCCGTGGATGGCGTGGTCAGTTGCGGCAAGACCAGCTTCCGCGAGGCGGTGCTGTTCACCCATCGCGGCCTGTCGGGGCCGGCCATTTTGCAAATATCGTCCTATTGGCGCGAGGGCCAGGACATCACCGTCAACCTCGCCCCCGACCTGGACGTGGCGGCCAAGCTGATCGAGCGCAAGGACCAAAGGCCCAAGGCCGAGGCCAAGACCATCCTGGCGGAAATGCTGCCGTCACGGCTGGCCGACGGCATGTGCGAGCGCGCCGGCATCGGCAAGAAGCCCATGGCCGAATTGTCCAACAAGGCGCTAACCCAGTTGGGACAAATGGTCAATGCCTGGAAATTGCTGCCCGCCGGCACCGAGGGCTGGCGCACGGCGGAAGTCACCTTGGGCGGCGTCGACACCGAGGCGCTATCGTCCAAGACCATGGAGGCCAAGGCCCATCCCGGCCTGTTCTTCGTCGGCGAGGCGGTGGACGTCACCGGCTGGCTGGGCGGCTATAACTTCCAATGGGCATGGTCGTCGGGCTGGGTGGCCGGGCAGCACGCCTGACCACCCGGCAAGGTCTTACGCCTGGCCCTTGGCCTGCTCCAACACCCCAAGCAGGTGATCGCGCTGGCCCAGGATGTTCTGCGCCTGCTCGGTGTGACCCAAGGTGTTGAGGATCGAGGCGAAGGTTTCCAGGGTCGGCACCAGCGGCCCAAGGGCGCTGGCCGGATCGATCTTGGCCTGTTCCTGGAACACGCCCACCGCTTCCACCGCCGCGTCCAAGGCCTCGGCATCGGCATGGGCCTCGTGCTGGCGACTGGCCAGATTGGCCAGGGACTGGGCCAGGAACAGACGATACTGGTCGGGCGCGGCTTCGGCCAGGGCTCGGGCCAGTTCGGCGGCTTCCTCCACCAGCGGCAACGATTCGCCATAGAAACCGTCGCGGCTTTTGGCGAAAGCGCCCTGTTGCAGGGTCAGAGCCAACAGGTGATGCACCGCCATGGGCACCTGATCTTCAGGGAAGACTTCGGCGGTCATGCGGCGCACGGCAATGGCTTCTTCCCACAATCCGCCTTCGGCCAGGGCCATGGCGTTGCGGTGCAGGGCGTCGACCATGATGCCGAGGAAGGAATAAAGCGCCTCGCCGCCGTCGCGGAAGATTTCCACCGCCTGACCTAATTCGTCGATGGCGCGCAAGCTTTGCCCCGCCCGCCACGACCGTCCCGACTGATTCATCAGGGTCGAGACCAGGACGAAACGAGCCTCGGCCGGGGCGGTGTCGATCGCCCGCTTGCCCAGGGCCAAGGCCTCGTCGCCGGCCAGCCGGGCTTCATCGTCGCGGCCCAAATCGGACAGGCGATTGGACATGTTGTTGAGCGCCGAGGCCAGATGGACGGCAAAGGTGCCGACATCGCTGTCGGTCAGCAGCCGCAGATGATCGACGCCCTCGATGGAGGCGGCCAGGGCGCGTTCCATCTCGCCGGCTTCCGACAATTTGGCGGCCAGGGCCAGTTGCGCCTCGGCGAAGGCGGGAACCAGGGCCGGCGGATCGGCCTCGACCTCGGCGCGGTGGCTGGCGATGACGTCGCGCAACTCGGCCACGTCCATGCTGGTGAAATCGGTCATCTGGGCACTCCTGTCACAGGTGTTCACATCCCCACGACCACGGCCATCAGGAGCGACGATATCAAAAGGGAAGGTCAGCAGCCGCGCTTGGGCAATGCCTCGACCGAATCAAGCCGGCCCTTCAGGCTGAAGCTTTTGAAGGTCTGGACGATTTCCTGAGCCACCCCGTTGGGGTGATAGGCCAGCGACATCTCGAAATTGGGGACTTCCTCGGGGCTGGACACCGGGAAGAAGGCCAGATGCATGGGCCAATGGGGCGTGCCCAGCAAGGCCGACACCGGCTTGGCCGGCAACGCCTGACTTTGCTTGCCGATCAGGGCGTTGACCTCGTAGGGGCCATCCAGACCGGAGCCGTCGAACACCACCCGCCAGAACGACCGTCCGCCGCTTTGTGCATGATCGATCAGCCGCAAGGTGTGCTCGGTCGGGAACAAAGTGCCCTTGGGCAAGGCCAGGGTCATGGGCTCGGGACGGGAGAAACGGGCGGTGCCGCCCTGGCCCTTGCCCTTGAGGTCGGCATGGCCCTCGACGTCCTCGGTCACCTGACCATCGCGGGTATTGCGCATGCGGAAACGGTAGTGCAGCCCGTCCTTCGATTCCCAGGTGATGAAATCGGTGGCCGACAGCGCCTGTCCGCCCTCGGTATAGGCATAGGTGATGGCGATGCGGTTTTCCACCACCCAGCCGTCACAGGTATCCTCGAACTGATAGCTCATGGTGCCGCTGGCGGCGGCGATGCCGGAACCGGGCTTGGTGGTCGACAGCCCCATGGAATAGACGGCCCGATGTGGCGCCAGATCGGCCGGACCGGCCAGGGCTTGCCCCGCCGCCGTCACGACCATCGCGGCCACAGCCATCCGCACGCCACGCACCATCAGGAACCTCCAAGACAAACTGGCCGCATTATACATGGCACTGCAACAACCACCAGCAAAGTATGTGCCGGTTTATTTCTGCCGCCCATCCGGCACTTTCTGCCCAGAGACCGGCAAAAAATGCCCGTTATCCCCGCCGTTTTGGCGGCTTTGTCCGCCTTGGCCTTGGCACGAAGCATGCAAAGCACTCTGTCGAAGTGTTGCGAACACGACACGGAGGATGGGAATGACCTTCGACTTTACCCCCGACTGGCAGGACAGCCTTGCCACCCAAAGCACCGACGAAGGCGCCATGGTTTCGTTGCGCCCCCTGTCCGCCCCGGCCAAGCCCAAGGCCCCACCCCATCCCAGCAACAGCGAACTGGCCGAATTGGTGCACGAACTGTTCACCGAGGGCACCCTGACCTGGGACCAGTTGCAATCGCTGTCCCGCGTCGCCGAGTTGAAGCCCATGCTGGAACCGGCCATCGCCGGCGTTCCCACCATCCGCCGCATTGCCGGCTTGCGGCGATGAGCCTGATCAGCAGCCTGTTCAGACGCGCCCCCGCCCCCACCGACAGAGATTTCGCCATGGCCCCCATGATGCAGACCGCCCGTCACGACACCGCCCCCATCCTGGCTCTGCCGGCGCCGCGCGCCCAGGTGCGCGCCCGCTATGACCTGCGCAACGTCAGTCCGCGCCAATACGCGGAAATCGCGCACGAACTGTATTTGGAAGGGTCGCTGCGCTGGGAAGAATACCAGTGGATCGGCTTCCCCAGCGAATTACACCCCGATTACGACACCACCATCGGCGCCCTGACCGGGGAACGGGCCGACCCCGACCGCCCGCGCGACATGCTGGCGGCGATGGAAAGCCACGTGGACTTCATCCGCCGCTACCAAAGTGGCGAGGACGGCAGCTTCTGGCGGGCCGAGCGGGCGCTGGAAGTGCTGCGCCGGCAGACCGAGCCGCGCTGGTCGTGACCGCATCGGCACCAGCCAAAAACAAAGCCGCCATCCCTTGGATCGGCGGCTTTTTCATGCCCGCGGTGACCGTGTCTCAGTACAGATAGTTAAGCACGCTGCCGGGTCGCACCGAACCGGGCGTGGTGACCCGCATATTGTGTTCATAGGTGCCGACGCCACGCATGACGTAATCCATGAACATATTGGCGGATTCACCGCCGGTGGCCTCGTCCGCCAATTCGGCGCGGAAACTCGACGCCGCCTTGGCCATGAACGGCGTGCCCTGACGATCCGGGTCGCGATGCTCGGAAAAACCGAAATCCAGTTCCTCGTCGTAACGCAGCAAACGATTGTCGCTGACGCCGATCTGGGTGGAAAATCCGGCTGCTTCCGCCGGGCCGCCCGATACCGACGCGACATTGCGACCACCCGACGCGGGGCGGGCTGTTGCCGCCGCCGCCATGCCGGGCGCCGCTAACGCCGAGACTTTGTTGGTACCGAGTGCCATAACTTTTGTTCCCGTTTCGTCCCACTGAATATACGTGGACGAAGCCTAAAATAATCCAATCCTGAATATACCTTTAAGGTGGGGACGAAATCCAATGGATTCGTGCACGGCAAGGGGATCCCTGCCCTGTTCCCACCCCATTTCGCAGTTGCAGAATCTTCATACATGGGCCTGGACGGGCGGACGTATAGTGACGGGGTCAGTTTTCGTCGCCAAAGGGGCCAGGGACCATGAACGAGATCCGCACTTCGCGCCGCCAGTCCGCCGCCGAGCCGCAGCCGGACGGCATCACCCACCCGGTGCCCGTCGCCCCCCCGGTGGCTGCGCCCATCCACGTCAACCCGGTCCATCAGATGCTGGCCCTGCCCATGGGCGCCGAGCAGTTCCGCACCCCGTTCCCCATCTTCACCGAAAGCACCGACCGACTGATGCATGCGGTGCAGGGACGCTACACCAACGCCTTGTCGCCGGCCTCGTTGCTGCTGGCGTATCTGGACTGGCTGGTGCATCTGGCCAACTCGCCCGGCAAGGTGGGGGAAATGGCGCAAAACGCCATGTCCAAGGCACTGCCCCTGGCCCGCTTCACCGTCGATTCGTTGATGGGCCGCACCGATCCCGACCCCTTCGCGCCCTTGGCCCAGGATTCGCGCTTCGCCAGCGAGGGCTGGCAGAAATTCCCCTACAACGTCATGAGCCAAGCTTTTCTGTACACCGAGCAATGGTGGCACTACGCCACCACCAATGTGCGTGGCGTCGGCAAGCACCGCCAGAACGTGGTGGAATTCACTGCCCGGCAATTGCTCGACATGGTGTCGCCGGCCAATTTCTTCCTGACCAATCCCGACGTCATCAAGGTGACCACCGAGCAGAACGGCCAAAATCTGGTGCGCGGCCTGCAAAACCTGTCCGACGACATCATGCGCAACCTGACCGGGCGTGATTACGTCAAGGACGAGAAGTTCCAGGTGGGCAAGGGCGTCGCCTGCACGCCGGGCAAGGTTGTCTTCCGCAACAAGCTGATCGAACTGATCCAGTACACCCCCACCACCGACAGTGTCCACGCCGAGCCCATCCTGATCGTCCCGGCCTGGATCATGAAATATTACATCCTCGACCTGTCGCCGGCCAATTCCATGGTCAAGTGGCTGGTGTCCCAGGGTCACACGGTGTTCGTCATCTCGTGGAAGAACCCGGGCGCCGAGGATCGCGACATGGGCATGGCCGATTACCGCCGTCTGGGGGTGATGGCGGCGCTGGACGCCATCAACGCCGTCGTGCCGGGACAAAAGGTCCACGGCGCCGGCTATTGCCTGGGCGGCACGCTGTTGTCCATCGCCGCCGCCGCCATGGCGCGTGAAGGTGATGAGCGGTTGGCGTCGGTCACCCTGCTGGCGGCGCAGACCGATTTCGAGGATGCCGGCGAGATCATGCTGTTCATCGACGAAAGCCAGGTCACCTACCTGGAAGACGTCATGTGGGATCAGGGCTATCTGGACACCAAGCAGATGGCCGGCGCCTTCCAGATGCTGCGGTCCAACGATCTGGTGTGGTCGCGCATGATCCGCCAATACCTTTTGGGTGAAACCGACACCGCCAACGACCTGATGGCCTGGAATTCCGACGCCACCCGCCTGCCTTACAAGATGCACACCGAATATCTGCGCCGCCTGTTCCTCAACAACATGCTGTCCAAGGGGCGCTACACGGTCGAGGGCCGGCCGATCGCCCTGACCGACATCCGCGCCCCCATCTGCGCGGTGGGCACCACCAAGGACCACGTGGCGCCGTGGAAGTCGGTCTACAAGATCGGCATCCTGTCCGACACCGACGTCACCTTCATCCTGGCCAGCGGCGGCCACAATGCCGGCATCGTCTCGGAGCCCGGCCACAAGGGCCGCTCGTACCAGATCGCCACCCGCGCCGACGCCGACAAATACGTCGATCCTGACACCTGGGCCATGGTCACCCCCAAGCAGCAGGGATCGTGGTGGGAGCCGTGGCAGCAATGGCTGGTCGCCAACTCGTCCGGCCAGATCACCCCGCCCAAGATGGGCGCACCCGAGGCCGGCTATCCGCCCATCGCCGACGCCCCCGGCCTTTACGTCTTGATGCCCTGATAGGAAACATTAACCATTGCCGTGTTCTACTGCCTGTTGGAGTCACTCCAACAGGCAGTAAGGCGGCAACAAATGGCCAATGACGACACCATGGTCGGTGCCAAGCACCAGGAAGCGGTTTACGGCGTCAACGTCGAGTGTATCGCCGTGCTGGGGACCGCCAATCTGCCCATCGCCCAGTTGCTGAAGCTGGGCCGCGGCGCGGTCGTCGAACTTGACCGCAAGGTCAACGACCCCGTCGATTTGTACGTCAACCGCAAGCACATCGCCCGGGCGGAAGTGGTGGTGGTGGAAGACCATCTCGCCGTCACCGTCACCGAGGTGTTGAAGCGCGCCGCCGACTGAGTTTCCGTTCACTCCCAGGAAATCCAAACACCATGAAATTCTTCATCGACACCGCCGAGGTCGCCGAAATCGAAGCCCTGGCCGATACCGGTCTGGTGGACGGCGTCACCACCAACCCGTCGCTGATCGCCAAGTCGGGCCGCAACATCCTGGATGTCATCTGCGAGATTTGCGACATCATCCCCGGCCCGGTTTCCGCCGAAGTGGGCGCCACCGATTTCGCCACCATGCTGGCCGAAGGCCGCAAGCTGCGCGACCTGCGCCCCAACGTCACCGTCAAGGTGCCCCTGACCGTGGACGGCCTCAAGGTATGCAAGGTGCTGTCGGATGAAGGCACCCTGGTCAACGTCACCCTGTGCTTCTCGGCCAATCAGGCCATCCTGGCGGCCAAGGCCGGCGCCGCCTTCGTCTCGCCCTTCGTCGGGCGGCTGGACGATATCGGCCAGGACGGCATGCAGCTGATTTCCGACATCGTCGAAATCTATGGCCAATACCCCGATTTCACCACCGACGTGCTGGTGGCCAGCGTGCGCAATCCCATGCATGTCACCGACGCCGCCCGCCTGGGCGCCCACGTGGTGACCATGCCGCCGTCCATCCTGAAGCAGATGTACGGCCATGTGCTGACCGACAAGGGTCTGGCGGCGTTCTGCGCCGATTGGGCCAAGACCGGGCAAAGCATCCTTTAATCAGGCTTGCGCCAACCGCTCCATCTCGGCCAGAAAACCGACCAGATTGCGTTGATAACCGCCATCACCGCGACTGCCCCAATCCCTCAGCACCGGGATTTGGGCCCGGGCGATGGCGGCTTTATCCACGTCCCCCAGCCGCCGCAGCAAGGTGGAAAACCCCACATAGACATCGCCGCCCATGGGCTTGGCGGCCAAGGCCGTCAGGCTTTGCGTCAGACCGGCGGCCATGGGCAGCAGGCGCTCGGCATAGGCGCGTAATAGCGGGGCCTGATCCTCGAGCGCTTGCCGCTCACACAGATAATCCTGCCGATCCAGGATTTTGCCGTTTTCATACACCGCCGGCGCCCGCTCCGAGACGTCGCAAGCCCAACCGGGCCGCGGCCGCAGCAAATCGGCCTGATCCGCCTCGGCCCGCCAGCCGAAGAACGGCATGGCTCGGCAACGCAGCGGCTTGTGGTCATGGATGGAACACAGGCCTTCACCGTCCAGGGCCGGACAGGCGGCGTCACGCGGCAGATAGGCCACCGGCATCACCCGCAGGGCCAGCTTCTTGTCCAGCATCACCCCCAACCGGGCGGCAACGTCGAAGGATTTGCTTTTCGCCCGCACCGGAGTGAAGGCCACCGCCAGCGGAAAACGCCCGGCCTGGGCCAAGGCTTCATCCACGGTCAAGGGCAACACGCCGTGACAGCACTTGCCGCAGGCGGTACAGGCGAAGTGGGCAGCCATGCGTCAGGCGCCGCAGCACTTCTTGTACTTGTTGCCCGACCCGCACGGGCACGGATCGTTGCGCCCAACCTTTTCCACCTGCCGGGGCGCGGTCTTGGGATTTACCTGACCGTCCACGTACAGCCATTTGCCGTCGTCGCGGCGGAAGTGCCCCACTTCATGATGGGCATGCGGCTGATTGTTGATGCGGAAATAGGCGACGTATTCGATTTCCGCCACGTCGCCTTGGTCGTTGACCCGGCGCACCTCGACGAATTGAGCCTTGGCCTGCTTGGCCGAGGCCTCCACCTCGGCGCGCTCGAACTCGTCCATCTTTTCCGGCGCCAAGGTGGCGGCAAGGAAATCCATGTCGCCGTCGCAAAAAGCCACATAGCGGGCGCGCAACAACGCCTCGGCCGAGGGGGCTGGGCTGCCGCCGATGATGGGGGCACAGCATTGATCGAAATCCAGGCCGGAGCCGCAGGCGCACTTGCTCATGATTCAGTCCTTACGAAACAGCGGCAACACCATAACCACAGCGGCGGAAACCGGCAATTGATTGACGCCGCCAGCCGGCGGGCTTAGGTTTCCGCTCTTCACTTTATCAGTTGGGACCGAAAACCATGTCCGATCTTGCCGCTCTCGCCCGCACCTCCTCGGCCTGGCCCTTCCAAGAGGCCAAGACCCTGCTGGACGAGCGACTGGGCGGCAAATGTCCGGACAAGGGCTATGTGCTGTTCGAGACCGGCTACGGCCCGTCCGGCCTGCCCCATATCGGCACCTTCGGCGAGGTGGTGCGCACCACCATGGTCAGGAACGCCTTCAAGATTCTGGCCCCCGAAATCCCCACCCGTCTGTTCGCCTTTTCCGACGACATGGACGGCCTGCGCAAGGTGCCCGACAACATCCCCAACAAGGACATCGTCGCCCCCCATCTGGGCAAGCCGCTCACCCGCATCCCTGACCCGTTCGGCACCCACGAAAGCTTCGGCCATCACAACAACGCCCGACTGCGGGCGTTTTTGGACAGCTTCGGCTTTGAATACGAGTTCCAGTCGGCGACCGAATGGTACGAGACCGGCAAGTTCGACGCCGCCAAGCTGCGCATCCTGGAATGCTATGATCAGGTGATCAACGTCATCCTGCCGACGCTCGGCGAGGAACGGCGCCAGACCTATTCCCCCTTCCTGCCGGTGTGCCCGGAGACGGGCGTGGTGTTGCAGGTGCCGGTGGTGGAACGCAACGTCGCCGCCGGCACCATCGTCTATCGCCGCGACGACGGCAGGCTGGTGGAAACCCCGGTGACCGGCGCCCATTGCAAGATGCAGTGGAAGGCCGATTGGGCCATGCGCTGGTACGCGCTGGGCGTCGATTATGAAATGAGCGGCAAGGATTTGATTCCGTCAGTGGAATTGTCGGGCCGCATCTGCCGCAATATCGGCGGCACCCCGCCCTTGAACCTGACCTACGAATTGTTCCTGGACGACCAGGGCCAGAAGATCAGCAAGTCCAAGGGCAACGGTCTGGCGGTGGAAGACTGGCTGAAATACGCGCCGCCCGAATCGCTGGCGCTGTTCATGTATCAAAAGCCCAAGGCGGCCAAGCGGCTGTATTTCGACGTGATCCCGCGTTCGGTCGATGATTATCTGACTTTCTTGGGCAAGTTCGACACCGACGAGACGCAAAAGCGCCTGGATAGCCCGGTGTGGCACATCCACAACGGCCAGCCGCCGCGCGAGGATTCGCACCTGACCTTCAGCATCCTGCTGAATTTGGCCAGCGTCTGTAATTCCGAAGACAAGGCCGTGCTGTGGGGCTTCATCCAGCGCTACGCCCCCGGCGCCAGCCCCGAGACCGCCCCCATCCTCGACAAGCTGGTCGATGGCGCGGTCGCCTATTACCGCGATTTCGTCAAGCCGGCGAAGCAGTATCGCACCGCCACCATCGACGAGGCCCAGGCCTTCGCCGACCTGGAAGCGGCCTTGCGTGCCCTGCCCGCCGATGCCAGCGCCGAGGAGATCCAATCGGCGGTCTACGATATCGGCAAGCGCGATTGCTTCGGCGAGTTGAAGGCGTGGTTCAAGGCCTGTTACGAGGTGCTGCTGGGCCAGGACCAGGGGCCGCGCATGGGCAGCTTCATCAAGCTTTACGGTATCGACAACACCATCACCTTGCTGGGCAAGGCGGCCAAGGGCGAAAGCCTGGCCTGATGGCTCGTCGTCGGGGAAAAGTACACTGAGCGAAGCGAAGGACTTTTCCCCGGATAACTCTACAGCGGCCAGGGGCTTTTTTCCCGGACGAAGCGGGCGAATTCGTCGGGCGGCAGCGCCTTGGCGAAATAGAACCCCTGCGCCTCGTCGACGCCATGGGCTTTCAGGAAATCCAGCTGTTCGATGGTTTCCACGCCCTCGACGTTGACGCGGGTGCCCAGCGAATGGCCCAAGGTGACGATGGCGTTGACCACCGCCGCGTTGTCCGGGTGCAGGCCGATATCGACGACGAAGGACCGGTCGATCTTCAGCTTGTCCACCGGGAACCGCTTCAGGTAATTGAGCGACGAATAGCCGGTGCCGAAATCGTCGATGGAAATCAGCACCCCCATGTCGCGCAATTGCCTGAGCACGTCCACCGTCGCCTCGACATTCTGCATGGCGATGCCTTCGGTGATTTCCAACTGCAACTGATCGGGGGGGAAGCCGGTCTGATCCAGGATGTCGGCGATCATGGCCAACAGCGCGGTGTGGTTCTTGAACTGCACCGGCGACAGGTTGACGGCGATTTTCTGGGGCGGCAACCCGGCCCGCGCCCAATCGCGCCCTTGCAGGCACGAGCGGTGCAAAATCCAGCGGCCCAAGGGGACGATCAGATCGGTGCGTTCAGCGATGGGGATGAACTCCACCGGGCTGACCCAACCGCGCGTCGGGTGTTTCCAGCGGATCAGGGCCTCGCAGCCGACCACCTCGCCGGTCTTCATCTCGATCAGCGGCTGGTAGTGCATTTCCAACTGATCGGTGCCCAAGGCGACACGCAGATCGTGTTCCACCACCTTGCGCGCCTGGATTTCGGCGTCCATCTCGGCGACGTAGAAATGGTAATTGTTCCGCCCCTCGGCCTTCGAGCGGAACATGGCCAGATCGGCATTCTTCAGCAAGACCTCGGAATCAACCGCATCATCGGGGAAAATAGTGATGCCGATGGAGGTCGAGGTGTTGACCTCGTGTTCATCCAGCCCGAACGGCTCGCTGATCGAGGCGATGATGCTTTCGGCCACGTTGCTGGCACCTTCGGGGTCGTCCAGATTGGTCAGCACCACGGCGAACTCATCGCCGCCCAGCCGCGCCACCGTGTCGGTTTCACGCACGCAGCGCAACAGCCGCTTGGCCACCGCCTTCAACAACAGATCGCCCAGGTGATGGCCCAGGGTGTCGTTGATGTCCTTGAACTTGTCCAGGTCCAGGAACATCAGCGCCACCTTGTGGCCCAGACGCTTGGCCTGGGCCAGAGCGGTGCGCAGGCGTTCCTGGAACAATACCCGGTTGGGCAGGCCGGTCAGCGAATCGTGATGGGCCAGATGATGGATGCGGGCCGCCGCCAGCTTGCGCTCGGTGACGTCGCGCCCGACCATGACCAGACCGCGGCGGGCGCCGTCTTCCTCGTAAAGCGGGATCTTGATGACGTCGAACACCTTGGCGCCGCCATCGGGGGTGGGCAGTTCCTTTTCATAGGCGACCGGTTTCTTTTCCTGCCAGGCCCGCTCGTCCGACAGCGACCCGGTCAGCATGAACTCGCCGAAGCCGCGCGACATATGGGCCAGATCGGCCGAGGTGCGCCCGTGATAATCCACGTGGTCAAGGCCGGCGATATCCAGATAGAACTTGTTGGCCACCAGCCACTTGCCCTTGCCGTCCTTGAAACAGACCAGATCGGGCATGGCGTTGATCAGGGTGGACAGCCATTCCTTCTGCTTGCGCAGTTCCTCTTCCGCCGCCTTGCGCTCGGTGATGTCGTGGGCGATGGCGACGAACAGGCGCTGGCCGCCCAACTCCATGGCGTTGAGCGATAATTCCAGTGGGAAACTGGCGCCGATCTTGCGCCGCCCGACCACTTCGGCCCGGATATCCAAAAACCGCTCGGTTTCCAACTGGCCGCTTTTGCTCAGCACCCCAGGGATCAGCAGCCCCACCGACTTGCCGACGATCTCGTAAGGGTCATAGCCGAAAATCCGGATGGCCGCCGGGTTGTAGGTGCCGATGGCACCATCCTCGCCGAAGGTGACGATGGCGTCGGCGGTATTGTCGACGATGGCGCGGTTGTGCAATTCCGACAACCGATAGTTCTCGGCCAAGGCCTGCATGGTGCGGGCCTGCTGACGCAGCAACGCCTCGCGGTGGCTCATGGTGGTGACGTCGAAGACCTGGATCAGGCAGTCGCGCTGATCTTCGGCCACCACCACCGGCTTGACGGCGACGATCTGCTGCATGGGCTCGGGCTTGCCCGGCGTCCGTCCTTCATGATTGAGCGGAAACAGGCGCTTGTTGATGGACGACGACAAGATGGCCGATAAGCCGCCGTGCAACGCCTCATCCACGGCGCCGACCACTCGGGCGCCTTGCAATTGCGGATACAGATCCTGCAAGCGAGTGCCCAAGGCGGCCTCGGCGGTGATTCCGGACGCCTTGGTCATCCAGGCGTTCCACAATTTCACCAGCCCGTCCTGACCAATCAGGATGATGCCGATCTCGCCGGCATCGGTCAAAGTCCGCAGGATATGGTCGGGAACGATACCGGTCATGGGCTGGTCTTATTCCCCGATCTGAGCCATGACATAGGCGTGCACGGCATCGACGAAATGATGGGCCGAAGTGATGTCCATGACAAATGCCAGATAACCGTGCACATCCTTGGATTTGACCGCGAAATCCACGTGCAGGAACATCACCATCTCGGAATCACCACCCGTGCCGGAGCGGTCACCAGTGTCGAGAATACGCCCGCCGCGACCGCGAATATAGCACGGCAACGAACTTTCCACCCCCATGCCCAACTGATTGGCCAAAGACCCTAGGCAGGCATTGAGGATGATGTTGCCCACCTCCATCAGGGCTTCCTGCTCCAGTTCGGTCAACTGGTCGAGCGGCAAATCGTCCCCCAGCATCTGACGGACCAGATGCAGGCTGCGCCGTTCGGGGAAGATCAGCATGATGTCGCCGTTGAAGCGGCCCTGGAAGGTTTGCCGCACCGCCACCGATTCACCGCCGCCGGTTTCCTCGTCCAAGCGGATGGCGGCCTGATCGGGGGTGAGGAAATGCACCAGGGGCACCGACAGGCGCACCTCGTCCTCGACCAGTTGCGACAGGGCGCTGGCCGCCTGACCGATGGCGATGTTGATGATTTCGGTGACCGCGTCGCGTTGAACCTCGTTAAGGAAATCGGTCATGCTTCATCCACGCTGAGAAAGGCCATCAAGACGTCGCCGCGCACCGGCTTGGACATGAAGCCCACCCCCATTTCCTCGGCTTGCTCGCGCACCGGGTCTTGGATGTTGGCGGTCAACAGCGTGACCACCGCCTGCGGATAGACGGATTTCAGCCGCTTGGTCGCCTCCAGGCCGCCCATGCCCGGCATGTTGACGTCCATGATGACGAAATCCGGCAACACGCGGGAATACACTTCCAGCGCCTCTTCTCCGGTGGCGGCCTCGACCACCTGCCAGCCGGGGCGGTCGGTTTCGATCATCTTGCGCGTCATCATGCGCGCCACCCGGCTGTCATCGACCAGTAGAACCGTTTTCTTCACCGCCACCGCCCGCTCCTTACCCGTCCCGAAAAAGTCCATGGGAAATCTATGCTTGACGCATGGCCTTGCCGCAAGCCTAAAGTCCAGGAACGCCAACACTCGGGAAGAGCGAAAACATGCTCAGTCATCATGCCGGCTTGGTCTATGTCATGGTGCTGGTTTCCGCCGCTGATGGCGACATGACCGACGCCGAGTTGAAAACCATCGGCGAGATCGTCGAATTTCTGCCCATTTTCAGTGATTACGACCCAAGCTTGCTGCTGAAAAGCACCGCCGCCTGTGCCGAATTGCTGGATGCCGACGACGGTATGAACCGGGCTTTGGATTTCATCAAGGCGTCACTGCCGCTCAGCCTGCGAGAGACCGCCTATGCCCTGGCCTGCGACGTCGCCGCGTCGGATGGCGAAGGCCATCCCGAGACAAGGCGGCTGATGGAAATGCTGCGCCATCGCCTGGATATCGACCGCCTGATCGCGGCAGCCATTGAACGCGGCGCCATCGCCCGCTTCGTCCGCCCGCTGGAAACACATTGAGGTACTTGCAAAAGTCGGCGCCTGAAGCTAATTTCGCGCCCTTGCCTTCAGGCGAGACCGTGCCGGCGTAGCTCAGTTGGTAGAGCAGGGCTTTCGTAAAGCCAAGGTCGGGGGTTCGAGTCCCTCCGCCGGCACCATTTTCCGTCACCGATATGACACCCCGTCACACAAAAACCCCGGCCGAAGCCGGGGCTGAAGTAAACATGCGGGGTCAAAGCGGCGCTTGGCACGGCCTATCAACGCCATGCCCCGGCGGCCGCGCGCCGGTCAACCGGAAAATCCCGACGCCAACTGGGCGCCGGGGCTTCTTCCCTGAAGTCAGGCCCGCTTCAGATTCGGGTAACGCACATCCTCGACCAGATGCTGGATTTCCACGGACGGAGCCCTGGTCACCATGCTGACCGCGATGATCACGATAAAGCCCAGCGGAATACCGAAGATACCCGCCGAGATCGGGTTGATGTCCCACCACAGATCAGCCGGAACGGCGCGAGGGATGCCGAAGAACATCTCGCGCAGCCACGGCTGGGTGGTGGCCATGTAATAGAAGGTGATCGCCACACCCGCCGCCATACCCAAGGTGGCGGCGATGCCGGTGGCACGCTTCCAGAAAATGCCCAAGGTCAGCGCCGGGAAGAACCCAGCCGCCGCCAACGAGAACGCCGCCGACACCAGAAACAGGATGTCGGCGGGTTTCTGCGCCGCCACCAGCGCTGCCAGCACGGCGACCACCAACAGCAGGGTCTTGGACAGCATGACGCGACGGCCCACCGGGGCATTGGGGTCGATCATTTTGTAATACAGGTCGTGCGACAAGGCGTTGGCGATGGTCAGCAACAGACCATCGGCGGTGGATAGCGCCGCCGCCAGACCGCCAGCGGCGACCAGACCGGAGATCACATAGGGCAGACCGGCGATTTCCGGCGTCGCCAGCACGACGATATCACCACCGATGGCGATTTCCGCCCGCTGGACGATACCGTCACCATTGATGTCGGAAAGCGATAGCAATGACGGATCCACCGCCTGCCAATTGGCAACCCAGGCAGGCAAGGCCGAGAAGGCCGTCCCCACCACGTCATGATAGACCACGTATTTCACCAGCACGGCCAGGGCCGGGGCGGTGAAGTAAAGCAGGAAGATGAAGAACAAAGACCACGTCACCGAGGCACGCGCCGCCCGAACCGAGGGCGTGGTATAATAGCGCATCAGGATGTGCGGCAACGCCGCCGTACCGACCATCAGGCACAGGATCAACGCCAGGAAATTCTTCTTGGCGATGTTGCGGGCCGCCTCGTCCTTGGCGGCAAACGCCTCGCCGTGGGCGGCGATGGGCGCCGCACGGGCAGCCAGAGCGGCTTCCTTGGCCCAGGCGGCCTTGGCGGCGGTTTCGTCCTTGGGGAACTTGGCCAGACCGTCTTCCGCCTTCTTGGTGGCGGCGGCATCATTGGCGGCACGGGCAGCGGCCAGATCGGCCTCCAGCTTGGCCTTGCCTTCGGTCATCGCCTTGGGCAGGTCGGCCAGCTTGGCCTTGGCGTCGTCAGCGCGCTGCTTGAAGATGCCGCGCACTTCCAGTTCCTTGGGATCGGCGTTCAGCTTGACCTCAAGCTCGGACACCTTCTGCAACTGGAAACCATAGACGATCTGCGGCAGCGGGATACCGGTCTGCTTGACCGACAACCACACCACCGGGGTCATGTAGGCGATGATCAGGATGATGTACTGAGCCACCTGGGTCCAGGTGACGGCACGCATGCCGCCCAGGAACGAGCAGACCAGGATACCGCCCAGACCGACGAAGATGCCCAAGGTGAAATCGACACCCGACAACCGGGTGGTGATCAGACCGACACCGTAAATCTGCGCCACCACGTAAGTGAAGGAACACAGAATGGCGATGACGATGCCGACGAAGCGGGGCGCATGACCGCCATAGCGGGCGCCGAGGAAGTCGGGAATGGTGAAGGCGCCGAACTTGCGCAGGTAAGGCGCCAGGAACAGCGCCACCAAGCAATAACCGCCGGTCCAACCCATGATGAAGGCTAGGCCGGAATACCCGGTCAGGTACAGCGTCCCGGCCATACCGATGAACGAGGCGGCGCTCATCCAGTCGGCACCGGTCGCCATGCCGTTGAACACTGCCGGCACGCGACGACCGGCAACATAATATTCATCAGCGTCGTTGGTGCGGCTCATGATGCCGATACCGGCATAAAGCGCCACGGTCAGGATCAGGAAGATATAGCCGATCCAGGCCCGCGACAGCCCCATCTGCTCGGCGATAGCCAGCAAGATGACCACAGTAAGAAAGCCACCGGTATAAAAACCATAGACCTTTGCCAGTTGCGAGGTGAAGGATTTGATGGATTTGTCTTGGCCGAACATTATTCTTCGCCCTCCTCGACGCCGTATTCATTGTCCAGATTGTTCATGTACCTGGCGTAATACCAGATAATCCAGACATAGACGATCAAAGCACCTTGCGCCCCCATATAGAAGCTGAAAGGCCAGCCGAAGAAGCTGAAGCTGAGTTCGCGGGCGAACCAAGCGACCACGAAAGTGACGACAAACCAAAGACTCAGCAATATCGCCGTAATCTTCAGGTTTTTATTCCAGTACTCCTGGTGTTTCTGTGTAAGCTGCATGATACCTCCCCATGCCGATATTTTCCTGTTTTGTTGTAGGGATTTATTATTTTTGGCCCCATTCAGAAGGGCAGATTTACGCCAGATGCGATCCCGGTCTCGCGCTCCAATTGCTGTGCGACCTTGGGTTCAAATTTGGCGATCCGGCGAATGACCGTTTCGGCCTCGTCCCGCTGGCCCAGCCGCAGATGGGCGTGGGCCAGTTGGTACCAGCCATAGGGACTGAGCGGCTGCAATTCGGTGTTGCGCTTGAGCGCATCCACGGCATCTTCCACCCGCCCCAGCTTGATCAGGGACAAGGCGAGGCCATACCAGGCGCGATCCAGCTTGGGATCCAGGCGGGTCGCCCGCAACAGAGCCATGGCCGCGTCCTCGTCGGCACCGTCCTGCTGCAACAGATAGCCCAGATTGAACCAGTTGGCGGGCTGGTCAGAATCCATCTCGAGCGACCGGTACAACAAGGCGATGGCCTCGCTTGGCCGGCCCAAGGCAGCCTGGGAATGAGCGATCGAGGCGACGATCTTGGCATTTTCCGGCGTGTCGCCGGGATTGAGCGCCAACATGCGGTACCAGTGGGAAATGGCCTGGGCGTCGCGTTTCAGCAACAGACAGACAATGGCGGTGGTGCGTAGAAACCATAGTTCAAGGCTTTTCATGCGGCCCCCTGTCCAAGATCAAGACGAATGAAGATCAGCGCCGCCCATACCCAGAACAGCAGTAGAAACGACACCACCGGCACATGCCGGTCAGCCACCTTGGCCGGGGTGATGCGGCGCACAAACCCGACCACCGGCGACGTCATGAAACGAAAAGCCCGGTACACGGCATTGCTTTCATGCCGACCGAAGCTAAGCACATAGACCAGTAATTGGCCCATCAATAGCAGGCCGGCGAACTTCACCAGCTCATGGACAAGCATCAAGGTAAATTGCATCCGCCAACATCCTCCTTTTCCCGAACCGTCCATTCACCATCGGCACTCTATGTGCCAACACGAATATTGCAGCGCAAAAGAACAGGATTGTTTTTTGTATTTTCAATAAACACTACGGAATTCAGCAAAGCGTATACGACATGTATGCGATTCGCAAGACTGCACAACAGGCATAAGTATCCATCCGACCATTGTTTGCAATGGTCGGCCAAATAGGCATAAATTTTTTAGTGCTTACATAAATGTAAGGATGGCTGACTTAACGCCATTCCATTGGTATTAATATTCCAGAATAACCATGCTAAAGGATAGTGCCTCAAACCGAGGACAGCGCCGATTCCAGAACGGAATTCAAGGCATTGATGGATTTGAACGCCTGTTTCAGACGATCACGGTCCAGCGGCTTCAGCCGCTTGGGGTCGATCTTGTTGGAAAGCGGGATGCCCGCCTCCAGATCGGATTGCTGTTGCTCCAGCAACACCCGTACCATCAGTTCGTGACTGTCGCGGAAGGCCGCCGCCTCTGCTGCCGGCATCCAGCCGCCCTCAGCCAGACGATCCAACCGCTCACCGGTGCCGGTGGCGTCAATGCGATGTTTCAACGCCAGCAGCCGCACCGCCCCGGTCAGCGGCAACAGGCCAGTCATCTTCAGGTCCAGCCGGCCATCCTTGGTGATGAACTGCCCCAACACCCCCAGCGGCGTGCGATTGCCGCCGGCCGCCTGGGCCATGGCGTGCAGGAAGCGGGGCGATTTGGCCGCCTGCTCGCGCAGGAAGGTGCGCAATTGCAGGGCCAGTTCACGGTCGCCATGGACGGGGCGGAAATCGACAAAGATATGGACGTTCAGCAGTTCCTTGCCGTCGGCTTCACGGATCCAATGTTGGATGCGCTGTTCCCAGCCGCTCAGGTTATGACGCCATTCTGCATTACAGGCCATCACCCCGCCTTGGCAGAACGGCACCCCGGCGGCGTTCAGGGTATCGCATATCCGTTTGCCCATCTCGGCGAACCAGGCATCATCGCCAGCGGAGCCCGCATGAATGATGGCATTGTCCTGATCGGCGCCGAACAGGCTTTCCCGCCGCCCGCCCGAGCCCAACAGCAGCAGGGTCCAACGCGCCGGCGCTTCGCCCCACCCCCGCGCCGCCATCTCACGCTCGGCCAGATGGGCGGCCCGCGCGGTGAGATCGCGCAGCACCGAGCTCAACACCGCCGCCACCCCCAGCGCCTCGACCCGTTCCGCCAACAGGTCCATGGCCAGTCGCGGTAATCTGGCGCGGGCGGCGGCCATGGCCTCGCCGGTATCGGCGGCCTCGATCTCGTCGCCCACCAGCAAGGCCTGAGACGTGCGCATGCGCATCAGGCCGCGCGCGGTCACCACCCCCACCCCCTTGCCGGTTTCGTCCACCGCCACCAGATGGCGCAGCTTCAGCCGGTCCATGCGTCCCATGGCCAGATAGGTGAAGGCGTCGGCGCGGATGGTGGCCACCGGTCGCGACATCACCACCCCCAGGGGGATGTCGGCGGCGCCACTGCCGTGATGGCCCAGGGCCTTGACCATGTCGCGCTCGGTGATGATGCCGACCGGGCGCCCGACTTCATCCACCACCACCAGCGAGGAAATGCCGTCTCGGCTCATGCGCCGGGCCGCCTCGGCCATGGTGATGCCCTGGCGGGCGGTGGCCAGCGGCGCCCCCATCACCTCGCTGACCCGATGGCGATAGGCAAAGCCGTCGATACGCCGCAATGAGGAATGGTCGGTCATGGCTTCCCCCTTATTTCATTTGACTGTCTTCGTCCCAGCCCATTTCCTTTTGCCGGCCCAACGGCCCCTTGGCCCGGCGCGAGAAGGCCCGCGCCTGCCCCAAGGTCAACACCCCGGCCCGTTCCAATTGCGGGATCAGCCGCACCCATAATTCGGCCGTGACCAAGGCGTCACCCAAGGCGGTGTGCCGCCCGCTGATGTTGACGCCCATCCGCGCCGCCTGATCGTCGATTTCGTGCCCGCTTTCGTCGGGAGCCAACGCCGCCGACAACAACAAGATGTCCAGGCGCGGCGGTGGCGTCCAATCCAGGCCCAGCCGTTCGGTGCCGTGCCGCAACAGGGCCAGATCGAAGCCGATCTGATGGCCGACCACCACCGCCTTGTCCATGATCGCGGCGATCTCGGGCAAACTGGCGGCCAGATCGGGCTTGCCCGCCACCATGGACTCGTCGATGCCGTGGATGGCGGTGGCGCGGGCCGGAATGCGCCGCCCCGGATTGACCAGCAGGTCCAGCATGGCGGCGCGATAGATACGCGAACCATGACAGCGCACGGCACCGACGGAAACGATGGCGTCACGGGCGGCGTCCAGGCCGGTGGTTTCGGTATCCAGCACCACCACCGGCAATTGGGACAACAAGGTGTCGTCGGTGGGCGGCGGCACCGAGGGCGGCAGATCGTGCAAATCCAGCCCCAGTTCCACCTCGCCGATCCCATCCAGTTCGACCGAGGGAATGGTGATGACGGCGCCGCGATGTTCGCCGAAATCCAGAACCCGCACCGAATGGCCGCTGCCGTCCAGCATGACCAGACAGGCTTCCACCGGCTTGCCGCCCGAGCGCGCCGCCCGCTGCATGGCCGCCAGCAGGCTGTCGCGCTCGACCGAGGCGAAGATGGACCGCCCCACCACCGCATTGTGCGGCCCCAGCATAGCCTTGGCCGGGCCGTTGATCAGGCTGATCAGGCCGCTTTCGGTCACCACCACCACGCCGTCGTGCAAGGCCCGCAGCACCGCCGCCAAACGTTGGTCGGGACGGTTGGCCTGTTGCTGGCGCTCGACCGACCATTGGCCGATCAGCCGGGCCATCTGGCCCAATCCGACGCTTTCCTCGCCAAAGCGCTGGGTCAGCGCCTGCGGCGGCAATTGCCCGAAGGCCGCAGCCTCCAGGCCGGCGCGCAATAGCCGCAGATCGGCGAAATGATTGCGCACCGCCTCATGGACGATGATCAGGAACAGCCAGGCCACCACCGCCATCGCACCAATCACCCAAGCCGGCACCTGGGCTTGCGGATAGAAATGGGGCAGCAAGGCCAGACAGGCGAGGACGAGCACCACCGCCGACAGCGAGGCTACCGCCAAGGTCACCCTGTTCTGCTGACGTGGGGTCACGCTCCCCCCGGATCTGGTGCGAAGGACACCAGCTTACCCCCAGGCGGACACCAAAGAAAAGAGGGCCGGTTCGCACTGCACAACCGGCGGGAAGGATCAGGCGATCTCGAAATACTTGTGCAGCTTGCCGATGGCGATCAGCTTTTCCACTTGGCCGGAAGCCCCCTTCAGCACCACCACGCGCTGCTGCTGGACGGCGGCGTCACGCACGATCAGCAACATGCCCAAAGCGGATGAATCCAGGAAATCCGCCTGATCCAGATCAAAGACGATGCGGTCGGAACCGGCTTCGTTGATACTGCCCAGAATGCCGCGAAAACCACGGTGATCGGCATGGGTCATGCGCCCGCTGACACGGATATGAAACTCGTTGCCTTTGGACTCGCATGCATATTCCATAATCGCCTCTTCCACATTAGGGCCAATGGTTGTATCGGAAAACACGTGGCGTCTCGGTAGAATTGCTAAAAAGCCGGCGCGGAGCAAACACCAATGACGACAAACGCGGTAATTTCCGCCGATTTTCCAGCCGGCCTCGCCTTGGCCCAAACTTTGGGTTTAACAACCAACACCAATACCGAACAGCCTGGGCGGGCCGTTCACGTAATTGCCCGCGCCGATCAGGCGACCCTGCGCCTGGGCCTGCAACCGCCACACCAGGGCGTGATCGAGGGGGCAGCCCCCTGGCATCAGGGCGGACAGCGTTTCTTGCTGCATCTCGAGCGCGGCGGACTGGGGCTGGCGCTGACCACCGCCAGCGCCTATGCCGAGGATGCCGCCCTGCCCTTTGCCCAGGCGCTGTCCCATTATTTGCGTGACGCGGGCTTCGTCTGCCCGTCCACCGACCTGCAATTGGTGGTGCATGAAGCCCTGGCCAACGCCCTGATCCACGGCAATCTGGCGGTCAACGCCACCACCAGTGGCTCGGTCGAGGACATGCTGCGCTTTTGCGAACTGGTCGAGGACGCGCTGGCCGACCCCGCCCGCGCCGGACGCATGGTCTGGCTGTCGGCGGCCATAATCGGCAGCCATCTGCAAATCGCCGTCGAGGATCAAGGCGCCGGATTCCAGCCGCGAGCCGGTCGGAACGCCGATATCCGCCCCCATGGGTTGGACCTGATCGCCGGTTCGGTCCACGCCCTGCGGCGCGAAAACGATGGTCGTACCTTGCTGCTGGACGTGACGCTGGAACAGCGGCAATTGCCGCGCCAGGCCTTCGCCCAGGTGTCCATCCTGATCGTCGACGACAACCCGTTCAATTGCCGCATGCTGGAAGCGCTGATCCAGACCCTGGGGGTCGGGCACATCCGTGTGGCCAATGACGGCATCCAAGGATTGGAGGCCATCACCGAGCATTGCCCCGATCTGGTCCTGCTGGATGTGATGATGCCCAGGATGGATGGGCTGGAAATGTGTCGCCGCCTGCGCACCGACCACGCGCTGTCCGATCTGCCGGTCCTGTTCATCACCGCCCTGGAAGATGCCAAAAGCCGCACCGCCTGCTTCGCCGCCGGCGGCAACGACGTCATCAGCAAACCCATCGACACCGACGAAGTATTAGCGCGGGTGCGCGTCCACCTGCAAAACGCCCTGTTGATGGCCAAGCTCAACGCCTACCGCAATCGCGTCCGCGACGAGATGGAAGCCGCCCGCGCCACCCAGGCCAGCCTGGTGCCCACCGATGAACACCTCAATGCCATCCGTCGGCGCACCGGCCTGTCCATTCAGGGCGTGGTGGAAAGTTCGTCGGAACTGGGCGGAGACTTCTGGACCCTGTTCGAAGCCGGCCCCCGCCATTTAGGCGTGCTGGCCGCCGATTTTTCCGGCCATGGCCTGCCCGCCGCCTTCAACGTCTTCCGCCTGCATGTGTTGCTCAGCCGCCTGCCGCGTCGCCCACCGCCGCCGGCATTAATGATGGCGCAGTTGAATCGCGAGTTGAAGACGCTGCTGAAGCTGGGGGAATTCGCCGCCGTTTTCATCGGCTTGATCGACCTGAACGAGGGCACCCTGACCTATGCCGGCGCCGCCACCCCGCCGCCGGTCCTGATCGATACGCTGGGCCGGGCCAGCTTCCTCGACATCGCCGGGCCGCCCTTGGGCGCCTTCACCGATCCGGATTACGACGAATGGTGTGTGCCCTTTCCGCCCGGAACCTCGCTACTGGTCTATAGCGACGCCCTGGTCGAAAGCGAAAGCGGCGGCAAACTGGTCTGCGACGACGCCACTTTGTTGCGTTGGGCAACCGAGACAGCGCCGGATGCCTGCATGGTCGGCACCATCCTCAACCGCTTCCGCGCCCATATCCCCGGCGAACCGCCCGACGATCTGACGCTCTTGCACATCCGCCGACCATTCGACGATCAGGAGAACGCGGCAGCCAACTGATCCAGCAGGTTCTGCACTTCCTGCGATGGTTCCTCGATGGCCGCCACCGCCGCCACCGCCGCGTCGAAATCGCCGTCGCGGAACAGCTTGGCCGCATGAATCCCCAGGTGGTGCACCTTTTCGTGCGGCTTTTCCAAGGCGATGAAGGCCGGATGGCGGCGAATGGCCTGATCGGTGATGGCGTCGTACCACTTGCCCAGACGGCAGGTATGGTGATTGGCCAACTCGTCCGGATTCAGGCTGGCGCGCCCGGCCAGCATTTCCGCCAGCCGGCGACGCCAGACCATGTGGTCGGACTTGGCCAGCAAGATGACGGCATTGCGCATCTCCACCTTATTCACTTCGGTCAGCATCTCGGTCAGGGTGTTGCTGGCCTGGGACGAAATATCGATGACCTTGTCGATGGCGTTGGTGTCGTCGACCGAACGGGCGGCGGCGGCTTCCAGGTTGTTGGCGATCTCCTGGGCGGCGACGCGCTGCTGGCCCAGATGCTCGGCGATTTCCTGCATCAAGGTGGTGACGTCCTGAATTTCGGTGCTGACCGTGCGCATCTTGTCGACCGAGGCCAGAACCACCGTCTCGCCCTGGCGCACCACCTCGGCCCCGCGGGTCATACCGTGCAGGATATTGCCGGTTTCCTGGGTCAGGGTGTCGATGCGGGCGCGGATGTCGTGGGTCGCCTGAGCGGTCTGGTTGGCCAGGTTCTTGACCTCGTTGGCGACCACGGCGAAGCCCTTGCCGGCATTGCCGGCGCGCGCCGCCTCGATGGTGGCGTTAAGCGCCAGGATATTGGTCTGCCGGGCGATCTGTTCGATCTGCTTGACGATGGCGCCGATGCTGGACGACGCCTCGGACAAATGGCCCACATGGTCGGCGGTCTGCTCCACCGTATCGACGATGGTGCGCATGGTGCTGACCACCGCCTCGGTGCTGCGGGCACCGTCGATAGACAATTCGCGCACAGAATCGGCGTTGGCGGCGGCCAGTTCCGAGGTGCGGCTGATGGCCTGGACGGTGGACACCATTTCCTCGGTCGCCGACGAGATCGAGGCCATGCGCCGGCTCATCTCGCGGATCGAGCGCAACGTCTGCACCGCCTGGGTCACCGTGCCGTTCAGGAAGATGGACATATCCACCGACTTGACCAGCAGCATCTTGGAGCGGCTTTCCAGCCGGTCGGCCAAGGCCCGCAACTTATCCGCCAGCGGCGAGCCGCCTTCCGGCAAGGACAGATAGGCACCATCCATCAAGCGATCGATCATCGCCTCGAAAGCGGCGGCGTCAACACCCTGGTCCGGCACGGCAATCCCTCCTGCAAATGCGAGCGTTGCCGGATAGTCACAATATTCCACGCCCCTGAGAAGGGAAAATCAGCCGCCCCTGGAAATTTTATGGAATACCTGCGAAAGCAAGGGCAAATGCGCACATTCCCCGATCACTCCGACCCTGGGGCCAGGTAACTGGTGAAATTGGCATTGCTGATGGTCGAGGTGTTGGCGCCGCTGATGGTGGCGATCTGATAGGCCTCGGGGCCACCATCGGCATTCACATCGCTGGTGTAGTACACGCCCACGCCATCGCTTCCGCTATTTTGGCCCAACACGACGATGCCGGCCCCACTCCCGGAGATTTCGCTCCAATCAGTGCCGAAATGGAAGGAGCCCGCGTCCAACTGACCGGCAAGGAAATCCAGGTCAAAGAAGTAGCCCACATCCAGGCCGATCTTGTCCCCGTCGCCGCTGGAAAAGTCGGTGATGGTGTCGGTGCCGAAAGACGACGTGCCTTGGCTGCGGGTGAACAGGAACAGATCCGCCCCCGCGCCGCCGGTCAACTCGTCGTTACCCTCGTCGCCGATCAAGGTATCGACACCGACACCGCCGGTCAGGGTGTTGTCGTCGCCGCTGCCCACCAGGGTCAGGCTGTCATCGGCGCCCCAATCCTGGAACGCCAGATCCGATGACCGGTGACCATAACGGATGGTGACGGCGGTGTTGGCGGCGCTGCCGTCGATGCGGGCGTAAGCGATGGCATTGGTGGCGTTGGCCACGGTCAGGTCGATCACTTCGATATTGCTGATGGTGCCCAGATAGCCCGGTGCCCCCATGGATGACAATCCGGTGAAGGCCAAGGTGTCGATGCCGTCGCCGCCATCGATGACGGTGTTGCTGAGGCTGGCTTCGCCCCCCACCGTGATGGTGTCGGCACCGTCGCCGGTGCTGATCTCCAGGGATTGACTGGAGGTGATCACGGACAGCGCATCGATTTCGTCCGCCCCGGTACCGCCCAGGATGGTTTGCTGGTCAAGCCCGCTCATGACCTTGGCCGTCAACGGCGAGGCATTGGCCGATCCGTCGATGACCAAACGGTCAAAGCCGTCCAGACTCAGATAATCCAACATGTCGGCCAAATCCGAGTACACGCCAGCGTCAATGGTCAGGTCAAGACCGGTTCCGGACGTGTTCGACAGCCCCACATAGCTGTTGCCTTCGCTCCACACCGCACTGAAATTGTTGGCCAGGATATTGGCGCCGATACTCACCGAGGTGATTTCCTCGCCGACACCGGCATGGGCGAAATCGAAGGTCTCGATGCCGCTGATGCCGACGTCCTGCAAATTCACCGCCCCCGAAGCGACGATGGTCAGCATGTCGGTGCCCAGACCGCCGGCGACGGTGGTTCCGGTCACCAAGCCGGTCAGGGTGATGCTGTCGTTACCGCCGCCGCCGCGCAAGGTGTCCTGGCCGCCATTGCCATTGATCACGTCGTCGCCGGCCAGGGCGTCGATGATATCGGTGCCGGCGCTGCCATTGATCACGTCGGCACCGACGGAAGGAGTGTTGGAGGTCAGATCGGCCAGGGCGAAATGGGCCGCGGTGATCAGCGACGTGTTCACTCCGGCCAGGGTGCCGATGCGGGTGGAATTGCCTTCCGAGACATCGGACAACTTGGTGGTGAACCAGATGTCCACCCCGTCGGAACCGCTGGCCGCGCCCACCACCACGATGCCGGCGATGTCATCGCCCAGATTGCCGGTCAAGGCCGTGCTGATGGCGAAGCGGGTCGGGTCCAGCGTACCGCTGCTGCCCAGGGCGAAAATACGGTGATCCAGGATGAAGCTGTCGTCGGCAGCGAAGCCGGTGACGGTGTCGCGCCCCAATTCCCCCACACTGAGGGAGGAAGAGGTGAACAATATGGTGTCGGCACCGCCGCCGCTGATATCGATGCTGTCGACGCCGACGCCGCCGCTGATGGTTTCGTCATGGGAGGTGCCGGTGATGGTGTCGCTGCCGACCGATCCGATCACGGTCAGCGTGTCGTCATTGCCCCAATCCACGAACTCGATGGCGGACAGGTCGAAAGCGCAGGTGGCCATGCGGATGGTCAGATCGCTGGCACCGCCGCCGCCGTCGATGTGCGTGCCCTGCAAGGCATCGATGACGCCGTTGGCAACCTCGGCCTCGCTCAGGTCGATCAGCTCGATATTCTCGACCAAAGCGCCACCGAGAGTGCTGGCGCCTTGCAGCGTCAGAACATCGATGCCGTCGCCGCCATCAATGGTGCCGTTGTGGTTGACATAGGCGTCGGTCACGACAACGGTGTCGGCGCCCTCGCCGCCACGCACCACCGCCTTGAAATCACTGATCATCCCGCCGATTTTCAGCACGTCGTCGGCACTGCCGCCATAGAGCGTGGCTGCGCACATTCCCTCGCCCGGAACCCAGGCGGTCAGCGATTCGGTGGCCGATTGGCCGTCGATGACCAGATTGGAAACCATCCACGGCATGAAGCCCAGCGACATGGCGCTCAGGTCACCGCCGACGGTGGCGTCGATGGTCACGTCGATCTCGTTTTCGCCGTTGCCGTCCCCGGTGGTCAGTTGGAAGAACGACCGACCGTTCTGGTCGATGGACTGGATGTTGGCGGCGAAGGACGCCGCGTCGAAGATGACCGCGCTGATATGGTTGGTTCCGGGCTGCGAGCCCTGGAACCATATGCCGTCGATGCCGGTGAAGCTCAGTCCGGTCAGGTCCACGGTGCCCGATCCGCTCACCACCAAAGTATCCAGACCGCCGCCGCCGCTGATCGACATGCCGGGCAGGTCGGTGGCCGGGGCATAAACCATGTCGTTGCCGGCACCGCAAGAGACGGTGTCTTCACCGCCATTGGTGATGATGATGTCGTCGCCGTCACCGGCGTCGAACACATCCTTGGCGCTGGTGCCGACCAGGAAATCCGCCGAGCTGGTCGGCGTATCCGAATAGGTGTCCGCGCCCAGGAAGTCCTGAGAGGTCAATTGCGACGCCTGCACCCCGGTCAGGGTGGCGATCAGGGTCAGCTCGCCATTGTCGGCCTGGGCCGAGCTATTGCTGTCGGCCCATTTCCAGATGGCAGTGGAACTGCCATCGGAGAGGGCGAACAACAAGGCGGTTTCCTCGTGACCCACGCCGGACAGACCGTTCAGCTTCGCCGCCACCGTGGCGGCTTGCAGGTGGGTGTTGCTGGCAACCACATCGTCAAGAACCACCACGCCGGCTTGCGGATGAACCACGCCATTGGTGGACACATGCTGGAACACCGTGTTCAACACCAGATTTTGCAGCGAAAGAGCATCCTCGCTGCCGCCGGCGGTGAAATCGGTGATGACGTCGCCGCCATCGGAGGCCGACGTATAAAGGAAAGTGTCGTCACCGGCGCCGCCGGTCAGGATGTCGGCACCGGCCCCGCCGGTGATGTCGTCGTCACCGGCCAGGGCGTCGATGACATCCACGCCATCGGACCCGACCAGAATGTCGGCGACGACACTGGCCCCGGTAGCGGCCAGGATGGTGTTGCCGCCGCTCAGGGTGACCGCCCCCGCCTGCACCGGAATCTGGACCAGGGTGCCGCCGAAATCAACCGAACCGCTGCCGGTGCCGCTGACGTAGAGATAGCCGCCGCCCTCCCACTCGAAATAGGCGATGCTGTCGGGCGTCATCAGGGCCTCGACACTGGCGACGGCCTGTTCCAGGGTTACCCCCGTGGCCGCCACCGTTTCCAAGGTGTAGCCGGCGGCCCCCTTCAACAGGATAGTGTCGTTGCCGGTGCCGAAATCCATGATGTGGTCGTAACCGCTGGCCAGATTGGATTGCACCGGGTGGCTGATGACGAACAGATCGGCACCGCCGCCGCCCGTCAGTTCATCGGCACCGTGATAGCCGTCCAGGGTTTCGTTGGCGCTGCTGCCGATGATGGTGTCGGCGCCTTGCGAGCCGACCACCGCCTCGATGCTGGTCAAGGTGTCGAAACCGCTTTCGTCGCCCGACGCGGTGCCCATGCCCAGATTGACCGCCACCGACAGGGAGGAATCGGTGTAGTAGATGACGTCGCTGCCGTCACCGCCATGCAAAAGGTCGTCGCCGGCCCCGCCATGCAAGGTGTCGTCGCCGCCCAGACCATAGATGGTGTCGTTGCCGCCGAGGCTGGAAATGGAATCGGCCCCGGCGGTGCCATACATCTCGTCGTTGCCCATGGTGGCGGTGGCGGTCGAGATGAAAACCTCGTCACCGTCGCGGGCAGGGGCAGCGCTCACCCCTTGCAGCCGGATCAGGGTCTGGTCGAAGCTGGTCCCGCTCCCCGCGCCCTTGACGTACAGATAGCCGTCGCCGCCCCAGGTGAAGAAGGCGATGGTGTTGTTGGCCACACCGGCAGTGACCAGGGCGATGGCGGCGGCCAGATTGTCCGCGCCCGAGGCGTTGACCGCAGTGCTGTAGGCATAGCCCGCCGCCCCGGTGAACCACACCTGATCCTGACCGGTGCCGAAATCGGTGACGGTGTCGGTGGCCGCCGCGGTGGATTGCGACGCATTTTCCAGGATGAAGATGTCGTTGCCCGATCCGCCGGTCAGACTGTCAAGGCCGGCACCGCCGACGATGGTGTCGGCGCCTGTGCCGCCATCGAGGGTGTCGTCGCCGTCGCGCCCGTCCAACCGCTCGTCGCCGCTGGAACCGTTCAGCTCATCGCCGTATTTGCTGCCGATAACGTGTTCGATGTCGCTGATATCGTCGGAATCGCCGAAACCGTCATTGCCGCCGGTGTTGTTCAGGTTGACGGTCACCCCGTGGTTTTCCGTCTCGAAGAAGGTGATGGTATCCCAGCCGTCATTGCCGTGGATGGTGTCCCGACCGCCATTGCCCTGGAAGGTTTCGTTGCCGTCCGAGCCCTCGAACCAGTCGTTGAAGGCGGAACCGACGAAATGCAGGATGCCCTCGGTCAGATCGGTGCCGGCACTGGTAACCACCGTGCCCGTATAGGTTCCGGCGACGTTGTTGACGTCGATGCGAATGCCGCTGCTGCCGACCCTGTATTCATCGCTGTAATCGGCGATGGTGCCGGCACCGCCGATCAGATGATCGCTGCCGCGTCCGCCGTTCAGGGTGAATTTGCGGTCGCCCACCGGTGCGGTCCAGCCATAAAGCTGATCGGCGCCATCGGTGCCGACGATTTCGCCGATGCCCTGATAGGTCTGGGTCCACGATTCGCCCAACCCGTCATTGAGGGTGGCGGCACCGTTGCCGGCGGCATCGAGGGCCGCGTTCATCACCAGACCGCCGGTGCCGGCGTTGAAGCCGCCCAGGGCGCCGTAATGCACCGTATCGAAGCCATCGCCGACAAAGCTGTCGAGGCCGCCGCCGCCGAAGAACTGGTCATGGCCGCCGCCGCCGGTCAGCGTCTCGACCGTGGCGTTCTTGTTGGTGCCGAAGATCATTTCGTCCAGCGCTGTGCCGGTCAGGCCGGTGGCCAGATACTCGTACATATCGTCGCCGCTGCTTTCGGTTTGCAGCCGCTCGACCCCCTTGCCGTTGAAATGATCGTTGATGGTGATGGTGCCGCCGCCGATTCCGGCGGCGGGGTCGAGATAGATGACCAGATCGTCGCCCACCCGCAAGGCGCCGTCGAAGGCATAATCCTTACCGGTGTTCTCCGACAGCACGCGCACGTCGATGGTATCGGTGCCGCCCGCATCGGTGATGACGATGTTGCCGCCAAAGGCGGCGTCGGAATTCTCGCCCGCGTCCAGCACATAGGTGTCGCCGGACGTGCCGCCATTGGCCTGATCGTCGCCGGAAACTTCATAAAAGGCGGCGGCATTGGTGCCGCCCATGATATCGGCCTGATCCCGGCGTCCACGGAAGATCAGGCTGTCACCCTCGGCCCAATTGGTCACGGTGATATCGGACGACAAAGTGGCGGTGCCGCTGACCGCCACCACCACGCTGAGGTCGGAATCGGCGCCGTCGACGGTCTTGCTGCTTAATTGCGCGGCATTCAGGGTGATCGACGACTGATCGCCGCTCCCCTTCAAGGCCTCGAAGCTGCTGAGCGAACGCCCAGTCAGATCGATGGCACCATCGGCGACGATGGTATCGGTACCGCCTTCGCCATCAAGGACAGCGGTGAGCGGGTGGTCTTCGGACAGCACCAGCAGGTCATTGCCGTCACCGAGCCGCACCGTATCGAAGATACCGCCGAGACGCACCGTATTGGCGCTGCTGCCAAAGGTCAGATAGAGGTCACCGTCGCAGGTCAAGGTGGCGGTATCGTCGGAAAAATGCAGGACGAAGGGACCACCCAACTGATCCCAGCCCTCGATCGTGTCGGTGCCGTCGTAATCGGCGGTGGCCTGATCGCGCAAATCGGTGATGACCAGAGCACCGTCGATCATATCGAAGCGATAATCGCCGATGCCGCCATGGAATTGCAGATGCTCTCCCGCCACCGCCTGGAATGTCTCGTCGCCGCCGGTCGAGGCGTTATCGTATTGGGTGACCACCGAGCCGCTGCCGGTGATGTCCAGACCGCTGGCCTGGTCGGGCGACAAGGTGACGGTGCCGGTGGTGACGATGGCGTCCACCGCCGACAGGTCCAGCCCGGTCAGGTCGCCCGACACCCCGGTCACCGTCAGGGTGTAGGTGTCCTTGTCGAAGGTGATGCCCCGGCTCAACAGATCCTGGAACTGGGTAAAGGTCAGCGACAGATTGCCCGACAGGGCCAGCCCGTCGACGGCCCCCAGGGCGATGTCGGAAAGGGTCAAGCTGCCGGAAATGCCGGAAACCGTCAGATCAAAGGTGCCGGTGCCATCATCGACGGTCGCTTCATTGTCCATCAGGGCGTCGAACTGGGCCAAGGTCAGCGTGGTGTCGCCGGAAAGGGTCAGCGCATGGACCAGTCCCAGCTCCGCCGCATTCAGTTCCACCACGTCGGAAACAGCGGTCAGGCTGATGGTGCCGGTTCCGGCGTCGAAAACGATGCCGTCGTCCAGCAAAGCGGCATAATCGGCCAGTTCGATGGACAATTCGCCGGACAGCACCATGCTGTCCACATGGGACAGCTTGGCCGGATCAAGTTCGAAAAGGCCATGCACCGCCGTCAGGGTGACCCCATGGCCGTTATCGGTGATGGTGGCGACGAACCCCTGCAGGTCCAGTTCCTGCGACATGGTCCAACTTGCGTCGCCCGACAGCGAAACACCGGTGATGTTGTAGAAATCCACGGTCGAGACGTCGCCGGACACCCCGGACAGGGCCATCTTGTAGCCGTTGGCGTAAATCTGGTTGTCGTCATAGACCAAACGCTGGGCCACGCTCAAGGTGACGTCGCCGGACAGGTACAAAACGGTGGCGGGGGAATAATCGTTGCCGACCACATTGCCCGACACCACCGCCTTGAGGAAGGCGCCGCCCGACAGCGCGATGTTGCTGGCGCCCAAGGCCAGAATCGTCGCACCGGGAACAAAGGCATAGCCGCTGGTCAGACTGATCTGGTTGAAGCCGGTCAGCCCGGTGGCGTTATCCCCGGACACCAGCGCCAGCACCACATTGGCCCCCGCCGCGCGGGTGATGTGGGCGCCGTGAAGCGAGGCTTCGGCGGCGTCGATGGACAGATCGCCCGAGATCACCCGGTAATCGGTGACGCCGGAATACAAGCCCAGCTTGCCGGATAGATTGGCACCCGTATCGACCAACCAGAAAGTGGCATCGCCGCTGACGCTCACCGCCACGTCGGACGCCTGAGCGGCGGTCAGTTCCAGCCGACCGCTGGTCAAGGCGAAGGTGGAAATCTCGGCCCCGGTCAGGGCCGCCCAATTGGCCTGAACCTCGTCGCCGTCGCGGAAATCGATGACCACGTTGTTGATCTTGACCGCATCGGCATTGGTGAGGTCGACACCGGCCAGGGAATAGCTCCCAGTATCGACGGTCAGGCTGAAGGCGCCCTTATTGATGGGCTTGCTGATAAAGAAGTTGCGGGCGATGGTGGCGTCGCCGGTCAGCACGAACTCATCGGCAGAGCCCAGCAACATGCCGGAGACGTTGCCCGATATGGCAATATGAAGCTTGGCTCCACCTTCCTTGGTGATACTCCAGCCGAACATGGAATTTTGTTCGAACAGATTAACCTGATCGGCGGTCATGGTGACGGTGGCGCCGGCGGCGATCTTGACCTGCGACACCTTGGCGAAATCGGCGGAGCTCCAACCGGCCAGCGAATCGCCGTTTTCCAGGTACACGCCCATATCGTCGGCGCCGGTGGTGATGGCCTCGAGGGCGATGAACTTTTCGTTGCTATAATAAACAATGCCGCTGCCGGTGACGGCGATGGATTTGATGCCGGTGAAGCCGTCGGCATAAGCGCCGATGGCGGCGGCGTTGTCCGACACCCCCATGCTGGCGGTGCTGCTGGCGGGATAGGTGAAGGTGACACCATCGGCATCGGCGGCACTGACGACCCCCGTGCCCGAAGTCAGGGCAAAGCTCGTCAGCCCGCCACTTTTCAATGTCCCGATATTGGCGGCGACGCTGGCGGCATCGGCGGTGTTGACGCTGATGATGCCGCCCGAAGTCGGCACCGGATTGATGTTTCCCGGATCGCTGGGATTGCTGCGGGCGGAAGTGGAGGCCTGGGCGACGTGATTGAGAAAATCGGCTTGGGTATAAGACGGCGTTTGCCCGGTGGCGGAGACCACCGCCCCCAGCTTGCTGACATCGGTCAGAAAGCCGGAACTGGGCGTCGTCTCATTCTTCATGGTGTTGGTGATGGCGGTCATCACCTGTTGCTGGGTCAGTCCCAAACCGTTCTTCAGCACATTGATGGTGGCCACCAATTGCACACCGGCGGCATAGATATCGGGATTGGCCATGGGGTCGGTGGTCAGCAGCGATGCCTGCGACGTGATCCCCAGCATGGTCTTGACCGCCGCCTCGCCCAATTCAGCCACCAAGGTGGTGAGCGGCGAGACGATGGTCGAGCCCGCCGGCGCCTTCATGGTGAACTGGATGACGTGGCCGGTGACCGTATCGACGCCGCCGGGCTTGGCCACGATCTGATAAGCGCCGGCACCGGCCAGGGTGTAATAGCCATTGGCGTCGGTAAAAGTGACCGGCTCGCCGCTGTCATAAGCGCCGTCGCCATCCACATCCAAAAATACTTCGGCGTTATAGATGGGGCCATCGACCAGACGCCCGTTGGTGGTGGTCGGCGTCGTGTTGGTGGGCGTATTGGGTGTCTGGGTATCTTGCCCCAGATCCGAGCTGACGCCGCCGCTGGACGAACCGGACGGGCCGGTGGTGCCGGTGCCGATAGTACCGCCGCCGATCGCCTGTTGAATGGCCTGCTTGACCAAATCATTGGTGGATTGGGCACCGGCACCGGTGCCGACCGGGACATCGCCCGAGGCCGCCTGCTGAATCGACGCCATGACCTGCTGCTGGGTGGACGTCCCACCCGCTGTCGTCGATGTCGATGTTTCGTCACCGCCGGTCGCCGCCGCCCCCGATGTGGACGAGGATTGCGCGCTGCCATTGGCGGTCGAAGTGGTTTGGATGACCTGGGAAATGGTGGTCACCACCACCGGCCCGCCCGAACTGCCGGCGGGGATCGGGTTGGAGGTGTACCAGGGGAAACTTCCGCTTCCCGTGCCGCTGCCGCCGGTTCCGGTTCCGGTTCCGGTGCCGGTTCCAGTACCCGTTCCAGCGCCGCCCCCCGTGCCTGTTTCGGCTCCCGTTCCCGTGACGCCCCCCGTTCCGGTACCTGTGCCGGTGCCGGTCCCGGTACCGGTACCGGTACTGGCAGGTGCTTCGGTTCCCGTTCCCGCTTTGGCACCAGCCTCGGCCCCGGTGGCGGCAGCCGCCTTTGCTCCGTCACCGCCGGCATCCGTCCCACCTTGGGGTGCCTTTTCCTGCGGCGTGGTGTTCTGCGGTGCCGTCTCCTGTGGCGCCGTGCCCTGCGGCTGGCTCTCTTGCGGAGCAGCACCTTGCGGCGCCGTCTCCTGCGGCGCGGTATTCTGTGGTGCCGCAGGGGTCACCTGGGTATTGCCGCTGGGGCTGTCCACCTGAATGGTGGACCCAGCCTCGGGGCGGGACTGGATTTGCTGCACCGGTGCCGGCTGGTTCTGACCCGGCACCGTGTTCCATTCCATGCTGTTTTGCGCCGGCGGCACCGGCAGCGAATTGATGGCCGAGCCGAAGGTGCTGGCGATCACCCCCGGCGGCACGATGACCGGCGGCGCGAACGGGGTGAAAGCCGACTGGATTGACACCATGGAATTGGGCTGGCTCAGAACCTGGGTGCCCATGGAATTGGACAAGGTGATCTGGCCGACGCCGCCGCTGGGGTCGCCCACCAGGGCGACGCTGGTCTGGCCGTTATCGCCGACCTGGCCGGCGACGGTGGTGCCGCGCACGCCGATGGTCATCACCGGGGTGCGCACCTGCATGGCATCGGGGCCGGCATGGGCGATCTGGCCGGAAACAAAGCTGAACGTGCCTTTCAGCACCGACATGCTGGCGTGGCCGTCCTGGGTCTTGGGGTCATAGACCAACTCGTCCATGACCATGCGCCCGCTGGTCCCCAGCGAAAAGGTCGAGCGGTCGGCCAGCACGATGCCGACGGCGCCGCTGGGGCTGGTCTCGATGACGTCACCCTGATAGATCGCCCCACCTTCGCTCAGGGTGCTGGTGGTGCCGTCGGCATGGCGCACGGTGACCGTGCCGCTCAGCTTGTCGACCATGCCCACCTGCACCAGACCGGCGCCGGCACCGTCGGCCTGGACGAATTGCCCCGGCGCCAGCGGCCCGGCCAGCCGCGCCACCAGATCGGCGGGCAGGGACTGGCCGTCGGCGGTGGTCAAGGACACAGAGCCGGAGCCATCGAAGAAATCGGGCAGGACGATGTGACGCCCGTCGGGCAGCACGATTTCCAGATCGCCGCCATGGCGGATGAACTGCGCCTCGGCCAGATTGGCGCCCGCCGGCAAGGTCACCGCCCGTGCCCCGTCGGGGACCGCCATGGTCAGGACGTTGTCTTGGCCGGCAATAGTACCGGTGGCGGCGGAAGAAATACTCATGGCGAACCGATCCCCGATGGCACCGTCCGCTCCCCAGCAGACAGCTCATACAGGGGGTATTTTACCCGTAATGAACGGCGGAAAACCATCCGGTTGAAGCCTGATATGACGAATGGACGTTGACCTTCGACAAGGCTGTGCGCTTCTTGCGGGCATCGGGTTCCGCCATTGTGCACCTGCACAATATTACAGGTCGCACCCGCACAATAGAATCAGTATTGATTTATATATTAAAGTCGTGAACTATGCATATAAAGGACCGGCTAGACTAAAGCCGGCCAAAGCTGAAGAATGCAAGGCCCACATGGCCACACGGGAGGATCCATGCTCAAACCCATCTCCTGGGGGGCCGTCACGGTCGCCCTGGCGTTGACCCTGCCTGTCCTGGTCCAGGCCGCATCGCCAAAGAAAGCCCCCGAACGGGGCTATTACGACGTCTCGCGTCTGGCGCCTCTGACCGACCAAGCCGGCGACCCCGTCAACGGGCGCAAGCTTGCCGCCGGCAAGGGGCTGTGTCTGTCGTGCCATGTCATGCCCATTCCCGAACAGGCCGATCACGGCGATGTCGGCCCCGATCTGGCCGGGGTGGGATCGCGTCTTCAGCCGCCGGAACTGCGCCTGCGCATCGCCGACCCCAAGGTGCTGAACCCCGACACCCCCATGCCGTCCTTCTTCAAGAAGGATCTGAACCGGCTGCCGCCCAACCTGAAGGGGCAAACGGTTCTGACCGCGCAAGAGGTCGAGGATGTGGTCGCCTATCTGGCCACCCTGAAATAGCTTTTATTCAAACCAGGAGAAGCAAGGCATGTCCCAACTGAACCGCCGCACCGTGCTGGCCGGGATCGGCGCCGGCGCCGCCGCCATGGCGGTGGCCCCCAAGCTGGCCCGGGCCGACAAGGCCGCCGCAGATGAAATGGTTTCCAAGCTGATCGGCGGCGTCAAGCCGCAGGACGGCAAGGTCAAGATCAAGCTGCCGCAGATCGCCGAAAACGGCAACACGGTACCCTTCACCGTCACCGTCGACAGCCCGATGACCGAAGCCAGCTATGTCAAGGCCATCCATGTCATGGCCGACGGCAACCCCAGCCCGGGCGTGGCCAGCTTCTATTTCACCCCCACCGGCAAGGCGGAAGTGTCCATGCGCATGCGTCTGGGCAAGACCCAGAACGTGCAGGCGGTGGCGCTGCTGTCGGACGGCACCGCCTGGCAGGTGTCGCAGGAAATCAAGGTCACCATCGGCGGCTGCGGCGGCTGAGTTCAGTTCTGAGGAGACGAAACAATGCCCACTCCCCGCGTCAAGATGCCCGCCTCCGCCGCCAAGGGCGAAGTGTTCGAGGTCAAGACCACCATCGACCACGACATGGAATCCGGTCAGCGCAAGGACAAGGACGGCAAGCCGATCCCGCGCAAGATCATCAACAAGTTCACCGTCACCTATAACGGCAAGCAGGTGTTCTGGTCCGATTGGGCGGCGGCGGTGTCGGCCAATCCCTATTGCTCGTTCTTCCTGACCGCCACCGAAAGCGGCACCGTCGAGTTGAAATGGCACGACGATGACGGCCAGGTCTATGCCGCCTCGCAACAGATCACGGTGGCGTGACGTCACGCCGGAGGAAGGCCCATGCGCAAGATGATGATGGCGGCGACCCTGGCGGCCCTGGCCGCCAGCCCGGTCGCCCAGGCGGACCCGCCCTTCGACCCCAAGGACCCGAAGATGGCCCCCTATATGGCCGGCGACAAGCGCTCGGGCTATACCTTCGCCGAGCCGGAAACCCGGGCCATGCAGGATGACGATTTCAGCAATCCCGGCTTCTTGTGGGTCGAGGACGGCAAGAAGCTGTGGTCCAAGGCCGAAGGCAAGGCCGGCAAGTCGTGCAAGGATTGCCACGGCGAGGCGGAAAAAAGCATGAAGGGGGTGGGCACCGTCTATCCCCGCTTCGACCCGCACGCGAACATGCTGCTGACGCTGGAACAGAAGATCAACCAGTGCCGCACCGAACGCATGGGCGCCGATGCCTACAAGTTCGATTCCAAGCCCTATAACGCCATGGCCACCTATGTGAAGCACCAGTCGCGCGGCATGCCGCTGGCGGTGCAGACCGATGGACCGGCGGCGCCTTACTTCGACATGGGCCGGCGACTTTATTATGAGCGCCGCGGCATGAGCGACATCGCCTGCAAGCATTGCCACGAGGATTTGTCGGGCCTGCACATGCGCTCTGAATTGCTGAGCCAGGGCATGCCCAACGGCTTTCCCCAGTACCGGCTGAAATGGCAGACCCTGGGCAGCGCGCAAAAGCGTATCCGCGGCTGTTTCGAGGAAGTCCGGGCCGAGCCCTATCCCGTCGATTCCCTGGAAAACACCGTGATTGAAATGTACGCCACATGGCGTGCCAACGGTCTGCGGGTCGAAAGCCCGGCTGTCCGCAAATGACCTCTGGCGGGGAAGGCTGCCCCCTTCCCCGCCACTCCCCCCCAGGATGAACGCCCATGCTGACCCGCCGCGATTTCTTGCAGGTGGCCGCCGCCACCGCCGTGCTTGCCGGGGGTGCGCCCCTGGCCCGCGCCAGCGCCCGCCAGGACATCACCCAGGCTTCCCTGTTGGAGATGAAGCCGGTGGGGCAGGTGACGCTGCTGAACTTCACCGACATCCACGCCCAGCTGATGCCGCTTTATTTCCGCGAGCCATCGGTCAATCTGGGGGTGGGTGCCGCCCGCGGTCTGGTGCCGCATCTGAGCGGCAAGGAATTCCTCAAGGCCTATGGTCTGAAGGCCGGCAGCCCGCAGGCCTATGCCCTGACCCATGAGGATTTCTCTGCCCTGGCCAAGACCTATGGTCGGGTCGGCGGCCTGGACCGCATGGCCACCCTGATCAAGGCCATCCGCGCCCAGCGCCCCGACAACACCTTGCTGGTGGATTGCGGCGATACTTGGCAGGGCAGCTATACCTCGCTGGCGACCAAGGGCGAGGACATGGTCGACGCCATGAACCTGCTGGGCGTCGACGTCATGGTGCCGCACTGGGAATTCACCTATGGCGAGGCCAGGGTCAAGGAATTGGTGGCCAAGCTGAAATTCCCGTTCCTGGCCCAAAACGTCAAGGACACCGAATGGGAGGAAGACGTCTTCCCCCACACCGCCACCTTCGAAAAGGGCGGCGTCAAGATCGCGGTGATCGGTCAGGCCTTCCCCTATACCCCGGTGGCCAATCCCCGTTACATGATGCCCAAATGGAGCTTCGGCATCCGTGACGAAGACATGCAGAAACGGGTCGATGCCGCCCGCGCCGCCGGTGCCGAACTGATCGTGGTGGCCAGCCACAACGGTTTCGACGTCGACCGCAAGATGGCCGGACGGGTCAAGGGCATCGACGTGCTGCTGACCGGGCACACCCACGACGCCATCCCCGGCGTGGTCAAGGTGGGCGACACGCTTTTGGTGGCCTCGGGCTCGCACGGCAAGTTCCTCGCCCGCCTCGACCTGGAGGTGAAGAACAAGAAGGTGGTCAACTACGCCTTCAAGCTGATGCCGGTGTTTTCCGACGCCATTACCCCCGACACCGAAATGGCGACGCTGATCGCCAAGATCCGCGCCCCCCACGCCGAGGTTCTGGGCCGCAAGCTGGCGCGCACCGAATCGCTTCTGTACCGGCGCGGCAATTTCAACGGCACCTTCGACGACCTGATCTGTCAGGCGCTGTTGGACGAACGCGAGGCGCAGATTTCGCTGTCGCCCGGCTTCCGCTGGGGCTCCAGCCTGCCGCCGGGTTCCGACATCACCATGGAAGACGTCTACAACCAGACCGCCATCACCTATCCCAACGCCTATCGCTCGGACATGACCGGACAATTGCTCAAGGATATCCTGGAAGACGTCGCCGACAATCTGTTCAACCCCGATCCCTATTATCAGCAAGGCGGCGACATGGTCCGGGTCGGCGGCATGGGCTATCGCATCGACATCACCAAGCCCATGGGCAGCCGCATCAGCGCCATGACCTTGCTGAAGACCGGCGAGAAGATCGAGGCCGGCAAGTCCTACGTGGTGTCCGGCTGGGCCAGCGTCAACGAAGGCACCCAGGGCCCGCCGGTGTGGGATGTGGTCGCCGGCTGGCTGCAAAAACACCCCAGCGTCAAGTTCGACGGCAACCGGGCGGTTCAGGTGATGGGCGGCTGAACATGAACGGTTTCGACGTCAGTTTCGCCGGCGCCTTCGGTGCCGGCGCCCTCAGCTTTCTCAGTCCCTGCGTCTTGCCGCTGATCCCGGCCTATCTGTGCTTTTTGGGCGGGGTCGGTCTGGATCAGTTGACGGAACGGCGCCAGCGCGGCGTGCTGGCCGCCGCCATCGCCTTCGTCTTGGGCTTTTCCACCGTGTTCATCGCCATGGGGGCTTCGGCCTCGGCGCTCAACCGGGTGATCATGGACAACATGCGCTGGCTGTCGGTGGCCGCTGGTCTGGTCATCATCGTCTTCGGCCTGCATTACATGGGCGTGCTGCGCATCGCCTTCCTCAATTTCGAGAAGCGCCTGCACGTGCAGCAACGCCCGGCCGGACTGGTCGGCGCCTTCGTCCTGGGTTTGGCTTTCGCCTTCGGCTGGACACCGTGCGTCGGCCCCATCCTGGCCACCATCCTGATGCTGGCCGCCGGCGGCGACAGCGTCTGGTATGGCACGGCGCTGTTGGGGGCCTATGCCGCCGGGCTGGGCCTGCCCTTCCTGCTGGCCGCCGCCGCCGCCCGCCCGTTCATGTCGTTCCTGACCCGCTTCCGCCGCCATATGCGCGTGGTTGAACTGATCATCGGCGCCCTGCTGATCGTCACCGGCCTGCTGATCCTGTCGGGCAATATGAATGTCGTCGGCAACTGGCTGCTGCAAAGCGTGCCGGCGTTCCAAAGCCTGGGCTAGGGAGTTACTTTCCCGCCTCGCGCAAAAGCGCGCTCCAGATGGCTTCCTGCTGTGTTTCGGCGCCGTTGCCGCAATGGGTGAAGAAATCCAGGGCCGAAGACGGCGGCGTGATAATTTCCGGCGCATTCAGCAGACCAGGGTCCATGAACGCCTCGGCGCCCCGGATCATATTGGCGTAACCGTTGAAATTGCTTTGCTGGGCGGCGATCTCGGGCCGCATCATGAACGACAGGAAAGCCTGACCGCCGGCCCGGTTGGGCGCGCCCTTGGCGACGGCAATGACGTCACTCCACACCAGCGACCCTTCCACCGGATTGGCATAGCGCAGGCTTGGCCGCCGCTTGCGTGCCATCAGTGCATCGCCGTTCCACATCACCGCCAGGGCATAGCGACCGTCGATCATGTCCTGAACGATCCGATCCGAGCCGACCACCGCAACCCGCCGCAAGATGGGCAGCAACAGATCCCGCACCTTGTCGATGTTGTCGGCCTGGGTCGAGCAGCGCGGCAATTTCAGCCACACCAGAGCCAGTTGCACCATGTCGAAGCCGCTGTCGACCACGGCCATGCGCCCGGCCAGGGACGGCGGCGGCTGGAACACCAGACGCAGGGAATCCATGTTGCCGCCATAGACGGCGGTATCGACGGCAAAGGCGGTGGTGCCCCAGACATGGGGAATGGTGTATTCGTTGCGCGGATCGAAGGCGCGCGCGCGCCAGACGTCATCCACATTCCAGAAATTGGCCAGACGGTCGACCCCGACCCGTTCCAGCAATCCTTGCGCCACCAGTTCGGTGACCTGGAAATCGGCGGGAAACACCACGTCATAGACCTGATTGCCGGCCAGAAGCGGCGCGATCATGGCGGTATAGCTGGTTACCGTGTCGACGGTGACGCTGATGCCGGTTTCCTGCTGAAAACGGGCGACCACCTGAGGCGACAGATAATTGGCCCAGGTCAGGATGCGCAACTGGTTGGCCCAGGCCGGCACCGCCCATAGCAGCGCCGCCAGCCCCAGCACGCCGCCGATCAGACTATTGCGTCGACTTTTCCAGGATATAACGCTGGAAATCCTGACCCTTGGCATAACGCTTGTCCCAGACATATTCAAACATGGCGAGGAAATGGAAATTGCGGAAATAACCCGGCATGCGCGCCACTTCCACCGCCTCGCCCTTTTTGCCCTGGGTTTCCGCCGCTGTCTCGGGGAAAAACTGAATGGTGGGAGTGAAATTGACGCGGTACTTGCGGGCCAGTTCCTTTTCCGGCAGCACTTGGCCGTCGAAATCGGTTACCTCGCGGTCGCCCCACAGGTTCAGCTGCAAGATGTGATAGCGGCCCTTGATCCACTCGCGCAGTTTGTCATCGGCGAAATTCACCGTATGGACATCGCGGCAATAGGGGCAGCCCTTCTGTTCCCAGATGATGGCGAAACGCTTGCCGGCCTTGGTCGCCTCGGCCATGTCCTCTTTCAGGTCCAAAAACGAGTTGATGAACCAGTCCTGATGGTAAAGCCCATCGTCGTTCATCTTGGCCTGATACTTGCCGTCGGCGAGGGCCGGCGACACCAACAGGGTCAAGGCGGCCCACAGAGCCAGTGCCCACGCTTTCATGCTTCCTCCCATCAAGGGGCAATCACCTGCCACCCCTTCAATTGCCGTTCCATGATCTCGGGGATGCCATAGGGCGCTACCGCGATACCGGGCAGCAAGTCGGCAGCCGATTTGCCCATGGTGTCCAGGGTATTGCCGCAGGCGACGAATTCAACCTCGTAATCCTTGAGCGACGCGATCCGCTCCGCCACCTTGCTGTCCGTCTTCAGCAGCGCCCGCACGCCGGGACCAAAAGCGATCACCGCCACCTTGACGTTGTCCTGACCATAGAATTTCTGGATGTTGATGGCGTTATAAAGGACATTGTTGACGTGGCGGTTTTCGTCCACGGTCAATTGCAGCACCACCTTGCGCGGATTGTCCCAGCTGGGTTTCGGATCGGCAAACGACGTCTCGGCGGCGCCGACCGGAGCCGCCAGCACCAGGGCCAAAAGCACAAAAGCCAGCACACGCATGGTTGCCCCCTGCTTTATGATGATTTGATGATATAGTCTTTCCGTCCCGCTTTCCCCTGGTTTTTAATTGCCCATGCAAGCAAAGCCATCCTTTTTTCTGTCGCTCCTTTACGGTGCCGTGCTGTTCCTGTCGTCGGCGGCGGCTTTGGTGCTGGAAATCGTCGCCGGGCGGCTGTTGGCGCCCTATGTGGGCATGAGCCTTTATACCTGGACCGCCATCATCTCGGTGGTGCTGGCCGGGCTGACCATCGGCCACTGGATCGGCGGGCGGCTGGCCGAAGGCACCTTGCCCGCCGCCACCGCGCGACGCCGCGCCGGCATCGCCCTGGCCCTGGCGGCGCTTTCCAGCGTCGCCGCCTTGCCGCTGCTGCGCCTGGGGGCGGCGCCCTTGCTGGCCGTGGGCATCCATCCGGTAACCGCCATCGTCACCTTGTCGGCGGGATTGTTCCTGCTGCCGTCGCTGTTCGCCGGCATCGTCTCGCCCATCCTGACCAAGCTGGCGGTGGATACCGACCCCACCCACACCGGGCGCACCATCGGTCGCATGTACGCGCTGGGGGCGGCGGGCAGCATCCTCGGCACCCTGGCCGCCGGCTACGTATTCATTTCGCTGATCGGCTCGGTCGGCACCGTGCTGTCGGTGGCCGGGCTGTACACCGCCTTGGCCCTGGCGCTGCTGGCCGGACAGCGCCGCGCATTCGTCGCCCTGTTGGGTGGATTGGTGGTGACGGCAACCGCCCTGGCCGCCATCCCCCAGGCCCTGGCCTCGCCCTGCGCGGTGGAAAGCGATTATTACTGCCTGCGGGTCGAGGATTTCAGCGGCCAAAGCGGGCGTGACAGCGCCGTTCTGGTGCTCGACCATCTGGGCCACGGCATCAACGATCGCGCCCAGCCGACGTTGTTTCATTCGTCCTATCTGCATTTCAGCGACGAGATGGCGGCACGGCGTTTTGGCCGCGACCGGTTGGACGCCTTCTTCATCGGCGGCGGCGCCTATACCCTGCCGCGCGCCTGGAGCCAAAGCTTCGCCCGCCCGCATCTGCATGTGGCCGAGATCGACCCCCAGGTCACCCGCATCGCCCAGGACAGATTATGGCTGGCACCCGATGCCAAGGGCGTGATCGTCGATCACCGCGACGCCCGGCTGGCGCTGCAATCGCTGCCGCGCGTACCGCAATTCGACGTGGTGTTCGGCGATGCCTTCCACGATATCGGCATCCCGCCGCATCTGGTCACCCGCGAATTTCACACCGAGATCGCCGCCCGGCTGAAACCGGGTGGTTTCTATGCCATCAACGTCATCGAGGCCCGGCACGAACCGCGCTTTCTGTTCGCCCTGTTGCAAACCCTGGCCCACGATTTCGCCGCCGTCGAAGTGTGGGTGGACGGCGACGAGATGGCCCAAGGCGAGCGCATCACCTATCTGGTGCTGGCCTCGGACCGGGCCAGCGACACCGCCATACTGCGCTCCAACCGCTTCTTTTACCGCCATTGGCTGCGGCTGCGGGGTGATCAGGTCCGGGCCAAGGTGCAAGAAGCCCGGGTGCCCGACCTGACCGACGATTTCAGCCCGGTGGACCGGCTGATGGCCCATGTGCTGCTGGCCCCGGAAATCGGCGAGAAATGACATAATCCCGCCACTGTCTTCATGTTAAAACCCAGCCCATGGAACTGCATCACCCCGAACTGACCAACGCCGCCATCGTCGCCCTGGCCGCCCTGGCCTGCGGCGTCATCATGACCCGGCTGCGCCAGCCGGCCATCGTCGGCTATATCCTGGCCGGGGTGGTGCTGGGGCCGTCGGGGCTGAAACTGGTGAGCAACCCCGACGCCGTCTCGACCCTGGCCGAATTCGGCGTATTGATGCTTTTGTTCGTCATCGGCATCGAGCTGGATTTGCGCCGCTTCATCCAGGGCTGGAAGGTGGCGGTGGTCGCCACCTTGATCCAGATCGCCGGATCGGTGGGCGCCGCCTTGCTGTTCCGCCACCTGATGGGCTGGAGCTTCGGCCTGGCCATGGTGCTGGGCTTCGCCGTGGCGGTGTCGTCCACCGCCGTGGTCATCAAGATGCTGGAAAGTTCCGGCGATCTGGACAAGCCGGTGGGCCGCACCGTCGTCGGCATTCTGATCGCCCAGGACATGGCGGTGGTGCCGATGATGCTGTTTCTGGGCAGCATGCAGCGCCAGGGCATCGTGCCGTTGGACGTGGCCAAGGTGGTGTTCTCGGTCGCCTTCCTGGCCGGTCTGTTCTGGCTGTTGGTCAGGAAGCGGATTCGCCTGCCGGTGACCAGCCGGCTGGCCAAAAGCGGCGAATTGGGGCCGCTGACGGCGCTGGCCTGGTGTTTCGGCGCCGCCGCCCTGTCGGGGCTGATGGATCTGTCGCCGGCCTATGGTGCCTTTCTCGCCGGGGTGGTCATCGGCAATTCGACCCAGCGCGAAGCCATCCTGAAAAGCGCTGAACCGGTGCAAAGCGTATTGTTGATGGTGTTCTTCCTGTCCATCGGCTTGCTGCTGGATATCCGCTTCATCTGGAAGAATCTGGGGCAGGTTCTGACGCTGTTGCTGATGGTCACCGTGTTCAAGACCGTTCTCAACGTCGCCGCGCTCCGGCTGTTGCGTCAGGACTGGCGGCTCTCTTTCGTCGCCGGCGTATCTTTGGCCCAGATCGGCGAGTTTTCCTTTCTGCTGGCCGAGGTCGGCAAGGCGGCCAAGCTGATCACCGGCACCGAAACCAAGCTGGTGGTGGCGGTCACCGTGCTGTCGCTGGTGCTTAGCCCATTGTGGCTTTTGGCCATGCGCCGCCTGCACACGGCCGCCGAAACCGGCGCCGTCGGCCTGTACGACATGCTGGCCCAGGCCTTCGGCCGCGAGGCCCGTATCGCCAGTCGGCTGATCCAGCGCAAGAAGTCCGACGATGCCTGATCTGTCGCTGGAAACCGCCCTGGGCGGCATGGTCGCCGGTATCGATGAAGTGGGTCGCGGACCGCTGGCCGGTCCGGTGGTGGCAGCGGCCATCATCATCGATCCCGCCACCTTGCCGGCGGAATTGGCGGCACACCTGGACGATTCCAAGAAACTGAGCGCGAAAAAGCGAGAGCATTTGGACATCCTGATCCGCCAGCATTGCCGCTTCGCCATCGCCCAGGCCAGTGTCGAGGAAATCGACCGTCTCAATATCCTGAAGGCCACCTTCCTGGCCATGGCTCGCGCCGTCGATGGTCTGGGAACGGTCCCTGACCATGCCCTGGTCGACGGCAACCGCCCGCCGCCCCTGCCCTGCCCGGCCCATTGCGTCATCGGCGGCGACGCCAAATCGCTGTCCATCGCCGCCGCCTCAATCATCGCCAAAGTATTCCGCGACCGCCTGATGACGGCCCTGGATCTGGACTTTCCCGGCTATGGCTGGGCCGCCAATGCCGGCTATGGCACCAAGGCCCATATGGAGGCCTTGAAACGGCTGGGGCCAACCCCGCATCACCGCACCAGCTTCGCTCCAGTCGCGCAATTTCAATTGCTATAAGTTACAGGCATCATATTTCCATACCCGTATTCTTTTTGCGGTGTTAATGTCTTTCATCGGGGTACGGAAGACAAACTAAAGTGAATACGCAAAGCAATACTTCCACTGGTGCTTTTCGCCCCATGGTTTTGCGCTATGCAGCAATCCTGCTTGGGGTGTGGACGCTGCTGATCGGCGGATCGGCCTGGTTGAACCTGGACCGACAGACCGCCTTGACCGGCGACTTGGCCGTGGGCTCGGCCCGATCCGCCTTCAACAAGGATTTGGCCTATCGCCAATGGGCCTCGTCCCACGGCGGCGTTTACGTCATCCCCGACGAGCGGACGCCGCCAAGCCCGTGGATGAGCCACCTTCCCGACCGCGACCTGACCACCACCGATGGCCGCACCCTGACCTTGATGAACCCGGCTTATATGCTGCGGCAGATGATGCAGGACTATGATTCCATGTACGGGATCAAGGGCCGGATCGTCGGCGAGGTTTATCTGAACCCGGAAAACAAGGCCGATCCCTGGGAAGCCCAGGCCATCCGCGCGTTCACCGACGGCACGGCGAAGGAAATCATCGAGCGGGCAACCATCGACGGCGCCCCCTATCTGCGTCTGATCGCCCCCTTCATCATGCAGGAAAGCTGCCAGAAGTGTCACGGGCACCTGGGCCTCGCCAATGGCACGGTGCGCGGTGCGGTCAGCGTTTCCGTACCCTTGCAGCCCTTCCTCGCCGCCGAGAAAAAGGCGCTGGGCGCCATCGTCGTCACCCATGCCCTGGTCTGGCTGGTGGGATTGGCCGCGCTGGTCTTCGTCACCCGCCGCACCCTGGCGCGGCTGGAAGAACAGGCCCGGGTCGAGGATGAAAACCGGTTGGCCGAGCACGTCTTCGCCAATGCCTTGGAAGCGCTGGTGGTCACCACCGGCGACGGCACCATCGTCCGCATCAACCCGGCCTTCACCAAGCTGACCGGCTATCAGCCCGACGAAGTGATCGGCCACAAGGCCAATGTGCTGCGGTCCTATCACCACGACGACGACTTCTACGCCCAGATGTGGCAATCGCTGCTGTCCACCGGGTCGTGGCAGGGCGAATTGAAGAACCGACGCAAGGACGGCTCCATCTTCGTCGCTCGCGAAAACATCGCCGCCTTGATGGAACCGGGCCGGGATCGCCCGCGCTATTACGTCGCCAGTTTCACCGACATCACCGCCCAGGTGGAAAGCCAGCAGCATATCGAGCATCTGGCCCATTACGACCCGCTGACCGACCTGCCCAACCGCGCCTTGTTCCGCGACCGTCTCGGCCATGCCGTCACCCTGGCCAATCGCGAACGGCGCAAGATCGCCGTTCTGTTCCTGGACCTGGACGGCTTCAAGAAGGTCAACGACACCATCGGCCACCGCGCCGGCGATTCGCTGCTGGTGGAAGTGGCGCGGCGGCTGAAGGCCTGCACCCGTTCATCCGACACCATCTGCCGTCTGGGTGGCGACGAATTCGCCCTGGTGCTGGAACGCCTGGATGAAATCAACGACGTGGTGCCAGTGGCGGACAAGATTCTGACCTCGCTGGCCGCCCCCTTCATCCTGGAAGGCCGCGAGGTCTATGTGGGCTCCAGCATCGGCATCAGCCTGCACCCCATCGACGGCAACGACGCCGAAACGCTGTTGAAGCACGCCGACACCGCCATGTACCAGGCCAAGGCCGAAGGCAAGGGCCGCTACAAGTTCTATGCCGCCGACATGACCTTGCGCCAGGAACGCCGGCTGGACATGGAAGGGGCGCTGCGCGGCGCCATCGATTCCCGCGCCTTCCATGTTTATTACCAGCCCAAGCTGCAATTAAGGGGCGGCGACATCGCCGGTTTCGAGGCGCTGGTACGCTGGGACCACCCCAGTCTCGGCCTGATCCCACCCATGGATTTCATTCCCCTGGCCGAGGAACTGGGGCTGATCACCCAAATCGACCTTCTGGTGCTGGAACAGGCCTGCACCATGGGGGTGCAATGCTTGGCGCGCGGCTATCCGGTGACCATGGCGGTCAATCTGTCCAGCCTTGACCTGAAAAACCCCGACCTGCCCACCCTGGTCGCCGGTATCCTGGCCCAGACCGGCCTGCCGGCGAACATGCTGGTCCTCGAAATCACCGAAAGCTTCGCCATGGAAGCCGGCCTGGGACAGACCAGTATTCTGGAACAATTGACCGCCTTGGGGGTCAGTCTGGCCATCGACGATTTCGGCACCGGCTATTCGTCGCTGTCTTATCTGAAGGCGCTGCCGGTCAATTCGGTCAAGATCGACCGCTCGTTCGTGCGCGATATCGGCACCGATTCCCGCGACACCATGCTGGTCTCCACCATCGTCGGCCTTGCCCATTCGCTGAATTTGCGGGTAGTGGCCGAAGGGGTCGAGGATCACGGGCAAAAAGACCTGCTGCATCACCACCATTGCGACGAGGCCCAGGGCTATCTGGTGGCGCGGCCCATGCCCGCCGATCAGGTCTTCGCCTTCCTCGAGCAATCGGCGCAGGACTTGGCGGTGGCTGTGGCCCAATAGTTAAGAATTCATTGATTCCAATAGGTTCTTGACGGACTCTGGCATTTGACTCAAAGTAGTCGAATGACACTGCCACTCGACACCATCTTGCAGGGCGATTGCATCGCCCAAATGGAAGCCCTGCCCGCCAAATCGGTGGATCTGGTCTTCGCCGACCCGCCCTATAACCTTCAGTTGGGCGGCGAGCTTCTGCGCCCCAACAACAGCCGCGTCGACGGCGTCGATGACGATTGGGATCGTTTCGACAGCTTCCGCGACTATGACGACTTCACCCGCCGCTGGCTGGCCGCCGCCCGCCGCGTGCTCAAGGATGACGGCGCGTTGTGGGTGATCGGCAGCTACCACAACATCTTCCGCGTCGGCGCCAGCTTGCAGGATCTGGGCTTTTGGATGCTCAACGACATCGTCTGGCGCAAATCCAACCCCATGCCCAACTTTCGCGGCACCCGCTTCACCAACGCCCATGAAACCCTGATCTGGTGCGCCAAATCGGCGGAAAGCCGCTATACCTTCAACTACGAAGCCATGAAGGCCCTGAACGACGATTTGCAGATGCGCAGCGACTGGACCATCCCGCTGTGTACCGGATCGGAGCGGCTGAAGAATGACGGCACCAAGGTGCATCCGACGCAAAAGCCGGAAATGCTGCTGTACCGGGTGTTGATGGCCACCACCAAACCCGGCGACGTGGTGCTGGACCCGTTCTTCGGCACCGGCACCACCGGCGCGGTGGCGAAAAAGCTGAAGCGCCATTTCATCGGCTGCGAGCGTGATCCCGATTACATCAAGGCGGCACAGGAGCGCATCAGCAAGGTGCGCCCGGTGTCGGAGCTGTCGCTGCTATCGACGCCGTCGAAGAAGTCGGAACCGCGCGTGCCCTTCGGCACCGTGGTCGAGCGCGGCCTGCTGGAAGTGGGCACCGTGCTCTACGGCAACGGCAAGGACAGCCTGACCGCCAAGGTGCGCGCCGACGGCACCCTGATCAGCGCCGACCATCGCGGTTCCATCCACAAGGTGGGCGCCCTGGTGCAGAACGCCCCGGCCTGCAACGGCTGGACCTTCTGGCACCTGAAGCAGGGCGACGAGTTGGTCCCCATCGACGTGCTGCGCCAGAAAATCCGGGCCGAGCTGCATTAGGTTTACAAATATCAGTTCATCTTGGGCTGGGCCAGGACGGTCCGGCCCAAACCATTTCCCGGCCCGGCCAGGTGGGTGGCGGGAAAGGCGATGACCCGCGAATCGGGCAATGCCGCCACCACCTGGGCGAAGGCCTGGGCATCGCGGCTTTCCTCGAATTCCGGCACCACCACCAGATCACCGGCGACCATGCAGTCGGAATAGCAGCCGCGCTGCCGGCTGGGGCACGGCAAATCCAGAACCTTGAAATTGCGCCCGACCCGGTCCGAGGCGGCACGCAGCAGATCGCGATTGGCCGACAAAGCGGCAAAGGCCGGATGGTTGGCATCGTGACCACCGGGCACCGCCACCACGCCGGGGGCCAGATAACGCGCCGGCACCCGCCCCGCCCCCGGGTCGTTCAGCCAGATCACCTGCATGATCCCCAACTTTTCCGCCAGCAGGCGTTCCGCCTCGACCCGACCACCGACCAACCCTTCGGCCAGACGGGCCAGCACCATGGCGGTGCCCTCGCCGTCGGTCTCGATCAGATCGCCCTGCCAGCCGGCAGGCAGATCGACCACCTGCACCCCGGCGGCCTGGGCCAGATCGCGCCCGGCCAAGCTGTCGCTGGCCACCCCGGCCAGAACCGTTCCGGCAGCATCGGCCAGCCACACCGGCTGTGTCGCCAACAGGGACGAGCCGGCATCGGCGGCCAAGGTCATCACCCCGGCGGGCATCTGCAACGAGCATTGCACCACGTCCATGGGCGTGGCCACCATGGTCACCGGGGCGTGGACCGCCAGCAATTGCGCCAGGGCAATGCTGTCGTCACGGGCGGCATCGTCGTGGTCCCGATGGCCGGTGGCCTGCGGCCAGGCCAGCCAGAAACGGCTGGTACGGTTCCAGGATGCGGTGGCGCGCAGGTTCCCAATGGAAATGCTCATGCCTGTCCTCCCAGGAATTGTTGACTCGTGTTCTCAACAAATAGATCAGAATCACGCTGTATCGAGATGGACGAAAGCTTAGGTCAGCGCAGCAGCCCGACCGACGACAGCGGGCGGGGCAACTCGTCTTGTCGGCTGGCAATTCGTGTTTGTTCCGGCTTTTTTGTCGGCTTGCGGATCAGATCGGCCAAGCCCTGGCGCGGCGGCTGCACCGCGGTGGCGCGGCTGGCCGCGGCGTGGGAAGCGGGGGCGGCGACAACCGCCAGCAGGCTGAAAAACACCAGCCCGATCAATATCTTGCGCAGATTTTGCCTGATCCCCGACATGGCACCATCCTTTTGTTGCCATCGTCATTGACGGCAACACCATAGGCCCGGCGGTGCGACCGAGGCAATATTTTCGTTAACCCAAGATAAAGAATCGCTCCACCCCCGGCTGTACCGGGGGGGAGCGATAATGGATCAGCCAGCGATAACGCGCTGCATGGCTTGGCCATTCAGGCGTTCGGTCTTCAGCTGATCGGCGATCAGGAAGGCCAATTCCAACGCCTGATTGGCGTTCAGGCGCGGGTCGCAATGGGTATGGTAGCGATCACCCAGGCGGGCTTCGGTGACGGCGCGCATGCCGCCGACGCATTCGGTGACGTCCTGGCCGGTCATCTCGAAATGGACGCCGCCGGCATGGGTGCCCTCGGCCTTGTGCACGGCGAAGAAGGCGCGGACTTCGGCCAGGATGCGGTCGAATTCGCGGGTCTTGTAGCCGGTGGTGGCCTTGACGGTGTTGGCGTGCATGGGATCGCACGACCACACCACCGAACGGCCCTCACGCTGGATATGGCGGACCAGAGCGGGCAGTTTTTCCTCGATCTTTTCCGCCCCCATGCGGGTGATGACGGTCAGACGGCCCGGCTCGTTTTCCGGGTTGAGGGCGTCGATCAACTTCAGCAGGTCGTCGCCGGACATGCCGGGGCCGGCCTTGAAGCCGATGGGGTTCTTGACCCCACGCAGGAATTCCACATGGCCGGCATCGAGCTGGCGGGTGCGCTCGCCGATCCACAGCATGTGGGCCGAGCAATCGTACCAGTCGCCCGAGGTCGAATCGACCCGGGTCAGCGCCTGTTCATAGGGCAGCAGCAGGGCTTCGTGCGAGGTGAAGAACTCGGTCTCGCGGATCTGCGGGGTGGTTTCGCTGGTCATGCCGCAGGCTTCCATGAAAGCCAGGGTTTCCGACAGGCGATTGGCCATTTCCTGGTACAGCTTGCCCTGCAACGAGCCTTCGACGCAACCCAAGGTCCACTGATGCACCTTGTGCAGGTCGGCATAGCCGCCCTGGGCGAAGGCGCGCAGCAGGTTCAGCGTCGAAGCCGACTGATTGTAGGCGCGCAGCATGCGGTCGGGATCGGGGATGCGGGCCTCGGGGGTGAACTCGATGCCGTTGATGATGTCGCCGCGATAGCTGGGCAGGGTCACGCCGTCGATGGTTTCATTGTCGGCGGAACGCGGCTTGGCGAACTGGCCGGCCATGCGCCCGACCTTGACCACCGGCATGGCGGCGCCATAGGTCAGCACCACCGCCATCTGCAACATGACGCGGAAGGTGTCGCGGATGTTGTTGGCGCGGAACTCGGCGAAGCTTTCGGCGCAATCACCGCCCTGCAACAGGAAGGCCTTGCCGTCGGCCACCTTGGCCAGGGCCGACTTCAGCCGCCGGGCCTCGCCGGCGAACACCAAAGGCGGTGAAAGCGACAGGCTTTCCTCCGCCTGGGCCAGCTTGGCCTGATCGGGATAGGAGGGAACCTGATGCAGGGTCTTGGTGCGCCAGGAATCCGGGGTCCACACGTCAGCCATCAAACCATCCTCGACACGACAAACGACGATATTTCCCGCAAACGCGAGAAGCGAAGCGAACTCTATACGACCTTGGGCGATGGATTTCCAGTATGACCGCACCGCGCGGGCGCGTATTACTGTATCAGCCCATCACCGAGAGCAACGCCATGAGCGATCACGAAACCCGTCAGGCCCATTGGCAACAGGTATGGACGACCAAGGACGTTGACAAGGTCAGTTGGTACCAGGGCGACCCGGCCCCGTCGCTGCGGCTGATCGAAATCGCCGGTTTGCGCAAGGGCGCGGGTATCATCGATGTCGGCGGCGGTCGGTCCCCCTTGGCCGGCTGCCTGGCGCAACAGGGCTTCGGCAACGTCGCCGTGCTGGATATCTCCGAGGCTGCCCTGGCCCAGGCCCACCACGATCTGGGCGGCCTCGGCGACGACATCACCTGGATTTGCGAAGACGTCACCCGATGGCGGCCGGTGCCCGGCCTGTTCGAGCTGTGGCACGACCGCGCCGTCTTCCACTTTCTCACCCAAAGCCAGGAACAGCAGGCCTATGTTCAGGTGCTGCGTACCGCCCTTGCCCCCGGCGGCTGGGTGGTCATCGCCACCTTCGCCCCCGACGGGCCGCGCACCTGCTCGGGCCTGCCGGTGATGGGCCATGACGGCGCCAGCCTGTCGGCCATCCTGGGCCCCGATTTCGTGCTGGAAGACGAAAGCCGGGAAGAGCATCGGACGCCTGCGGGCAATGGGCAGAAATTCTGCTGGTGTCTGTTCCGACGCCGCTGATTTCAGGCCAGTTCGCCCTTTTCCGCCGCCTGCTGGGCCTGGCGCATCCGCTCGATGAATGCCTCGTCCCCGGCCCCGCCGGGGCCGTTGAAGCGGTCGAAGGCCACCAACTCCTCCAGCGGCAGCCGCTTGCGCCAGCCCTTGTTCTCCAGCTCCGGCTGGGCGAGGAAATGGCTGACCTTGCCCAGGCACAGATAGGCCACCGGCACCACCCGCTCGGGCAAGTCCAGAATGGTCCGCAAGGCGGCGGGCTCGATGATGCTGACCCAGCCCACCCCCAGGCCCTCGGCCCGTGCCGCCAGCCACAGGTTTTCCACGGCGCAGACGGTGGAATACAAATCCATCTCGGCCATGTGGGTGCGCCCCAGCACCACCGGGCCGGCACGGTCGCGGTCACAGGTGATGCACAAATTGACCGGGGCATCCAAAATGCCCTCGAGCTTGAGGGCGCGGTACTTCTCCGCCCGTTCGCCGTCGAACATCAGGGCCGCCTCGGTATTGGCGCGGTCGAACGCCGCCTTGACGCGGGCACGCTGCTCCGGGCTGCGGATGATGATGAAGCTCCACGGCTGCATGAAGCCCACCGACGGCGCATGATGGGCGGCGACCAGGATACGGGCCAACACGCCATCGTCGATGGCATCGGGCAGGAACTGGCCGCGCACGTCACGCCGCCCCAGGATGGTCCGATACAATCCGCGGCGATCCTGATCGCTGAGCGTCATTTCTGACTGGCGGGCGGCGGCGGTCTCGGTCATGGTGCGGCTTCCTGAACTGGCGCGAAGCCGGCACAATAGCGACAGCGCATAAAAATGACCACGTCCGACGCAAGCAGCGATCTTTGGGTATTCGGCTATGGCTCGCTGATGTGGCGACCCGGCTTCGAGTTCGTCGAGGCACGGCCCGCGCTGCTGAAAGGCTGGCACCGGTCGTTCTGCCTGTATTCCCTGCATTATCGCGGCACGCCGGATCACCCCGGCCTGGTGCTGGGCCTGGATCGCGGCGGCTCGTGCCGGGGCGTGGCCTTTCGCGTCGCCGCCGCCAAGGCCGCCATCACCGTCGAGTACCTGAATGAACGCGAACTGGTCGGCTATGCCTATGTGGCCAAGACCCTGAAGGTCGGCCTGGATGACGGCAGCAAGGTGCCGGCCTATTGCTTCGTCGCCGATCAGCGCCACCGCCATTATGCCGGCGACCTGGAATTAGAAAAGGCCGCCTCCATCATCATGGACGCGCAAGGCTGCGCCGGCTTGAACCGTGATTACCTGATCAACACCGTGCGCCGCCTGGAAACCGACGGTTTTCTTGATAAAAGCCTGCACACCTTGCTGACCGAGGTCGAGCGCCAGACCGGACTGATCGACCAGGGGGCCGGCATCTGAGGCCGGCCTAGCGGACCATTGGCGCTTGCCACATCCCCCTTTTCATCGTCACAGTGACAATAGACGATTGTGGGATGTGCCATGCGGCTTGCACGTTGGTTTTTTCTGATCGCCATACTGCTCCCCCTCGCTTCGCCGACCTGGGCGGAGGTGCCCGGCCTCGCCCCCAATCTCCGCCACTTCCTGGACCAACATCAGACGGTCCGCGTCCGTCTCAACGGCGACTGGCCGCCGCTGATTTTGCAAGATCAGGGAGAAACCCAAGGGATCAGCGCCGATTACCTGCGGCTGGTCACCAGCAAATTGGGCCTGACCATCCAACCCGCCGACATCGCCAACTTCTCGGAATTGCTGGGCCGGCTGCCCACTGGTGACGGCGTCGACATCCAGCCGACCATGCGGGCGACGGACGAGCGCCGTGCCCATCTCCACTTCACCCGCCCCTACACCACCTTTCCGGTGGTCATCGTCGTGCGCAAGGAATCCGGCTTCATCGGCTCGCTCGATGATCTGACCGGACGTAAGGTCGTGACCGAGCGCTCCTATTGGTATTCCGACGAACTGCGCAAGAACCATCCGGCCATCTTGTTGAATCCGGTCGCCAACAGCGAAGAGGCCATGCGCATCCTGTCGCAAGGGGATGCCGATGCCTATGTGGGCGTGCTGCCGGTAGCCATCTGGCACATGGAAAACCGCGGCTATACCAATCTGAAGATTGCCGCTCCGGCGGCGCTGTCACCGGCGGAATTGTCGTTCGGCGTGCGCGGCGACTGGCCGGAACTGGCCCAGGCGCTGGATGCCGCCCTGGCCAGCATCACCCCCGAGGAACACCGCGAAATCCGCCAACGCTGGTTGGGCAACCGCGAACCCGGCGGCCTGGACCCGCGCGCCGTCGCCCTGTGGGGCGGCGGCTCTCTGATTCTCGCCTTGATCCTGCTGGGCAGCTTCGCCTTGGCCAACCGCCGCTTGCTGCGCGAAATCGGCTTGCGGCGTCAGGCCGAAGAGCAGTTGCGCACCTCCGAGGAGACATCGCGGCAATTGCTGGACGCATCGTCGGATGCCTGCATGCTGTTCGACGTCGACGGCACCATGCGGGGCTGCAATCAGATTTTCGCCGCCCGCTTCGGCGTCGATCCGCTTCAGGTTCCCGGCACCAGTCTGTGGGATTATTTCCCGCCCCAGGTCGCGGAGGAACGCCGTATCGCCGTCGCCGGCGTGGTGGTGGCGGGCAAGCCGGTGGTGACCACCGATGTCCGGAGCGGGCGTCACCTGTCCAATTCCATCTATCCGCTCAAGGACAATGCCGGCGTGGTCCGTCGCGTCGCCGTCTATTCCCGCGATATCAGCGAGCAGGTGTGGGCGGAACAGAAGATCAAATCCTATGTGGCCGAGATCGAACGCTCGAACGAAGACCTGGAACAATTCGCCTATGTCGCCAGCCACGACCTGCGCGAACCGTTGCGTCAGGTCTCAAGCTATGTCGCCTTGCTGGAGCGGCGCTATGGCCAGCACCTGGATGACGACGCCCGCCAGTTCATCACCTATGCGCGCGAGGGCGTCACCCGCATGGATCAGTTGATTCTGGACCTGCTGGAATATTCCCGCATTGGCCGCGGCTTGGTCCTGGTTCCCACCCAGGCGGAAAACGCCGCCCGCATCGCCGTGGAAAACCTGAAAACGGGCATCAAAGATTGCGGCGGTACCGTCACCATCGTCTCGCCGCTACCCGCGGTGCTGGCGGCGGAAGCGCACCTGATCCGCCTGTTCCAGAACCTGATCGGCAATGGATTGAAATACCACCGCGACGGCGTGCCGCCGGTGATCCGGGTCAGCGCCACCACCGACGCCAGCCACGCCATCTTCACCGTTTCCGACAACGGCATCGGCATCGAATCCGAATATTTCGAGCGCATCTTCGGCATCTTCCAGCGCTTGCACGTGCGCAACCAATATCCCGGCACCGGCATCGGCCTGGCCATCTGCCGCAAGGTGGTGGAGCGCCACGGCGGTCGCATCTGGGTGGAATCGACACCGGGTGAAGGCACCAGCTTCCATTTCAGCCTGAAACGACCGGATTAACCGTTAATAGTGAAGCGGAAGGTGCTGCCCGACGCGTCCGCATCAACCCAGATCTTGCCGTCATGAGCTTCGACAACGCGCCGGCACAGGGCCAAGCCGATGCCCGAACCACCCTCCATGCCCGGGGGATGGAAGCGACGGAAAGGCTCGAAAATAGCGGTGCGGTAATCATCAGGCACGCCGATGCCGTTATCGGCAACAGCAAACTCCCACACGCCGTCGCCACGGGAAACCGCGCTGATTTTCACCTCTGGCGTCTGTTCCGGATGCCGATAGCGCAGAGCATTGCTGATCAGATTCTGGAACAAAGCCGACATCTGGTCGGGATTGATGCGCAGAACCGGCAGGGCCGCCGCCTCGATATGAGCGCCGGTGGCGGCGATGGTCGCCGACAAGTCGCCGATCACCCGCGCCAGCAAGGCATCCATGTCGGTTTGCACCCGCTCGTCGCCGTGATGGGTGCTGCGCGAATAGGCCAGTAATCCCTGGATATTGTTGCGCATGCGGTCGGCGCCGCCGACGGCGAAATCGATGTATTCCCGCGATTCAGCGTCGAGGGTATCGCCCACCCTTCGCTTCAGCAATTGCAGGAACAGACCGATGGTGCGCAAGGGTTCCTGCAGATCGTGCGACGCCACATAGGCAAACCGTTCAAGATCGGCGTTGGTCTGTTCCAATTGCGCGGTGCGGTCCAGCAACTGTTTTTCCACCTGCTGCCGCCGAATGATCAGTTGGTTGGCCGACAGGGCGAAGCCGTGATGCTCGGCAAAACGCAAGGCCGTGGTGTCGATGGGATGCGGTGAATCCGCCGCCTCCGCCATGGCTCGGGTCAGAATCTGCGCATCCATGGCGGTCCGCCGTGACGTCCGCCGCATGATCAGCAAGGCGACAACTCCGATCAGTATCGTCGCCAGCAAAGCCATGACCGCCTTGATCCCCAGTCCCTGAACCAATATTTGCCGCTGGCGGGTGATCTCGGCCTCGGTGCGGTCATGGGTCATGCCGGCGCCGACGAACCATTGCCAATCGGGAATACCGGCCACATAGCTGGTCTTTTCCACCGAACCGCCCTTGAAGTCGGTCATGGAATAGGTGACCAGACCACTGCCGGCCTTGGCCGTGGCGATCAGTTGGATGGTGCCGTCACGCACGCCCTGGTGGGGGGATTGCAGGCTGTTGGTGCCCTTGAGCGAACCCACCAGCGACAGCCCGTCCCACTGACTGACGAAGATATAGCCGTCCTGGTCGAAGCGCATATGGCCGATGCGTTCCAGCAATTCAGCCTTGATGTCGGCTTCCATGTCCTCGACGTATTCGCCGGTGCCGACGACCCAGTTGAGGTCAGGAATCAGACGTACATAGGCGAATTTCAGGTGATCGTTGCCGGGCTTGCCCGGCTGCGCCCAATAATACCGGTACAGACCGCCGCCATTCTTTTGGACCAGTTGCAGCATGTCATAGACGACGAATTCGCCCCTGGCCCCGGTCTGCCCCAGCATGTTGGTGCCTTCCAACTGGGGGCGCAGCGGAAACAGCTTTTCGATACCGTTCAGATCGAAGGCGAAGTAATAGCCCCGCCCGTTATTGAAGCGGATGGGACGCAAGGTCTCGCGCACGATGGATTCAAGTTCCGCCCGGCTCTTACCCTGTTGCGTCTTCAGCAGATTGCCGATGATGGCTTCCGCCTCGTCCACCCGACCGCGCAAGGATGCCTCGACCCTCGCCTCGGTGCGATGACGCTCGAAGGCGATGGTTTCCATCACATCATCGATCATCCGCTTCAGGTAAACCCGGTTGCTGTGCTGCTGGGCGTCCCGCAGATCGCCGGACCGGCGGTTGAACTCGACGAATTCCACCGCCGCCCAGATCAGACACAGCAACACCAACCCCATGCCGGCGACCATGGTCAACCGCAGGAAAAGATGGTCTATCAGGCTGGTTTTTCCAGACACGCCGGGTCTGAGCTCCTTTGACAACTCTTAGTCAGAATACAGTCTTTCGCCAAAGCCGTACCTCTATCTTTAGCAGCATTATACGTCCTTCCCTTGCCCCGACCTCCTCCCTTCTGGCAGTGTGCGCGGTATGACCACCACCCCCGCCCAGGCGCGCGCCGCATTGTCCTTCTCGTGCATCGGCCATCTTTACGCCCATGTGTTCGAGCCCATCTTCTATATCGTCGCCCTGGTGCTGCCGGGCGAATTGGGCTTGCCGTACGAGCAGGTTCTGGCGCTGATCATCGCCGCCAAACTGCTGTACGGCGTGCTCGCTCCCGCTGCCGGCTGGCTGGGTGATCGCTGGTCGACGTTGGGCATGATGGCGGTGTTCTTCATCGGCCTGGGTCTGTCGGCCATGGCGGTGGGGCTGACCGACAGCGCCTTGGGGCTGAGCATCGCTTTGGCGGCCACCGGATTGTTCGGCTCCATCTACCATCCGGTGGGGATTTCCTGGCTGCTCCGAAACGCCGTCGACAAGGGCAAGGCCATCGGCTTCAACGGCGTTTTCGGCGGCATCGGCCCGGCGGTGGCCGGCCTGATCGCCGGCGGTTTGATCGAAACCATCGGCTGGCGCCATGCCTTCATCCTGCCCGGCGCGGCGGTCGTACTGACCGGCTTGGTCTTCCTGTGGTTCCTGCATCGCGGCCTGGTGGTGGAAACCAAGGCCGATCGCGCCCCCACCACCGCCGCCAGCAAGGGCGACACCATCCGCGCCGGCATCGTGCTGACGGTGACCATGCTGTGCGCCGGGCTGATCTATCAGGCGACCCAACCGGCCCTGCCCAAGCTGTTTTCCGAACGCCTGGACGGCAGCATCGGCGTCGCCGGGGCCGCTTTCGCCGTCACCGCCGTTTATCTGGTCGCCGGGCTGATGCAGGTGGTCGCCGGCCATCTGGCCGACCGTTATCCGGCCAAGACCGTCTATATGGTCGCCGCCCTGGTGCAAGCGCCGCTTCTCGCCCTGGTCGCCTGGGGCAGCGGTCTGCCGTTGGTGGCGGCATCCATGCTGGCGGTGGTCTTCAACATGGCCGGTATTCCGGCGGAAAACCTGCTGCTCAACAAATACACGCCGGCCAAGTGGCGCGGCACCGCCTTCGGCCTGAAATTCGTCCTGTCCTTCGGCGTCTCGGGGCTGGCGGTACCGCTGGTATCGCTGATCCGCGGCATGACCGGCGGCTTCGAGCTTCTGTTCCTGCTGCTGGCCGGTTCGGCGGTGATGATCGCCTGCACCGCCACCTTGCTACCGTCGGAAACGCCAAAAAAAGCCGCCGCACCCGAAGGCGCGGCGGCGGAGTGAAACGACAGAATTAAAGCGGAGTAAAGCGGCAGATTGCAATAGTCAGGCGGTTCGCGTCTTGGGGATCAGTTTTGCCTCGGCGGCACGGACCAACGCCTTGAGCTTGGTCAGGGCCGAACCCTCGATCTGGCGCACCCGCTCGCGGCTGATGTTGTAACGCTGGGCCAGATCCTCGAGCCGCAGCGGATTTTCCCGCAAGGTGCGCTGGGCGACGATGTCGCGCTCGCGCTCGGTCAGCCCTTCCCAGGCATGCTTCAACAATTCGCGTCGGTACATCAGTTCCTGGCGCTCGCCCAGGGTTTCCTCGACGGACGGCCTGTCGTCGGCCAGCAATTCACCGAACGGAATGCCGCTTTCCCCCACCGGGGCATCGAGCGAACGCGGGCTTTGCGTCAACAGCCGTTCCATCTCGGCGACGCGCTGGTCGCGCACCCCCAATTCGTCGGCCACCTGGGCGGTTTCCGCCACCGACAGGGCGTTGCCCGACGGGCCGGTCAGCCGCGCCTTGATGCCGCGCAGCTTGAAGAACAGCTTCTTGCGTTCCGCCGACAGACCGAAATTCACCGGGGTCGAGAATTTCAGCACATATTCGAACATGGCCGCGCGCACCCACCACTGGGCATAGGTGGAAAAGCGCAGATTGCGACCGGGATCGAAGCTTTCCAAGGCGCGCACCAGCCCCAGATTGCCCTCGGCCACCAGATCGGCGCCCGACAGGCCATAGCCCTTGAACTGGCCGGCGGTCTTCACCACCAGCCGCAGATGGGCGGAAAGCAGGCGGGTGCGGGCTTTCTCGTCACCTTCGTCCTTCCAACGGCGGATCAGCTCCGCCTCGTCTTCTCCCGACAGCAAGGCGGTCTCGCGCATGGCCTTGTAATAGGCGCTGGCGGTATCCGAAGCGGGGCGAAGAATGGACATCGTCGTCTCCATTAGGCTGTTGTCCGTGATTGAGACTATGCCCCCTTCTTTGTGATAATTCTAATCGATATATCTTGAGATATTGATAGTAAATTGTTATCAGTGATCCATGATCAGCTTTCGCCAATTACAATGCCTGGCCGCCCTGGCCGAAACCCTGCACTTTCGCCGTGCGGCCGAGCGGCTGCACGTGTCGCAGCCGGCCCTGTCGGCGCAAATCTCCCAACTGGAAGAGCATCTGGGGGTGATGCTGGTCGAGCGCACCCGACGCAAGGTGCTGCTGACCCCCATCGGGCGCGACATGGCGGCGCGGGCCAAGACCGTGCTGCGCGACGTCGCCGAGCTTGAGGATCTGGCCCGCCAAGCCCAGGCGCCGTTATCGGGGACGCTGCGCGTCGGCGTCTTGCGCACCTTGGGGCCGTATCTGTTGCCGCATATCCTGCCGGAACTGCGCCAACGCTTCCCCGAACTGAAATTGTATCTGCGCGAGGAACCGCGCGAGCGCTTGCTGGCCGAACTGGCCCAGGGCGACCTGGATATCCTGCTGATTTCCGCCGCCCCCGAGGGCGACGATCACCTGACGGTGACGCCCTTGTTCCACGAACCGCTGTGGCTGACCATGCCGCTGGGGCACCGCTTGGCCAAACGGGCCAAACTGGCCCCCGCCGATCTGGCCGGCGAAAATCTCATCATGCTGGAAGTGGGTGACGGCATGCGCGACCCGGCGCTGGATTTGTGCCGACGCTCAGGCGCGACCGAGCATCCGGATTTTCGCGCCACTTCGCTGGATTCGTTGCGGCAGATGGTCGCCACCGGCCTGGGCACCACCTTGTTGCCAGCCCTTTACGTCCAGGCCGAGGCCTTGGGCGACGATCAGGTCGCCGTACGCCCCTTCGCCGTCGGCGCCCCCTCGCGCCCCATCGACATGGTCTGGCGCCGCACCACCGCCCGATCCGAGGAATACCGCCTGTTCGCCCATCTGCTGCAACAAAACCTGCCGGCTTGCGTGCACAGGCGGTAACCGCCCCAGGTCATCAGTGACGCGGAATATCCTCGACGCCGTCGCCGACGGGTTGCTGAATGATGATGCCGTACCAGCCCATGCCCTCGTAAGTTTCGTAGCCGGGCGTCAGCGCATAGCCGACCACATTGCCGAACTCATCCACGTAAGCGCCCATGTTGCCGCCGCCGGTTTGCAGACGAACGACATCCCTGAGCACCCCAACACCGTCCGACGCCGCCAGCACCTTCATGTTGCGGTCGACCAGAAGACAGCGGGTGCGCGCCTTTTCCTCGTCGCGCAGACGCACGCCCTTGACCACAGTCTCGGCCTGCGGCTGCCAATCGAAGAAAATACCCAAAACCCCCAAGGGCTTGCCATCAGCCTCGCCGCCCTCGCGGATGGCGGTGGCGTAGGTGCCGACCAAGGCGCCGCCCAAGGCGGCATTGGCCGCAACGTCGGTCATGGCGTAATCGTTGCCGCTGGCGGTATTCATGGAATCGGAGAACCACTTTTGTCCCGACACGTCGGTACCGACCACATTGGGATAGCGTCCAGGCCGACCATTGGCCACCACCCGGCCATCGGCATCGGCCACCCAGAGGTCCAGATAGACGGTGTAGGAATCCAAGATAACCCCCAACCGACGCGAGGCAAAAGCAGCCGTGCCGGCATCACGGCGGGCCAGACAATCGACCATGGCCGAATCGGTCGCCCACCAGCGCACGTCGCACGAACGCTCATACAGGTTGCGGTCGATGATCTCGATCATGTTCAGCGCCAGATCGGCCAAACGCGAACCGCGCAACTGGCTGATCAGAGTCTGCCCCAGACTCATCAGGTCGCGGATGGTGGACGACAACTCACCCTCTAGCGCCTGGGTGATGGTGTCGATGCTTTGCGAGACGTTCTTGACTTCATTGGCGACGACGGCGAAGCCCTTGCCCGCCTCACCGGCCCGAGTCGCCTCGATCAGCGCGTTCAGCGACAGGATACGGGTGGTGCCAGTGACTTTCTTGATGGCTTGAATCTTATCGTTGGCCACATCGTGGACCGCACGGGTCAGCTCAAGAATTCGTTCCGGCTCAGACATCGCATCCCCCAAAGTCTATTTTTTGTGCACACCCCGACACTCAGGTCAATTTATAGGCATTATGTTTGTGTTTCAACAACCACCCGCATGTTGGATCGAAATGTCTGGCAAAAACGAAAAAAGCCCCGCAATGCGGGGCCTTTTTAAAACCAGGGCGATTAAAGACGATAAAAATCAGTCCTCGCGGTGGGTCCGCTCCATCCGTTCGTGCCGTTCCTGCGCCTCGATGGACAAGGTGGCGATGGGGCGAGCCTCCAGGCGGCGAATGGTGATGGGCTCACCACTTTCCTCGCAATAGCCGTAAGAACCGTCGTTGATACGCTCGATCGCCGCATCGATCTTGGCGATCAGCTTGCGCTCGCGGTCACGGGTGCGCAATTCCAGCGCCCGGTCGGTTTCGGCCGAGGCACGGTCGGCGATGTCAGGTTCCTGCAAGCCACCTTCTTGCAGGTGGGCCAGCGTTTCATCGGATTCGCGCAGCAGTTCCGAGCGCCAGGCAAGCAACTTCTGGCGAAAATATTCCTTCATGGATTCGTTCATGAAGGGCTCGTCCTCGGACGGGCGGTAATCCGGCGGCAGCGTCACGGTCATCCAATCCCCCGATTTGATGTCGGTTCGGTCAAGTCGGGACGCAATATATGGGGTGACCCACCCTACCGCAAGCGCCGATGTTCAGGTTGGGTTCGATGCCGGATCAAACCGGGGCTTCAGCGACCGCGGCTGAGCTTGGCGATTTCCACTTCGGCCCGCAATTCGATCTCGTCAAGAAGGGCGGCCAGACGCGGATCGGGACAGGATTCCTTGCGCGAGCGCACCATGTCGGCCAAGTTCACCAGCTTGGATTCCGGCACCGTGCCCAGCAACAGGCCGTGGCGCAACTCTTCCAGCTTATCCAAGATGTCCTCGGCATGGCGGATGTGGCGCTGGCGGGCCTCGCGATCGGTCGAATCGCCCACCGCCTGAGCCACCAGCAATGCGTCGACGGCACCGATGGCCGCCGGCGCTTCCGCCGCGTAGACGTCATCCATGGTTTCCATGGCGTTGACCAGGGCTTGCTTGAATTCGCCTTTCTTGCCGTCGGCCTTACCGACGCGCCGGGCACCGCCGGACGCGGCGGCTCCCGAACCGACCCCAGAAACCTTCATGGAACCCCAATGGCTGTGGGTTGGTTGGATACCCCGTCAGTGTAGCTTTCCTGGCGCTGCGGTGAAAGCCGCTATTTCTGCCGGGTGCGCGGCAAGTTTTGCCGGGCAAACCCGGTTAAAAACCCGCTCGCCACCACATAATCAATTGTTTTTAATAGATAAAATGTTTGGCACGGACTTCGCATTGATAAACGCGACCATTTTATCCGTCGCGTTGCCATCGAGGTCGTCATGAGCCGTATCGCCAAAACCAAAGCCGCTTCCACCACCGCCATCCGGGCCTTTGTCCTGGCTGCCGGTCTGGTGGCGGCGACCATCCTGGCCATGCCGCCCGTCGCTTACGGCGCCTCACGTATCAAGGATATCGCCGATTACGAAGGCGTCCGCGACAACCTTTTGGTCGGGTACGGCCTGGTGGTCGGCTTGGCCGGCACCGGTGACGACCTGACCAACGCGCCGTTCACCAAGGAATCCCTGGTCGCCATGCTGGAACGCCTGGGCGTCAACATCCGCGAACAGGGTGGCACCATCGCCACCGTCAAGCCCAAGAACGTGGCCGCCGTCATGGTCACCGCCACCTTGCCGGCCTTTTCCCGCCAGGGCACCCGTCTTGACGTGTCGGTTGCCGCCATGGGCGATGCCAAGTCGCTGGAAGGCGGCACCCTTCTGGTCACCCCGTTGGTCGGCGCCGACGGCGAAATCTATGCCGTGGCCCAGGGCGGTCTGGCCGGCGTCGGCTTCACCGCCTCGGGCGGCGGTGCCGGCGGCGGCGGCACCACCTCGGTGCGCAAGGGCATCCCCACCACCGGCAAGATCGCCAACGGCGCCATCATCGAACGCGAATTGCCGTTTGAAATGGCCCACCTGGAATCGGTCAAGCTGTCGCTGAGGAACCCCGATTTCACCACCGCCAACCGCACCGCCCAGGCCGTCAACGCCTTCTTGGGCAGCACGGTGGCGCGGCCCACCGATCCCAGCACCGTGCAGATCGTCGTCCCCCCCGATTATCGCGGCAACGTGGTCGGCTTGTTGACCGACATCGAACAATTGAAGGTCGAGCCCGATCAGGTGGCCAAGATCGTCATCGATGACGCCACCGGCACCATCGTCATGGGCGAGAACGTGCGCATCAGCACCGTCGCCGTCGCCCAGGGCCAGCTGACCGTGCGCATCACCGAAACCCCGCAGGTGTCGCAGCCGTCGCCGTTCTCGACCACCGGCACCACCACCGTGGTCGACCGCACCGACATCGAAGTGGACGAGGGCCAGGGCAAGAAGCTGATGGTCGTCCCCCACGGCGTCACCCTGCAAGATCTGGTGACCGGTCTGAACGCCCTGGGCATCAGCCCGCGCGACCTGATCGCCATCTTGCAGACCATCAAGGCCGCCGGGGCCATCCAGGCCGACATCGAGGTGATGTGATGAATATCAACACCGACACCGCCCAACTGGCCGCCAGCGCCCCGCGCCCCGTCAACACCAATGCCGCCAGCCGCGAACAGGCCGAGGCCGTGGGTAAGCAATTCGAAACCATGTTCATGAGCCAGATGCTGCAACACATGTTCAGCGGTATCAAAACCGAAGAAGGCCCGTTCGGCGGTGGCCATGCCGAAGCCATGTTTCGCCCCATGTTGCTGGACGAATATGCGAAAATGGTCTCCAACCGCCCCGGTGGCATCGGCCTGGCCGATCAGGTCACCCGGTCGATGTTGCAGACTCAGGAGGTTTAAGCGATGACCGAGACCGTTCTTAACATCGACGACATCGTTTGGGCCTGCACCAACCTGTGCGAATTGCTGGAATTCGAAAACGAGGCACTGATACGTCACGATTCCCGCACCGTGCGCGAACTGACCGACAACAAGACGGCCCTGGCCCGCATCTATGAAAACGCCATCGCCCCCCTGGCCGACGACCCGCATCTGGCCGAGACGCTGGAGCCCGAGCAGAAGGAAGAATTGACCGCCCTGGGCCTGCGGCTGAAGGCTTTGGTGGAAGAAAATGCCCTGCGTCTGCGGGCCGAGATCGACGCCACCCAGATGCTGATGGACGCCATGGTCAACGCCGTCAAGGCCAACACCACCAATTCCGTCCATTACGGCCCTGCCGGCCAGTACGGCAACCAGGGCACCGGCGAGCAGAATTCGCTGGCCTTCAACCAGACCCTGTAACGGGAGGACCGGCCATGGCACTCACCCTCGGACTGAACACGGCACTCTCCGGTCTGCTCACCAACCAGCGCGCCCTGGACACCGTCGCCCAGAACGTCACCAACGTGAACACCAAGGGTTACGTCCGCAAGGTGATGAACCAGGAATCCCGGGTTCTCAACGGCTTCGGCGCCGGCGTGCAGGTGGGCTCGGTCACCCGTCAGATCAATGAAGGCCTGCTGAAGGACATCCGCAAGCAGACCGCCGAACTGGGCAAGCTGCAGGTGGAAAGCAGCTATTATCCGCGTATCGACGATCTGTTCGGCAACGTCGCCGATAATTCGTCCATCTCGCACAAGCTCAACGACCTGTACGAAGCCTTCGAATTGCTGGGCACCCAGGTGGACAAGCCGTCCATCCAATGGTCCTCGGTCCAGACCGGCCAGGACGTGGCCGATCTGTTCGACCGCATGACCGACCAATTGCAGAGCCTGCGCCTGGAAGCCGACCGCGAAATCGAGACCACCGTCCAACTGATCAACGACAAACTGTCCGACATCCACGACCTCAACCAGAAGATCGTCAAGAACTCCGCCGTCGCCACCGGCACCACCGACCTGGAAGACAAGCGCGACCAAGCTCTGACCGATCTGGCCCAGTACATCGACGTCCAGTACTACCATCGCCAGGACGGCTCGATGATCGTCTACACCAATTCGGGCGAGATGCTGGTCGACAACCAGGACCAACCGCTCTCCTATACCGCCAACACCCGCATCGACACCTGGATGACCGCCGCCGGCGGCCAGTTCAACAAGATTTCGGTGGATGGCGGTACCGACGATCTGGCCCCGCTGGTCAAGGGCGGCAAATTGCGCGCGCTGTTGGACATGCGCGACAAGACGGTGACCGATCTGCAAGCCAGCCTGGACGAGGCGGCCCAGACCATGCTGGAAGAGGTCAACAAGGCGCACAACCGCGGCACCTCCTACCCCAATCCGTCCTATCGCTACGAAGGCAGCCGTACTTTCGCCAAGCAAGGCCAGGTCGTCCCCAACGCCGCCGACACCGCCGCCCGCTTCATGTTCGGCAGCACCACCGTGACCAGCGCCGGCTATACCAGCCTGTCCATCGCCGCCAGCGGCACCAATCCGTGGCAGACGACCATGACCGCCAGTGCCGGCACGCCGTTTTCCACCATGAGCGCCGGAACTACCTTCAGCGTCGACAGCGCCGAGGACAGCAGCAACAACGGCACCTATCGGGTGGTCAGCGTCGGCGGTGGCGGTGCCAACATCACGGTGGAAAAGGTCAATCCGCGCCAGACCATCCAATTGTCGGGCACCGAGGATGTGGTCATCGCCGTGTTCGGCAGCGACGGCAAGGAAGCCCAGCAGACCACGCTCAACACCATCATGCAGACCAATTATTCCGGTTCCTATACCGCCGCCACCGTCGGCACCGGTCGGTCACTGTCCGATTTCCAAGCCAAGGGCGACCACGACCAGTGGAGCGTCAACGAGGTCAGCGCCCACGTCGAGGCATGGCTGAGCGCGCAGGGTTACAGCACCGCCTCGGTCAACCTCAACAGTGAAGGCAAGATGGTCATCGACCTGGGGGTAACCAACAAATCCCTGGCCTTCCGCGACCAGACCGCCACCGCCGACGGCTCCGCCGCCACCGACGCCACCATTTCCTTCGACGTCGACGGCGACGGCGCCGTTGACCAGACCGTCAAGGGCTTCGCTAATTTCTTCGGCCTCAACGACTTCTTCTCCAATTCCAACCAGAACTCCATCCAGGATTCCAACATCCTGCCGTCCACCTTCAAGACCAGCACCACGCGGGATCTGAAGATCCTGGACGGCACCGGCCAGTTGGGCCCCAACATGTCCATTCCGGCGGGGTCCAGCCTGGAAGACATCGCCGACATCATCAACAGCTACGGTCGCACCACCGAATCGGCGCCGTTGAGCTTGGCCCAGACCACTTTCACCCTGACCAGCGCCGCCACCATCAGCGTCACCAATACCAGCGGCCAGGTTTCCACCGCCACCGTCGGCCCCGGCGCCGTCACCATGGAGGAAATCGCCGGCAAGCTGACTTCCGGAACGGTGGTCGGCTCGGTGATCCAGGACGGCGACGGCTATCGCCTGCGCCTGCACAGCACCGCCGGGGCGGAACTGACCGTTTCCATCACCGGCGGCGCCATGGCCAGCGGCTCGCTCGAGGCGAGCCTGGGCATGAACAAGGTGGAACGGGTCAGCGCCTCGGTCATCCCCGAGGGTTCGGGCTATCGCCTGCGCGTGGTCCAGGCGGAAAACAAGGAAGTCTTCCTGTCGTCGACGCTGGATATTTCCAACAACAACCTGTTGACCGAGCTTGAGATGAAGCCGGCGGCCACCCGTACCGCCGGTACCATCAGCGTCCGCGCCGATCTGATGTCGGGGCCGGAGAAGATGGGCCGCGGCGCCGTGCAGTGGAATGCCGACCTCAACGGCTATTATATCTCGGAAGGCGACAACAGCACCGCCCTGGCCATGGCCGACGCCATGGGCAACAAGCGGGCCATGCAAAGCGCCGGCGGGCTTTATGCCGGCAATTATTCCCTGAGCGAATACGGCGCCGCGACCATCTCTCTGGTCACCCGCGATGCCGAACATTCGTCCAAGCAGCTTGAATACCAAACCGCCCTAAGCCAGTCGCTGGACTTCCAAAATACCTCGTTCAGCGGGGTTAATCTGGACGAAGAGGTGTCGGCTATGATTGACTTCCAACAGGCATATTCGGCGACCGCCAAGGTGATCACCGTACTCCAGGAAATGCTGGAAACGCTCACCGCGATGATTAACTGACGGAGGATGCCATGACCCGCGTCGCAACCTATGGCTCCAATCAGCTTTACCTGTCACGCATCACCGCCGTGCAGGAACGCGTCAACATGCGCACCCTTCAGGTGGTCACCGAGAAGAAGTCGCCCAACTACACCGGCATTTCCGCCGATGCCAACCGGCTGATCAATTTCGAGAACGAAAAGGCGCGCTCGCAGGCCTTCATCAACAACAACGCCTCGCTGCAAACCACCATCGGTCTAGCCGACGTGTCGTTGACGGCGGTGGAAAAGACCATGAAGACCTTCCGCGACCGGTTGGAAACCTTCTACACCAACAAGAACCGCACCCAACAAGACATCGAATCGATCCAGACCCTGGCTTTCCAGTCGATGATCGACATGCAGTCGTATCTGTCCAGCAGCGCTGACGGCAAATACCTGTTCTCGGGCGGCCTGGTATCGCAGGAACCGGTGCAATTGCCCGCCGCCACCCACGACGCCTTCAAGGATATCTACGACGGTTTCAGCGTCACCTATCCGACCACCCGTGACGCCCACATGGTGGACACCGTCACCAAGACGGCGACCACCGGCAATTTGACCTTCAATGCCGCCAACGGCACCATCACCGCCGCCAATGCCGGCACCTTGTCGCAATTCCCGGTGGGCAGCAAGATCACCGCCGCCGGTGCCTCGGGCGCCAACAACCAGTCCTATACGGTGGTGGCCAATACCGGCACCCAGATCAAGGTGTCGCAGCTGACCACCGAGGGGCCGAGCGCCGCCACCATCAGCTATTACCCGGCTGGCAACACCACCACCCCCAACGTCCTGAACGGCAACCTGACCTTTACCCCCGGTACCGACACCATCCAGGTGTCCAGCACCACCGGCTTCGCCGTCGGACAGGTGTTCACCGTCGCCGGCACCACCAGCAACGACGGCAGCTACAAGGTGTCGTCCATCGCCGCCGGCCCGCCCGACACCATCACGGTGGAAAGCGTCAAGGTCGGCGCCACCGAAACGGTCGCCGCCACCTTGTCCTCGGAATCCTGGTACAAGGGCGACAACATCTCCATCGAGCAGCGCATCGACCAGGACCGCACCGTCGCCATCGGCATCTTCGCCTCTGATCCGGCCTTTGAAAAAGCCTTCCGCGCCATGGGCCTGATCGCCCAGGGCAATTACGGTACCGCCGGCGGCCTGGAAAACAACATGGAACGGGTCGAGCAGGCTCGCTACCTGATCCGCGATTCCATGCTGCATCCCGCCGGCAACAGCGCCCCCTTCGGCACGGAAGAATCCAGCGATCTGGAATCGGTGCGGTCGCAATTGGGGGTGACGCAAAACCTGATCAAGACCAAGACGGAAAAGCATCAATCCTATATCGGCTTCCTCGACGACCGCATCATCTCCATGGAAAACGTCGATAAGAATGAAGCCATCACCTTGCTGCTGGACGACCAGCGCGCCTTGGAAGCCGGCTATCAGGCCTTGTCCAAGGTTCGCGAGATGTCGCTGATCAACTTCCTGAATTAAGTCCGATCAGCCTCGGACACGGATACAGGCCCGGCCACGCGATGCGCGGCCGGGCCTTGGCGTTCAGCGCAGATACTGAAAGACGGCATGGCCCACGGCCACCATCAGGACGGCCACGGCAACCCAGGTATGACTACCAGAATTCACAATCTGTCCTCAAAAATAAAAAAGTATTCACCCCACAAAATACCAATACGCCACACAAACAACCAACACATACAGACGAATACGCCATAATAGATAGAGCGATGAAATATAATTATTAGATTTATTTTAAATTTCGAACACGCCAAACCCCACCACACCCGATGAATCAGGGTGAGGTTTCGGCGATTCTCTGAAAATCACTGACCATATCGCGCAATAACAGGCGCAAGGGCACATCATTGCCGGGCACGGCATCGATCAGATTGCGGCACAATGTCCGCTCCTCTTCACCAAGCCGCTGGGAATCGACCAGGGCCATGGCCCAATCAGGAAAGAGGCGTTCCTCGATGAAATCCTCGAATGCCACCCGCACGTCGTGGTGGCGTTCATCGTGACGGATTCGGTCCAGAAGAGCGCGAACCACAGCCTCTTCACCCTCCAGATATTGCATGAACATACGCTGGTGATACATCAGGATACCCGTCACATGAATCCCCTGGTTACGGGCATGAGCCCCCCGGACCAAAGCCGTCAGGTCAGCGGAAGACATATCGTTGTGCGCGTGACTGAAATACAATAAGCCAATCATTACACGCCTCACCAACCAGCAATAATCTACAAAATAAAAACAAAACATATAAACATTTAAATATTTTGTAAACAAATGATTATAAATAATATATCAGCATCACCATATCAATGTTAAGCAAAAACGTCCATTAGACACTGCACACCCACAATCAGTCGTTTGAATGGAACAAAAAATCCATCCACAACCTTGTAGGGCCGTGCGGATATCTCCTGACAGGTGATTTTTCCCACCCGCACTCAATTTCGGCGACGGCAACCAATGAAATGCCCCGCAATTACCGTTGCGCCGGCAACAATCCATATCGACTCCCTTTCCGCCTTTTCTTATTCTAAGGTATATCGTCCGGTCCCGATGCCGGGCCCCGAGCGGCGCCAAGCCGCCAGACCGAGGGAGCATCCGCTTTTGTCCTCCACCGTCATCTATACGCACCCCATCTGCCTGGAGCATGACACCGGCGAGTTCCACCCGGAATGTGCCGACCGGCTTCGGGCCATCGGCCACATCCTCGACCGCGAGGAGTTCATGTATGTCCCGCGTGAAGAGGCGCCCAAGGCCACCTTGGCGCAGATTCTGCGCGCCCACACCCAGGACCATTACGATCAGGTGATGGACTCGATCCCGGCCGAGGGATCGGTGGAGCTGGACGGCGACACCTTCGTCTCGCCGCGCTCGGGCGAGGCCGCGCTTCATTCCGCCGGCGCCGCCATCGCCGCCGTCGACGAAGTGGCGACCGGGCGCAGCCGCAACGCCTTTTGCGCCACCCGCCCGCCCGGCCACCACGCCGAACGCAACGCCATCATGGGCTTTTGCCTGTTTTCCAACGCCGCCATCGCCGCCTTGCACGCCCGCGACCAGCACGGCTTCAAACGGGTGGCGGTGGTCGATTTCGACGTCCACCACGGCAACGGTACCCAGGACGTGCTGTGGAACGAGCCCGGCACCTTCTATGCCTCGTCGCATCAGGACGACGCCTTCCCCTATACCGGCAAGGTCGAGGAAGTGGGGCCGCCCGGCGGCTGCACCGTGGTCAACGTGCCCTTGCCGGCGGGCACCGCGTCGAATGTCTTCCGCGCCGCCTACACCGACATCATTCTGCCCAAGCTCGAGGCCTTCGCCCCCGACTTCCTGATCATTTCCGCCGGCTTCGACGCCCACGCCGCCGACCCCATGGCCCATTTGCGCCTACAGGTGGCCGATTTCGAGTGGCTGACGCAAAAACTTCTGGGCATCGCCCGTACCCATGCCCAACGCCGGGTGGTCTCGGTGTTGGAAGGCGGCTATGAAACCCGCGCCCTGGCGGCCTGTGTGGCCGCTCATCTTCGTGTGCTGATGGAAGGCTAGATCATGAACTTCGTTGAATGGACCGCCGAAATGTCGGTGGGTTCGGACGCATTGGACGATCATCACAAGATGATCATCGACTGCCTGAACGATCTTCATCCACTGCTGGAAACCCACGCGCCGGAAGACAAGGTATTGGCGGTGATGGCCAAGCTGGAAGACTTCGTCCTGGTCCACTTCAGCCAGGAAGAACAGGACATGAAGCGGGCCGGCTACCCCGACTGGCAAGCGCACAAAGCCCTGCATGACAGCATGTACGACGTGGTCTTCGCCCTGAAATCCGACATTCAGAACGGCGAAAACGTCGACGCCCAGCGCCTGTTCCAGTTGATCCAGGACTGGCTGGTCACTCACATCCTGGGCGAGGACCGCAAATACGTCCCCTACATGACCGACCCCGCCGCCAAACCGGTGGCCCAGTGGAAGCGGTCCAACGGCAGGGATTGCTGACCCCCTAAATAGCAGGCCGCGCAACCGGCACGGCCTTGGCCGTGAGCGGTTGCGCTTGCCTTGACGGCGTAATAAATGTATCATTTTCCATAACAACGAAATGATACTAGCGTGGCGTCATGCTTGAGACCTTCGAGATCACCGCCAAAGCCATCGCCGATCCCAGCCGGGCGCGCATTGTCAAACTGCTGGAAAACGGCGAGCTGTGCGTCTGCCAGATCACCACGGTGCTGGGGCTGGCGGTGGCCACGGTGTCCAAACACCTGTCGGCACTGAAGACCGCCGGCCTAGTGCAAAGTCGCCGCGACGGCAAGTGGGTCTATTACCGCTTGGCCGAACGTGACTTCAATGCCCATGCCCGTGGTTTCCTGACCCTGCTGGCGGCCTCTCTCGACGACGATCCCACTATCGCCGCCGACCGCCGCCTGCTGGTCCAGGTCAATGCCGTGCCGTTGCAGGTGCTGTGCGACCAGGGCCGGGCGGCCCTGGACTTGACGTCTCAGGCCCCAACCACTTGTTGCGGGGCATCGCCATGACCGACCACGTCTATAACGTCCTGTTCCTGTGCACCGGCAATTCCGCCCGTTCGATCATGGCCGAGGCCATCTTGAACGCCGATCTGTCGGGCAAGTTCAAGGCCTTCAGCGCCGGCAGCCACCCCAAGGGTGAGATCGACCCGACCGTGCTGGCCCTGCTGAAGAAGACCAATTATCCCACCGACGGTTTGCGCTCGAAATCCTGGGACGAGTTCGCCCAAGCGGGGGCGCCGGCCCTGGATTTCGTCTTCACCGTCTGCGACAACGCCGCCGGCGAGGTTTGCCCGATCTGGCCGGGCCAGCCGATGACCGCCCATTGGGGCGTGCCCGACCCGGTGGGCTTTGTCGGCACCGAGGTGGAAAAAGCCGCCCATACGGCGGAAGTCATGCGCATGCTGGCCAGCCGCATCCAGATTTTCGCCGCCCTGCCCATGCGCGGCCTCGACAAGCTGACACTGCAAAAGCGCCTGAACGACATCGGCAAGGGGAGCTGACCATGACCATTAATGTTCTGGTGCTGTGTACCGGAAATTCCGCCCGTTCGGTCCTGGCCGAATGCCTGATCAACGATCTGGGCGGCAGCGCCTGGAAGGCCTATAGCGCCGGCAGCAAGCCCACCGGCGTGGTCAATCCGTTATCGATCGAAGTGCTGCGGGAAAAAGGCCATGCCGTCGATGGTTTGCGGTCGAAGTCGTGGGACGAATTCGCGCTGCCCGACGCGCCGCAAATGAATCTGGTCATCACCGTCTGCGACAACGCCGCCGGCGAGGTGTGCCCGATCTGGCCGGGTCATCCGTCCAAGGTCCATGTGGGTTTCCCTGACCCGGCGGCGGCCGAAGGCAGCCACGAGGAGAAATTGACGGTGTTCCGTCAGGTCTACGACATGATCAAAGCCAAGATCGAACGCCTGATCGCCCTTGGCCCCGACCGCGCGGCAGAGGTGTAAGATGTCCGCCCAATGCGAAGTGGCCGGTAAAGCCGCGGCCAAAGCCCCCATGAATGTGTTCGAGCGTTACCTGACGCTGTGGGTGGCCTTGTGCATCGTCGTCGGGGTGGCGCTGGGGCATTTCATCCCGGCGCCGTTCCAGGCCATCGGCCGCATGGAAATCGCCCAGGTCAACCTGCCGGTGGCGGTACTGATCTGGCTAATGGTCATCCCCATGCTGCTGAAGATCGATTTCGGCGCCCTGCATCAGGTCAAGGAGCACTGGAAAGGCATCGGCGTCACCTTGTTCATCAATTGGGCGGTGAAGCCGTTTTCCATGGCGCTGTTGGGCTATATCTTCATCAGCACCCTGTTCCGGCCCTGGCTGCCGCCCGAGCAGATCGACAGCTACATCGCCGGTCTGATCCTGCTGGCGGCGGCACCGTGCACCGCCATGGTCTTCGTCTGGTCCAACCTGACCAAGGGCGAGCCCCATTTCACCTTGTCGCAGGTGGCGCTCAACGACCTGATCATGGTCTTCGCCTTCGCCCCCATCGTCGGCCTGCTGCTGGGGTTGTCCTCCATCACCGTGCCATGGGACACGCTTTTGCTGTCGGTGGTGCTTTACATCGTCATCCCGGTGATCATCGCCCAAATCTGGCGTAAGGCGCTGCTGGCCCGTGGTCCGCAGGCACTGGCCGCCACCTTGGCGGTGCTGGGGCCGGTGTCGCTGGCGGCGCTGCTGACCACCTTGGTGCTTTTGTTCGGGTTCCAGGGCGAACAGATCATCGCCCAGCCGCTGGTCATCCTGATGCTGGCGGTGCCCATCACCATCCAGGTCTATTTCAATTCCGGCCTCGCCTATCTGCTGTCGAAAAAGCTGGGCGTCGCCCATTGCGTCGCCGGCCCGTCGGCGCTGATCGGCGCCAGTAATTTCTTCGAACTGGCGGTGGCCGCCGCCATCTCGCTGTTCGGTTTCCATTCGGGGGCGGCGCTGGCCACCGTGGTCGGCGTGCTGATCGAGGTGCCGGTCATGCTGTCGGTGGTGAAAATCGTCAATTCCTCGAAGGATTGGTATGAAGGGAAATCATCATGACCAAGCTTGAAGTCTATGACCCCGCCATGTGCTGTTCCACCGGCGTGTGCGGCCCCGAAGTCGATCCGGCCCTGGTGGCCTTCGCCGCCGATCTGAAATGGGCGGCGGAACACGGCATCGAGGTGGTGCGCTACAATCTGGGCCAAGAGCCCCAGGCCTTCGCCGCCAATCCTGACGTGGTCAAGGAAATGGAGGCCGGCATGGATCGCCTGCCGGTCATCGTCCTGGACGGCCACATCATTTCCACCGGCCTTTATCCGACCCGGGCGCAATTGGCGGCCAAGCTGGGCCTGGGCACCGCCCAGCCCAAGATCACCGTCAAGGAAACCGCCTCGTGCTGCTCGCCCAAATCCGGGTGCTGTTAAGGACGCCATCATGAACGCCTTGCCGATCATCGCCACCCGCCACGCTTTCTTCACCGGCAAGGGCGGTGTCGGCAAGACCTCGTTGTCCTGCGCCTGCGGCCTGGCCCTGGCCGAGGCCGGCAAGCGGGTGCTGATCGTCAGCACCGACCCGGCCTCGAACCTGGATGAAGTGTTGGGCACCCAGCTTACCGGTGTGCCCACCGCCATCGCCGGGGCCCCGGGTCTGTTCGCGCTCAACATCGACCCCGAAGCCGCCGCCCGCGACTACAAGGAACGCATGGTCGGCCCCTATCGCGGTATCCTGCCGCCAGCCGCCATCGCCAGCATGGAAGAGCAATTTTCCGGCGCCTGCACGGTGGAAATCGCCGCCTTCGACGAATTCGCCAAGCTGCTGGGCGATGCCTCGGCCACCAGCACCTTCGACCACGTCATCTTCGACACCGCCCCCACCGGCCATACTTTGCGCCTGCTGACCCTGCCGTCGGCGTGGACCGAGTTCATCGCCTCGTCCACCGGCGGCGCCTCGTGCCTGGGGCCGCTGGCCGGGCTGGAAAAGCAAAAGGCGCTTTATGCCGCTACCGTGGCGCAATTATCCGACGCGGCCTCCACCACCATCATCCTGGTCAGTCGCCCGGAAAAGTCAGCGCTGCGCGAGGCCGAGCGGACCCGGGGCGAACTGGCCGAGCTGGGGGTGAGCAATCTGCGGCTGGCCGTCAACGGCATCTTCACCGCCCTTCACTCCGGCGATGCCATCGCCGATGCCATGACCGCGCGCGCCGCCCTTTCCCTGGCCGCCATGCCCCCGGCCCTGGCCGCGTTGCCGCGCCATGAAATCGGCTATGTCGCCAAGGGCACGGTCGGCCTCGACTCGTTGCGCGCCCTGGGCCATCCCCTTCCGCCCGCCGCCGCGCCCCTGAACGCGGCCTACCCCGCATTGCCGCCCGGCCTCGACGGCCTGATCGCCGAGATCGCTGCCACCGGCCACGGCATCATCATGACCATGGGCAAGGGCGGCGTCGGCAAGACCAGCATCGCCGCCGCCATCGCCACCGCCCTGGCCCGGGCCGGCCACGCCGTCACCTTGTCGACCACCGACCCCGCCGCCCATGTGGCGGACGCGGTGGCGGCCGATATCCCTGGCCTGAGCGTCACCCGCATCGACCCGGAAGCCGAGGTCGCCCTTTATCGCGACGAGGTGCTGGCCAAGGCCGGCGCCGACCTGGATACCGCCGGCCGTGCCATGCTGGAAGAGGATCTGCGCTCGCCCTGCACCGAGGAAATCGCCGTCTTCCGCGCCTTCGCCCGCACCGTCGATCAGGGCCGCGACCGCTTCGTCGTCCTCGACACCGCGCCCACCGGCCACACCATCTTGCTGTTGGACGCCGCCCAGGCCTATCACCGCGAGGTGCTGCGTACCCAGGCGGAAATACCCGAGGCGGTGCGCGACCTGCTGCCGCGCCTGCGCGATGCCGAGTATACCAAGACCATCATCGTCACCCTGGCCGAGGCCACCCCGGTGCACGAGGCCGAACGCCTGCAAGCCGACCTCGCCCGCGCCGGCATTACCCCGTTCGCCTGGGTCATCAACCAAAGCCTGCTGGCCAGCGGCACCACCGACCCGGTGCTGGCCCTGCGCGGACAGTACGAAATCCCCTTCATCCAAAAGGTGACGCGGGATTTGTCGAAGCGTACGGTATTGATCCCCTGGCGGGCCTGACGCCCGCCGACCACCATAGGCTGGCGCCGTGCCGCGCTTTTCCGTCTCCCGATTATGGCCGCTGCTGGCCAAGGCTGTCTTCGTCGTGTTGGTGGCGGCACCGCTGGGCCTGACCCTGGTCTATCGCTTCGTGCCGCCGCCGGTGACGCCGCTGATGCTGATCCGTCTGGCCCAGGGGCACGATTTGAACAAGGATTGGCAGCCCCTTGAGGCCATCTCGCCGCATCTGCGCCGGGCGGTGATCGGTTCCGAGGACGGCAAATTCTGCACCCATTGGGGCTTTGACTGGCACGCCATCGACAACGCCATCGAAAAATATGGCGAAGGCGGCACGGTGCTGGGGGCCAGCACCATTTCCATGCAGACGGCCAAGAACCTGTATCTGTGGCCCAGCCGCACCTTCATCCGCAAGGGGCTGGAAGCCTATCTGACGCTGTATCTGGAAGCCCTGTGGCCCAAGCGGCGGATTTTGGAAGTCTATCTCAACATCGCTGAATTCGGCCCCGGCCTGTATGGAGCCGAGGCGGCATCACGCCGCCATTTCGGCAAACCTGCCGCCGCCCTGACCGCGCGCGAGGCGGCGCTGCTGGCCGCCGTGCTGCCCAACCCGCTGGAACGCTCGGCCGCGAAACCATCGTCTTATGTCGCCCGCCGTGCCGCGCTGATCGACGTCCGCGCCGATCAGGTGGGGCTGGGAAAAGATGGGGCTTGCGACAAGGATTAAGCCGCCACCGCCTCGACCACCCGAGCCAGGGCATCCAGGCGGGCGCGGAACTCGTCGCGGGCCGAATCGAAGCGATGAAGATGCTGATTGATCCGCCTGACGCGATCGGAAAGCGAGGCCGGAACCGCAGTGGCGCTGATTTTATCCATGACCTACCCCCTTGATCTTTACAGAGAAAATAGCGCCTTTCCCATTGATGCATCCAGCATACATCAGAATGTCGGGCCTTGACCCGAGCAGCGGTCGGGTGTTAGTAAGTTAGCACTTACTTACCAGCGGATCATGCCATGAAAAAGCGGCCTTCGACCACCGCCTCCCCCTTTATCGCCATCATCCTGACATCCCTGTTGATGGCGGAGAGCGGCTTTCCCTCGGCGGCCCAAGCCGCCGGCGACATCCGCACGCAGGTCTACGGGCTGGGAACGGTAGAGGCCAAGGTTTTGGCCCGCCTGGGATTCGAGGTGGCCGGACGCCTGACCGACATGGCCGTCGACCAAGGGCAGACGGTGGAGGCCGGACGGGTTCTGGCCAGTCTCGATGCGTCCGAGCAATCGGCACGGCTGGCCCAGGCCGAAGCCGATTTGCGGCAGGCCGAAGCCGCCCAGGGCCAAGCCAAGGCTCGACTGGACCGGGCCAAGGCGCTGCTGGCCCAGCGACGCAGCATCAATGACCGCCGCCAGACCCTGGTACGGCGCGGCACGGTGTCGCAGGAAGCGGCAGAAGACGCCGAGGCCGGATCAGCCGTCGCCGCCGCCGACGTCGCCGTTGCCGCCAGCGACGTGGAAGCCGCCCGCGGCGCCGCCGAGGCGGCGAAAGCCCGCATCCAGCTTGAGCGCGCGGTGCTCGACAAGTTCACGCTGACCGCCCCGTTCCCGGCCCTGGTGGTTGAACGCCTGCTGGAAAAGGGGGCGACGGTGGCCCCTGGCGGGATCGCGCTCACCGTTATCGATCCGTCCACCGTCTGGGTCCGCGCCTTTGTCGACGAATCCCTGGCCGGACGGCTGGCCATCGGCCAGAAGACGACCATAACCCTGCGCTCGCGCCCCGGTCAGCCCCTGAGCGGGCGGATCGCCCGCATCGACATCGAGAACGACCGTGTCTCGGAAGAACGCAAGGTTCACGTCGCCTTCGATTCCCTCCCCGCTGGCTTCCATCTGGGCGAACAGGCGGAAATCCTGGTCAGCACCGAAGGCGATCGGCCATGAATTTGGCTGTTCGCGATATCCGCCATCATCTGGGCCGCTTCATCCTGACCTGTCTGGGATTGGCGCTGTTGTTGGGCGTGGTCATCTCCATGATCGGCATCTATCGCGGTCTGGTGGCCGATGCCCTGGTCCTGGTCCGCGCCCCCCAGGCCGATCTGTGGGTGGTCGAGGGCGGCACCCGCGGCCCCTTTGCCGAATCGTCGCGCCTGACCTATGACACCCGCAACGCCATCGCCAGAATAGCCGGCATCGCCGAGGCCGGGGCCGTCACCTATCAATCGGTGCAGATCGAAACCGATGGCCGACGGCAGCGATTGTTCGTCATCGGCTATGAACCCGGGCGACCGGGGCAACCGCAAGGGGTGATCGAAGGCCAGCCCATCGACCGCAGCCATTTCCAGCTGATCGCGGACCGTCGCTCGGGACTGGCACTGGGCAGCACCCTGCGCCTGGGCGGCGACGATTTCACAATTGTCGGTCGCACCGCCGGCCACGTGGATTCCGCCGGCAACCCAGTGATCTACATGACCTTGAAGGATGCGCAGAAGCTGCAATTCCAACTGTTGGGCGGCGCCGCCCGTCAACAGGCGGCGCGGGGCGAAACCGCCAACCGCAATCAGGTCAACGCCATCCTGGCCCGCCTGACCCCCGATGGCGACGTCGCCGCCACCGTCGCCGCCGTCGAACGCTGGAAGCATCTGTCCGCCCTGTCGCAACAAGACCAGGAAAACCTGTTGCTGGGCGCGGTGGTCGATAAAGCCCGCAAACAGATCGGCATGTTCACCGTGGTCCTGCTGACGGTATCGACGGTGATCATCGCCCTGATCATCCACACCATGACCATGGATAAAATACGCGAGATCGCCACCTTGAAACTGATCGGCGCCCCCGACCGCACCATCTTGGCGCTGATCGTGCAGCAAGCCTTGCTGATGGGCGGCATCAGTTTCGTCACCGGTGCCGGCCTGATCACCGCCGTCGCCGGCTATTTCCCCCGCCGGGTCATCGTCGAGGCCGGCGATATCGCCGTTCTGGCGGCGGTGGTCGTGGTGGTCTGCGCCCTGGCCAGCCTGTTGGGGGTCCGTCAGGCCTTGCGCATCGACCCGGCCCGAGCCTTGGGGGGCTGACCATGACCGCATCTCCCGCTCCGTTGGTCAGTCTGCGCGGTGTCGCCAAACATTACGGCGAGGGCAGCGCCCGCGTCGATGCCCTGAAGCCGCTGGATATGGACATCCAGGCCGGAACCGTGATCGGCCTGCTTGGTCCCAGCGGCTCGGGCAAAAGCACGGTTCTCAACCTGATCGGCGCCATCGTCGAGCCCGATCAGGGCCGCATCATCCTTGACGGCGAAACCGTCTATGACGGCGGCTGGCGGCGCCGCGACCTGCGACGCTTGCGGCTGGAAAAGATCGGCTTCATCTTCCAGTTCCACAACCTCATTCCGTTTTTGACCATCAGCGAAAATATCGAGGTGGTGCTGACCCTGGCAGGCCGGACCAAGGCCCAAGCACGCCGCCGCGCCGCCGAATTGCTGGACTATCTTCAGGTGGAACGCCCGCAGGCCATGCCGTCGCAGGTATCGGGCGGACAGGCCCAGCGGGTGGCCATCGCCCGTGCCTTGGCCAACAGCCCGCGCATCATCCTGGCCGATGAACCCACCGCCGCCCTGGATTCGGAACGCGCCGGCATCGTCATGGACCTGCTGCGCAAGGTGGCGCGGGAGCAAGGGGCCAGCGTCATCGTCGTCACCCATGACGAAAAGATCATGGCCCGCTTCGACGCCCTGCACGTCCTGCGCGACGGAATATTGGTGGAACCATCATGACGCCGCGCAAGACCGGCGAACAACGCAGGGCGGAAATCATCGAAACCGCCCTGCTGCTGGCCGCCGAACTGGGCCCCGACCGCATCACCGCCGAAGCCATCGCCAATAGGCTGGGGATCAGCCAGCCGGCCATCTTCAAGCACTTCCCGCGCAAGGGTGATATCTGGGACGCGGTGATCGACCAACTGGTGCAATCCCTGAGCCGGGTCTGGAGGGAAAGCACCACCGACAAGCCGCCCGAACAGCGCCTGTTCGCCTTGCTTGACGCCCATTTCGCCTTTATCGCCGCCCACCCCGCCGTGCCGCTGGTGCTGCTGTCGCCGGAATTGCAGGCCCGCCACCCGCCCTTGCGCCAGACCATCATGCGGCTGATGGGGCTGTTCCATTCCGAACTGCGCCAAACGATCAGCGCCGGCAACACCCCGCCCGACAATGCCGATCAACGGGCATGGATGATGCTATCCCTGGTCCAGGGCATCGCCATCCGCTGGGCCCTGTCCGGCCACGCCTTCGACATCAGGGCGGAAGGTGGGGCACTGATCCGGTTGGCGGACTATTCCACCGTCACCGACTTGGCCAGATTGCGCGGCTGATCCACGTCGGTGCCGCGCGCCAAAGCGACGTGATAGGCCAGCACCTGTACCGGCACCGCGTACAGGATGGGGGCGACGAAGGGATCGACCGGGGGCATCTGGAACGAAGCCATGGGCTTGACCGCCAGCTTGCTCAGGCCTTCGGCGTCGGAGATGAAGATTACTTTGGCGCCACGCGCGATCACTTCCTGCACGTTCGACGCCGTCTTGTCGTACAGATCGTCCGACGGGCACAGCACCACCACCGGCACGTGATCGTCGATCAGCGCGATGGGGCCGTGCTTCAACTCGCCCGCCGCATAGCCTTCGGCGTGGATATAGCTGACTTCCTTCAGCTTCAGCGCCCCTTCCAGGGCGATGGGGTAGCAGGGGCCACGGCCCAGATATAGCACGTCGCGGGCCTGGGCCACGTCTTCGGCGATCTGGCGGATATTGTCCTCGCCGCGCAGCATCTCGGCGATGCGCGCCGGCACTTCGGCCAGGGCCTGCGACAATCGCGCTTCCTCGGCCGCGTCCAGGCGGTTGTTGGCCCGCGCCATGCCCATGGCCAGGCAGGCCAGCACCACCAATTGGGTGGTGAAGGCCTTGGTCGAGGCGACGCCGATTTCCGGTCCAGCCTGGGTCAACAGCGCGGTGGTCGCTTCACGCGCGATGGTGCTTTCCGCCACGTTGACCAGGGCCACGGTGTGCAGGCCGGCATCGCGGCAATACCTGAGCGCCGCCAGGGTATCGGCGGTTTCGCCCGATTGCGAGATGAACACCGCCATGTCGCCGGGCACCAGCACCGGCTGGCGATAGCGGAATTCCGAGGCGATTTCCACTTCCACCGGCACCCGCCCCAGTTTCTCGATCCAGTATTTGGCCACCGAACCAGCGTAGTACGAGGTGCCGCAGGCGACGATGGTCACCCGCTTGACCGAGGCCAGATCAAACGGCAAATCCGGCAAGGTAATGGTGCGGCTGGCCGGGTTGAGCATGGTGTTCAGCGTGTCGCCGATCACCTGCGGCTGCTCGTAGATTTCCTTGATCATGAAATGGCGGTGCTGGCCCTTGCCGATCAGGGCGCCGGACAATTGGGTCAACCGCACCTCGCGCTTGACCACCTTGTCCTCACGGTCGCGGATGACCACGCTGGAGGGCGTCAACACCGCCCAATCGCCATCGGCGAGATAGCTGATCTTCTGGGTCAAGGGCGCCAGGGCCAGGGCGTCGGAGCCCAGGAACATCTCGCCGTCGCCATAGCCGATGGCCAGCGGGCTGCCTTCACGCGCGGCGATCAGCAGATCGGGGCGGTCGGCGAAGATGATGCCGAGGGCAAAGGCGCCGTGCAGGCGCTTCAGCGCCGCGCTGGTGGCATCCTCGGGCGATTTGCCTTGGCCCAGGTAGAAGTCGATCAGTTGCGCCACCGCCTCGGTGTCGGTGTCGCTCTCGAACACATGGCCGCAGGCGGTCAGTTCTGCCTTGAGCTCGGCGTAATTCTCGATGATGCCGTTATGGACCACCGCCACCCGCGCGGTGGCGTGCGGGTGGGCATTGCGTTCGGTCGGCACGCCGTGAGTGGCCCAGCGGGTATGGCCGATGCCGATGATGCCGCCCAGGGGCTGGGTCACCAGCAGGCGTTCCAGGTTGATCAGCTTGCCCTCGGCCCGGCGGCGCTCGATCTTGCCCGCGACCAAGGTGGCGATGCCGGCGGAATCGTAACCGCGATATTCCAGCCGCTTCAGGCCCTCCACCAGATGCGGCGCGACCAGATCCTTACCGATGATACCGACGATGCCGCACATGGATCACTTCCCTTGCTTCTTGGCCTTTTCCGCCGCCTTAGCGGCGCGGAAGCGGTCGGCCCAGCCGGCCACCTCCATCTGAGCGCCACGGCCCACGGCCAGGGCGCCATCGGATACATCCTTGGTGATCACCGAACCGGCGCCGATCATGGCGCGGGCGCCGACCTTGACCGGGGCGACCAACGACGAATTGGAACCGATGAAGGCGCCAGCGCCGATTTCAGTGCACGACTTGGTGAAACCGTCGTAATTGCAGGTGATGGTCCCCGCCCCCACATTGGCATCCGCCCCCACCTGGGCGTCGCCGATATAGGACAGGTGGTTGACCTTGGCGCCGGCCTCGATCACCGATTTCTTCACCTCGACGAAATTGCCGATATGGGCGGCGGCACCGATCTCGGCACCGGGGCGCAGACGGGCATAGGGGCCGACATCGGCGCCGTCGGCGATGGTGCAGCCCTCGAAATGACAGAAGCCCTTGATCACCACATGATCGCCGATGGTGACGCCGGGGCCGAACACCACGTGCGGCCACACCATCACGTCGCGGCCCAGGCGGGTATCCCAGGAAAACCACACGCTGGCCGGATCGATCAAGGTGGCGCCGTCATCCATGGCGGCACGACGCAATTCGCCCTGGATGATGGCCTCGGCCCCGGCCAGTTCGGCGCGCGAATTGACGCCCAGCAATTCCTGCTCGTCGCCCAAGACAAAGGAACAATTGGCACCGTCACCGCGGGCCAGACCGACCACGTCGGTCAGATAATACTCGCCCTTGGCGTTGTCGTTGCCGATGCGCGCCAGTCGGTCCCACAGGCAGGCGCCGTCAAAGGCCATGACGCCGGAATTGCACAACGGGATTTCGCGCTGGTCGTGATTGGCGTCCTTGAACTCGACGATGGCCTTCAGCCCCTCGGCGCCGACCACCAGACGCCCGTAATGACCGGGATCGACGGGCTTGAAGCCCAACACCACCACCGCCGGATTCTTGTCGGCATTGCGGCGCTCGGCCAGCATGCGCTGCAAGGTGGCCTTGGTGATCAACGGCGTGTCGCCATACAGCACCAGGACGTCGCCGTGGAAATCCTTGAGCAGGTCGCGCGCCTGCATGACCGCATGGCCGGTGCCCAGACGCTCAGTCTGCACCACGGTCTGGGCCGGAGCCACCGCTTGCGCCACCACGTCCATGCCGGGGCCGACCACCACCACCACCTTGTCCGGGTCGAGCCCCGACACGGTTTCCATCAGATGCTGGATCATCGGCCGTCCGGCCAGGGGATGCATGACCTTGGGCAGGTCGGATTTCATGCGCGTGCCCATGCCGGCGGCAAGGACGATGACAGCGAGTTCGGATGTGCCCTGGTCCAAAGCGATCAATACCCAAGCGGTTGCGGTGATCGCCGGAAAGTGCCACAAAGGAACGGTATGGGCCAGTCAATCTTTATTGCGGAAGGTTTCAATGAACCGGGTCAGACGGGCGGCGATTTTCGATTTGGACGGCACTCTTATCCATTCGTTGCCCGATTTAACGGTGGCGGTGAACAAGACTCTCGCCGATTGGGATCGTGCGGCTTTGCCCGACACCGAGGTCGGCCCCATGGTCGGCGATGGCGCTGGTACCTTGGTGACACGGGCCTTCAATGCCCGCGGCGGCCTGCCCGGCCCCGATGTCGGCCCCTATCTGCAACGCTTCCTCGATCATTACGAGCCCCATGCCACCGACCTAACCAAGCCCTGGCCCGGCGTCATCGAAACCTTGGAATATCTGCGGTCCAAGGGGCTGATCCTGGCCATATGCACCAACAAGCCAACCAAGGCCACCCACGATATCCTGAGTGCTCTGGGCCTGGATCATTTCTTCGCCGTGGTGGTCGGCGGCGACGACGCCCCGGCGCTGAAACCCAACCCGGCCCATATCAATGCCGTGCTCGACCGCCTAGGCATCAACCACGAGGACGCGGTGATGGTGGGCGATTCCATCAACGACGTGCTGGCGGCCAAGGGCGCCAAGGTGCCGGTGGTGGTGTTGAGTTTCGGCTATTCCCGCGTGCCGCCCAATGAATTGGGCGCCGATCTGGTGGTTGACGACTTCACCATGCTGAAGCGGGTCATCGCCGGCTGAGCCGGCAGAAGGTTAGCGCCGGTTGAACCGGCAAAAGGTTACCGCCGGCTGAGGCGCACCAGCCCGAACAGCACCACCGCCGCCAGCACCACCGAGGGGCCGGACGGCGTGTCGAAGCGCCAGCTTCCGCCCAGACCGCAAACCACCGCCACCATGCCCAGGGCCGAGGCCCACAGCGCCATCTGTTCCGGTGTCCGCGCCAAGGCCCGCGCGGCGGCGGCGGGGACGATCAGCAGTGCGGTGACCAGCAACACGCCCACCACCTTCATGGCCCCGGCCACCACCAGGGCGATCAGCAGCATCAAACCCAGACGGGCACGGGTGACGTCGTGGCCCTCGGCGGCGGCTAGATCCTCATCGATGGTGGTGGCCAGCAAGGACGGCCACAGCTTCCACAGGGCCAGCAGAGCGACGGCACCGCCGCCCCAGATCACCGCCACGTCGATCCAGCCCACCGCCAGGATATCGCCCAACAGCCAGCCCACCAGATTGACGCGCACATCGTCCAGCAGCGACAGCGCCACCAGACCGGCAGCCAACGCCCCGTGCGAGACGATGCCCAGCACCGTGTCGGAGGCCAGTTTCTTTTGCCCCTGGCTGAGCCCCAGTACCACGGCCAGAGCCACGGCCAGCACGGCGATGCCCAGGGACGGCGACAGGCCCGCCACCATGCCCAGCACCACGCCGAGCAAGGCGGAATGGGCCAAGGTATCGCCGAAATAGGCCATGCGCCGCCAGACGACGAAACAGCCGAACGGCCCGGCCACCAGGGCCAAGCCCAGTCCAGCGGCCAAGGCGCGCAGCAGAAACTCATCCATGGCGGCAATCCGGTCCGTGAACGTGGATGTGCTCGACCGTGCCGTCGGGACGATGGGCGTGGTCATGCACATGGGTATAGACCGCCAGCGAGGCGGCGACGCGCGGCCCGAACAGGGCCAGATATTCCGGGTGACGGGCGACGTTTTCCGGGTGGCCGGCGCAGCAGACGTGGCGGTTCAGGCACACCACCTCGTTGGTGGCGGCCATGACCACGTGCAGATCGTGACTGACCATCAGCACGCCGCGCCCCTCGTCGCGGGCCAGACCGGCGATCAGGTCGTAGATTTCCGCCTGCCCGGCCATGTCGACGCCGCCCACCGGCTCGTCCAACACCAACAGATCGGGCTGGCGCAGCAAGGCGCGGGCCAGCATCACCCGTTGCAATTCGCCGCCCGACAGATCGCGCACCTGCCGGCCCATCACATGACCGGCGGCCACCCGGTCGAGCGCCGCCGCCACATCGCCCTTGCCTGCCGCCATGCGCAGGAAACGCCGTACCGACAGCGGCAAGGAGGCGGGGATGTCCAGGCGCTGCGGCACATAACCGGCCACCAATCCAGTCCGCCGCGTCACCGTGCCCGATTGCGGCACCAAAAGCCCCAGGGCGACCTTGACCAGGGTGGATTTGCCGGCGCCATTGGGGCCGATAACGGTGACGATCTTGCCCGGTTCCACCGTCAGCGTGATGCCCGACAGGGCCAGAACGCCGTCATGGCTGACGCTGACGTCGTCCAGGCGGACCAGCGCGCTCATGGGCTTTCCCCCCGGCAGGCGGGACACAAGCCCTCGGCCTCGACGGTCAAGGTGGCGATCTCGAAGCCATGACGCCGGGCGGCATCGCGTACCGCCGCCTCGATGCCGGCGTCATTCAACTCGGCGGCACGCCCGCATTGCCGGCACAGCAGGAATTGACCGGCCTGATCGTGACCGGGATGAGCACAGCCGACAAAGGCGTTGAGCTTTTCGATGCGGTGGATCAGCCCATGGGCCAGCAGGAACTCCAACGCCCGGTAAACCGTGGGCGGCGCCGCCTTGCCCAAGGCCTGCAACAGGGCATAGGCACCGATGGGAGCATGGCTGCGCCATACCAGTTCCAGCACCCGACGGCGGATATCGGTCAGGCGGGCGCCGCGGCGGCGGCACTCCTCCTCGGCGGCGGCCAGGGCTTGGGTGATGCAACGGTCGTGATCGTGCTGCGGCTGGGGAAAACTCATGAGGCTTGCCAGGGCTTGATGTTATATTATAGCGTCCGGTTCGTGATCCATCATTGCACGGAGCAATCCCATGTGGAAGTCCCTGGCGCTATGTGTGCCGCTGCTGGCCCTGTCCTCGGCCCCGGTCTTGGCCGAGGTGCCCAAGGTGGTGGCGTCGATCCAGCCGTTGCACTCGCTGGCCGCCATGGTCATGGACGGCATCGGCCAGCCGACCTTGCTGGTCAGCGGCACGGCGTCGGAACACGGCTATACGCTGAAGCCGTCGGACATGCGGGTGCTGGAACAGGCCGAAATCGCGGTGATCGTCGATACCGGCTATGAAACATTTCTGGCCAAGCCGCTGAAATCCCGGGGCAAGAAGATCGACGTGGTGGCCATGGCCGATCTGCCCGGCATGACCGTGCTGGAGCCGCGTGCAGGCGGTCTGTGGGACGGCCACCACGAAAAGCACGACCACGACAGTCATGGTCACGACCACCATGACCAATTGGACGGCCATCTGTGGCTGAACACCAGCAATGCCCAAATTCTGGTGACGGCGCTGACCGAAATGCTGGCGGAAAAGGATCCGGCCAACGCCCTTGCCTATCGCCGCAACGCTGACACCGCCAAGACCCGCTTGGCCGCCCTGGATGCCCAATTGCGCGACACTCTGGCCCCGATCAAGGACCGCCCCTATGTGGTGTTCCATGATGCCTATCAATATTTCGAGGCGCGTTACGGCCTGTCGCCCGCCGGTTCCATCACCGTCGACCCCGACCGCCCGCCGCCGCCCAAGCGTCTGGCGGCGCTGAAGGACAAGCTGGTGCAAGCCAAGGCGGCCTGTGTGTTCCGCGAGCCGCAATTCCCTGCCCCCATCGTCGAAACCCTGGCCAAGGCGGCCAACGCCAAGACCGGCCTGCTCGACCCGCAAGGCGCGGCGCTGCCGCCCGGCCCCGATCTGTACCCGGCACTCATGACCAATCTGGCCGATTCCTTGACCAAGTGCCTGTCGGCACCTTAATACCAGGGGACAGCATTCCCCGGAGACGATCATGACCCAGTTCGACGCCGCCCTGGCCGCCATCAAGTTCAATGAAGACGGTCTGGTCCCAGCCATCGCCCAGCAGCACGACAGCGGCGAAGTGCTGATGATGGCGTGGATGAACGCCGAAGCGGTGCGCGAGACGCTGGAAACCGGTCGCGTCTGCTATTGGTCGCGCTCGCGCCAGGGATTGTGGCGCAAGGGCGAGACCTCGGGCCAGCAGCAACGCCTGAAGGAATTGCTGATCGATTGCGACGGCGACACCTTGCTAGTCAAGGTCGATCAGGATGGCGTCGCCTGCCATACCGGTCGGCGCACCTGCTTTTATACCGCCGCCCGCGGCGATGATCTGGTGGAAGTGGAACAGGTCAGGATCGACCCCAAGGAACTCTACAAATAATGGATACCATCCCCGTCACCGTGCTGACCGGCTTTTTGGGCAGCGGCAAGACCACGCTGCTCAACCATCTTCTCGCCCATCCCGGCTTGGCCCAGACCGCCGTGCTGATCAACGAATTCGGCGAAATCGGCCTGGACCATCTGCTGGTCAAGCACGTGGCCGAGGATATCGTCCTGCTCAATTCCGGCTGCCTGTGCTGCACCGTGCGCGGCGACATGGTCAACGCGCTGCGCGACCTGTTCCTGAAACGGGTCAAGGGCGAGGTGCCGGACTTCACCCGCGTCATCATCGAAACCACCGGTCTGGCCGACCCTGCCCCGATCATCCATACCCTGATGACCGACCCGCTGCTGGCCAGCCGCTATCGCCTGGACGGCATCGTCGCCACCGTGGATGGCGTCAACGGCGCACGGACGCTGGACAACCACGCCGAAGCGGTCAAACAGGCGGCCATCGCCGACCGGCTGGTGCTGACCAAGACCGACATCGCCGATTATACCGCCATCGAGGTACTGCACGCCCGTCTGCGCCAGTTGAACCCCGCCGCTCCCATCCTACGCGCCGATAACGGCAAGCTCGACCCGGCGGAAATCCTGGATGCCGGCCTGTTCAACGACCGCGACAAGATCCCCGACGTGCGCAAATGGCTGAACGCCGAGGCCTATGCCGACGAAAATCACCACGACCACCACCACCACGACGTCAACCGCCATGACGATCGGGTGGCCGCCTTCGTCTTCACCACCGATACCCCGGTCAGTTGGCCGGCGCTGTCCTTCGCCCTGGAATTGCTGATTTCCAACAAGGGCGAGAACATCTTGCGGGTCAAGGGCATCGTCAACGCCATCGGCCACGACAAACCGCTGGCCATCCACGGCGTCCAGCACGTGTTTCACCCACCCGCCGCCCTGGAATGCTGGCCCGATGCCGACCAGCGCACCCGCATCGTCTTCATCACCCGCGATTTCGGCCGCGAAGCCATCGAGCGCATGCTGGGCGGGGTGTTGACCATCGCCGAGGAAACCGGAGTCAATTAAGAATCCACATTAGAATTGTTATTGATTTGCATCTGCGAATGGTCTAGCGTTCCACTCAGATGTTGGCCTCTCCGAGGTCAGCCTCCCTCTCTAAGACAACTCCTTCGCCGCCCGCCTCCCCCCCTTGGCGGGCGGCTTTTTCTTGGCCCCGCCGTCACCGTCTTGTAACTCTTGGTGGATTTGCCTTCCCTCTTCAACTCTGCTATCCAGAAGAGGGAGAGAGGGATGATGAAGCCTTTTGTTCGTATTGGGTACATCCTGGCCTGCTGCGCCTTGTTGACCGTCGGCAGCGGACGAGCCTGGGCCAAGACCGACCTGATCTGGTGGCATTCCATGCCCGGCGCCCTGGGGGCGTGGATCGACGATCTGGCCAACGGTTTCAACAGCCAAAATCCCGACTATCGCATCGTCCCCAAGTACCAGGGCAGCTACGATGCCAGTATGCAGGCGGCCTTGGCCGCCCACGGCCAGGGCAAGGCGCCGCATATGGTACAGGTGTTCGAGGTCGGCACCGCCACCATGATGGCGGCACGCGACGTCATCCGCCCGGTCTATGAGGTGATGGCCCAGGCCGGGCTGGATTTTCTCGACAACGCTTATCTGCCGGCGGTGCAGCTTTATTATTCCAGTCTGGACGGCAAATTACTGTCGCTGCCGCTCAATTCCTCCACCCCGGTGCTGGTGGTCAGCCGCAAGGCACTGGCTCAGGCCGGCGTGCCCCCCGGCCAGGTGCCGACCACTTGGCCCGAGGTGGAAACCATGGCCCGCAGCCTGCTGAAATCCGGCTATGAATGCGGTTTCACCAGCCAGTGGCAATCGTGGATCTTGCTGGAAAACATGTCGGCCTGGCACGACGTGCCCTTCGCCAGCAAGCAGAACGGCATCGGCGGCATCGATATCGAGTTGAAGTTCAACTCCCCCTTCCACGTCCACCATGTGGAAAAGCTGGCATCCTGGGTCAAGGACAAGGTGTTCGTGCCCATCGGGCGGCGCGACGAAGCCTTGGCCAAGTTCCTGGACGGCACCTGCCCCATGCTGCTGGCCACCTCGGCCTCCTATGGTGAATTGAAGGCGAGCACGAACCGGGATTTCGCCATCGGCATGCTGCCCTATTGGCCGGAAATCCAGTGGGCGCCGCGCAATTCCATCATCGGCGGCGCCACCCTTTGGGTGATGAACGGCCATCCGCCTGGCGATTACACCGGCATCGCCCAATTCTTCCAGTATCTGTCGACCCCCGAGGTGCAGGCGGCGTCGCATCAACGCACCGGCTATCTGCCCATCACCCGCGCCGCCTATTCACTGTCGCGGCGCCAGGGGTTTTATGAAGGCAATCCCGAGGCGGAGATGGCCATCAAGCAGATCACCTTGCACTGGCCGACGGAAAACTCGCGCGGGGTCCGCCTGGGCAATTTCGTCGCCATTCGCGCCGTCATCGACCAGCAACTGGACGCCATCTGGGCCGGCAAGGTCACCGCCCAGCAAGGCCTGGACGAAGCCGTGCGCAGGGGTAATGAATTGCTGAAAGCCTTCGCCCGCGACGTCACCGTCAAACGCTGAGGAAGTCGATCACCGCCTGGGTGAACTCCGCCGGCTTGTCGGCATGGACCCAATGGCCCGCGCCCTCCACCGCCTGCCATTTGGCCCGGGGGAAGAAGCCGGTGATGACATCCTCATGGCTGGGCAGCACGTAATCCGATTGTGCCCCGTGCAGGAACAGCGCCGGGCCATCGTAATGCGTCCCATCGGCCACGTGGGGGAAACCCAGAATATCGTCCATGGCCGCCCCCAACACCGCCAGATTGGGGCGCCAGCGGTACGAACCGGGCTGACCGTCCAGATTTTGCATCAGGAACGCGCGCACACGCGCATCGTCGATCACCCCGTGCATGGCCAGTTCCACATCGCCGCGCCGCTGGGCGGTGGCAATGGGGGCGGCGCGCATGGCCTTGATATAGGGGGCGAAGGTGTGGGTGTACTTGACCGGGGCGATGTCGACCACCACCAGACGCTCGACCAGTTGCGGCTGGGTCAAGGCCAGCATCATCGCCGCCTTGCCGCCCATGGAATGGCCGATCACCGCCGCCCGTCCGCCGCATCGGGCCTTGATGAACGCGGCGATCTGACGGGCCATGAACGGATAATCCATGCTCTCCGACCACGGCGAGGCGCCGTGATTGGGCATGTCGACGGCCATGACACGACGACTTTCACCCAATTTGGTGGCGATGCCGCCCCAGTTGCGGGCCGAGCCCAGCAATCCATGCAAAATGACCAGCGGTGCGCCGCTGCCGGCTTCGATGACGGAGAGGTTCATGGAATTCAATGCCCGATGATCTGGCCGAGGAACTGGCGGGTGCGCTCGCTTTTGGGGTCGGAGAAGAATTGCTGCGGCGGTGCGGTTTCGATCACCCGTCCTTCGGCCATGAACACCATGGTGTCGGCCACGGCACGGGCGAAGCCCATTTCGTGGGTGACGCAGATCATGGTCATGCCCTCGCCGGCCAGTTCGATCATCACGTCGAGGACTTCCTTGACCATTTCCGGGTCAAGGGCGCTGGTCGGCTCGTCGAACAGCATGATGCTGGGTTTCATGGCCAAAGCGCGGGCGATGGCCACGCGCTGCTGCTGGCCGCCCGACAACTGGCCGGGATACTTTTTCGCCTGATCGGGGATGCGCACCCGCTTCAGCAATTGCATGGCCAGATCCTCGGCCTCGGCCTTGGGGATGTGCTTCACCCACAACGGCGCCAGGGTCAGGTTTTCCAGTACGGTCAGGTGCGGGAACAGGTTGAAGCTTTGAAACACCATGCCGACATCCTTGCGGATGGCCTCGATGGCTTTCAGATCATCGGCCAGTTCGATGCCGCCGACGACGATGCGCCCGCCCTGATGTTCTTCCAGCCGGTTGACGCAGCGGATCATGGTCGACTTGCCCGAACCCGACGGCCCGCACACCACCACCTTCTCGCCCTTCTTCACCGACAGGTTGACGTCCTTCAGCACATGGAAGGCGCCGTACCATTTCTGCACATCGATCAATTCCACAACGGGGGCTTCAGACATGGAGGCTCCTATCGGCGGGTGCCGGTGGCAAGCTCGCGCTCGAGCCACTGGCTATAACGGGACATGAAGAAGCAAAAGGCCCAATAGACCAGGGCGGCGGCCACATAACCCTCGACGAAGAACGGGCGCCATTCCGGGTCGGCCAGGGCGGCCTTGGTCGCCGCCAGCAGGTCGTACAGGCCGACGATGGTCACCAGCGAGGTATCCTTGAAGCAGGAAATGAACTGGTTGACGATGGGCGGAATCACCAGCCGCAACGCCTGCGGCAGCACGATCAGCCGCATCTTGCGCCAGTACGACAGCCCCAGGGCGTCGGCGGCCTCTTCCTGACCGCGCGGAATGGCCTGAAGACCGCCGCGCACCGCTTCCGCCAGATAGGCGGCGGTGAACAGGGTCATGCCGGCCAGAGCCCGCAGCAGTTTGTCGATGGTCACGCCCTCGGGCAGAAACAGCGGGAACATGACCGACGCCATGAACAGCACGCTGACCAGCGGCACGCCGCGCACCAACTCGATATAGCCGGTGCAGATGGCCTTGATCGCCGGCAGGTTCGAGCGCCGGCCCAAGGCCAGCACGATGGACAGCGGGAAGGCCAGGACGATGCCCAGAAGCGCCAGCCCCAAGGTCAGCGGCAAGCCACCCCATTGCGCCGTTTCCACATAGGTCAGGCCGAAAAAGCCGCCCCACATCAGCCACGCCACCACCACCACCGTACCCAGCCAGGCATAGCCCAGGGCCGGTCGCCAAAAGCGCCGAAGCGCGCTGGTGGCCAGCATGGCGATGACGATGGCCGTGGCCAGCAGCGGGCGCCAATGCTGATCATAGGGATAGACCCCGAACAGCATCAGTCGGTTCTTTTCCCCCATCAGCGCCCAGCAGGCGCCGGTGCTGTCGCGACAGGCGGCGGCGGTGCCGTCGGCCACGCTCCAGGTGGCGTTGAACAGCCCCCACGACAGCAGGGGCGGCACCGTTTCCCACAGCAGCAGCAGGGCCAGCAGGGTCAGGATAGTGTTGGGCACGCTGTCGAACAGATTGCTTTTGGCCCAAGACAGCGGTTTCCACACTGAATTGGCCGGCGCCACCGCCATGGATGGCTCTTCCACGTCGGCGGCGGCAATGGCGTTGTGGATGTCGTCTTCGGGTTTGATCATCGGCTCACCAGCGCCACTTTCGCGTTGTACCAGTTCATCAGCAGGGACAGCGCCAGGGAAATGACCAGGAACACCGCCATGGTCAGGGCCACGCCCTCGACCGCCTGACCGGTCTGGTTGATGGCGGTGTTGGCGACGCTGACCAGATCGGGGTAGCCGATGGCCACCGCCAGCGAGGAATTCTTCAACAGGTTGAGATATTGACTGGTCAGCGGCGGCACGATCACCCGAAGCGCCTGGGGCAACACCACCAGCCGCAGGGTCTTGGCCCGCGACAGGCCCAGGGACAACGCCGCCTCGGTTTGGCCATGGGGCACCGCCAGGATGCCGGACCGCACGATCTCGGCGATGAAGCTGGCGGTATAGACGGTCAGACCGGCCAGCAGGGCGGCGAATTCCGGCGACAGATCGGCGCCGCCTTGGAAATTGAAGCCCTTAAGCTCGGGGATGCTCCACACCAGGGGCGTGCCGGTCACCAGGAAGCCGAGCCAGGGCAGAACCACCAGACCGGCCAAGCCCACCGACAGCCAGGGAAACGGACGACCGGTGCGGTACAGACGGTTGATGGCCCAGCGCCGCAGCACGAACAGACCGATGAAAGCCGCCGCCAACAGCAGCATGGCCAGCCAATAGCTGTCATGCCATTCCGGCACCGGCACCTTCAGCCCGCGATTGGAGATGAACACTCCCAAGCCCAAATCCAAGGCTTGGCGCGGTCCCGGCAAGGCGGTGACGATGCCGTACCAGACGAACAATTGCAAAAGCAGGGGAACGTTGCGCACCGTCTCCACATAAAAGGTGGCGAGACGGGCGACCAGCCAGTTGCGCGACAGCCGGGCAATGCCCACCACCAGCCCCAGCAGCGAGGCCAGGGCAATGCCCAGCACCGCCACTTTCAAGGTATTGAGCACGCCGACGACCAAGGCACGCAGATAGGTGTCGGCGGCGGAATAGGCGATCAAACCCTCGCCGATATCGAAACCGGCTTCCTGGCCCATGAAGCCGAAGCCGGTGGCGATGCCGCGGGCGGCCAAATTGGCCAGGGTGTTATGAACCAGATACCAGCCCAAGGCCAAGACCCCGGCCACCACCGCCACCTGATAGACGATGCCGCGAAAGCGGGCGCTGTAGACCAGCGCCCGCAACGTGGCCGGCTGCTTCACCTGCCGCCCGCTCAACACCAGTACCCCGCCTTACTTGAACGGCGGGGCGTACATCAGTCCGCCCTGGGTATAAAGGGCGTTCTGACCGCGGGCGATCTTCAGCTTGGACCCCGAACCGACATTGCGGTCGAAGCTTTCGCCGTAATTACCCACCTGCTTGATGATGGTCTTGGCCCAGGCCTCGTCCAGGCCCAGGGCCTTGCCGTTGCCGGCGGTCACGCCCAGCAGGCGCTTGATTTCCGGGTCGGGCGACGACGCCGCCATCTGGTCCACATTGGCCATGGTCACGCCCTTTTCCTCGGCGGCGATCATGGCATAGATGGACCAGCGCACCACATCCATCCACTGGTCGTCACCATGGCGCACGGCCACCGCCAGCGGTTCCTTGGAAATCAGTTCCGGCAGGATGAGGTAATCGGCGGGATTGGGCATTTCGTTGGCGCGGATGGCCGCCAACTGCGAAGCGTCGGACGTGTAGACGTCGCAGCGCCCGGCGATGAAGGCCGAGGCCAGTTCCTCGTTCTTTTCGATGACCACCGGCTTGTAGGTCATCTTGTTGGCGCGGAACCAGTCGGCCAGATTCTGTTCGGTGGTGGTGCCGGGCAAGACGCAGACGGTGGCGCCGTTCAGTTCCTTGGCCGCCTTGACCCCCAGCTTGGTGGGAACCATGAAGCCCTGGCCGTCATAGTAATTGGTGACGGTGAAATTGAGCCCGTTGGCGGTGTCGCGCGACAGGGTCCAGGTGGTGTTGCGGGCCAGCAGGTCGATTTCGCCCGATTGCAGCGCCGGCAGGCGTTGCTGGGCCGACAGCGGCGTGTACTTGACCTTGGATGCGTCGCCGAACACCGCCGCCGCGACGGCGCGACAGGCATCCACATCCAGACCGCTCCAATTACCCTTGTCGTCAGGGGCGGAGAAGCCGTACAGACCCAGGTTCACACCGCATTGCACGAAACCCTTGGCCTTGACCGCATCCACGGTCGGACCGGCCCAAGCGGGCATCGAGGTAACGGCCAGAGCGGCGGCGATGGCACATGCCTTGAACGCTTTCATAGGTTCTCCCCCATTGACTGATGGATGAAACAGGCTAAGCCGTAAAACGGCGAAGGTCCAGGTGGTATCACCATGACCGTGCAAGTTTCATTACAGGTAGGGAGCCGACATCGCCATTACCAGAGCACCCTGGCAGGGAACGCACAGACCGGTAGCGGCGAATGGGGGGGGCAGGTCGAGACGACCGTATCAAAGGACGGGATCGACGGCGCGACCCCGTTTTCCTTGATCAAAACCGCTGCGGACAGCGGCACACAGCTTACGCGGCCATGGCCGCCTGATTTTGGCGCAACAGCAGTTCGACCACGGCCAACTGCCAGATACGGGTACCTTCGGCCTTGGCATCGCTGGCGATCTGGCGCAGCTCTTCCAGGGACAGGTTACGGATCCATTCTTCCAACATAATTCAACAACCTCCAGATTGTTGCGGCGCAGCATACATGGAAGTGCAATGGTCCGACCACCACCGCCAATGCATCGGAGGCATGTGCGGATTGCAAGAGCTTGTGGATTTCCGTCATTGCGCTGGCTCCCGCCCCGGTAAATGGAGAGGATATTGGCCAAAACGCAGACAGCCCATGGCGCGCCCTGCTGGATTCGAACCAGCGACCTACCGCTTAGAAGGCGGTTGCTCTATCCGACTGAGCTAAGGGCGCCCGTGCGTGGGGGCTTAGAAGCGACCGAATTCCAGCTTGTCGAAGCGGAAATTGTCGGAATAATTCTTGCCGCCGACCGGCTTCTTGACGGCTTCGGCGAACACCTGGAAGTCCAGGCCCTTGCGCTTGGCATAGGCCACCGCTTCTTCCTGCGAATCAAACTTGATGCGCACCTGCTGGGTGGTGTCGTCGGACCCCAGCCAGCCCATCAACGGGTCGGCGTCCTTGCGCGCCGCCGGTTCATATTCCAGCACCCAAGCCTTGGTGTTGCCCTTGCCCGATTGCATGGCGGTCTTGGCCGGACGATAGATGCGAACCTGCATGGACGTGTCTCCTTGGGACTTCTGAACCAACCGGTTTGGTCGGGGCGAGAGGATTCGAACCTCCGGCATCCAGCTCCCAAAGCTGGCGCTCTACCAGGCTGAGCTACACCCCGAGTGCGCTGGTTCTAAGGGTTTTCGCCCGTCAAGGCAAGTGCAGACGAACCGCCAGCCCACCCAAATCCGAGGTGCCGAAATTCAGGGTACCGCCATTCACCGCCACCAGATCGGCGACGATGGACAGGCCCAGGCCCCAGCCTTCGGTCATCTCGTCCAGGCGTTTGCCCCGCCCCGCCGCTGAAGCCGCCTGTTGCGGTGACAGGCCGGGGCCGTCATCCTCGACCACGATCACCACGCCGTCACCGATCCCTTCGGCCGACACCCGCACCCGGCTACGCGCCCATTTGCAGGCGTTTTCCATCAGGTTGCCCAGCATCTCGGCCAGATCCTCGGCGTGGCCGTGGAAGCAGGCGGCATCGGGCACCGTCACCCGCACATCCAGGCCGCGCTCGGCGAATATCTTAGCCAAAGCGGCGGCGATATCGCTGGCCACCGGTGCCACCGCCACCCTTTCGCCCGGATTGCGTCCGGCCCCGGCCACCGCCGCCGCCCGGCCCAAATGATGCTCGATCAGCCGGCGCATGGCATCCAGTTGGGTCTTGATCACCCCGGCATCAGGGCTGGCGGCCATTTCGGCGCCGATCACCGCCAGGGGAGTCTTCAACCCATGGGCCAGATTGCCCACATGGGTCCGCGCCCGCTCGATCAGCTCGGCGTCCTTGTCCAGCACTGCGTTCATGGCCGCCGCCAGGGGGGCCACTTCACGCGGATAGGCGCCCGACAGGCGCGGGCGCTCGCCCTGCCCCACCGCATCCAGGTCGGCCATCATCCGCCGCAGCGGCCCCAGGCCGTAGCGCACCTGGATCAGCACCGCCACCGCCATGCCCAAGCCCAGCAACCCCAGAGCCGAGGCCAGCAGCAGATTGAAGCGCCGCGCCCCCGCCGCCACTTCGGCCAGATCGGCGGCGATCAGCACGTGGACGCGACCATCACCGTCGGGCAGCAGAAAATCACGTTCGGCCACCAGCAGGTTTTCCCCCTTGGGGCCCTGGTGCTGATGGAAGAAAACCTCGTCACCGCCGGGCATGGTGGTCAGGGTCTGATCCCACAGCGAGCGCGAGCGCAAAAGCCGTCCGCCGGGCGACGAAACCTGCCAGTACCAGCCCGAATAAATCTGGTCGAAACGCGGATCGCCCAGGGGCCGGTTGACCACCAGGGCACCATCGGGCATCACCTCGGTGCCGGCGATGATCGCCCGCAGCATGGCGTCGAGGCGCTGGCCGAACTCCCGCTCGACACTGTCGCGGAAAGCCCAGGCCAGCACGGCCCCGCCAATCAGCAGCAAGGCCAACATCCACAACAGCGCCGCCGCCACCAGACGCCCCGACAGGCTGGGCAGCGGACGGCTCATGGCGTTTCCGGGGCGGACAGAACATAGCCCTGGCCGCGCACGGTCTGGATCATCTCGGCCCCGATTTTCTTGCGCAGGCGCCCGATCATCACTTCCAAGACATTGGAATCGCTGTCGAAATTGCGGTCATAGACATGTTCCATCAACTCCGTGCGGCTGACCACCTTGCCGGGGTGATGCATCAGATAGGACAGGATGCGGAATTCCTGCGCCGTCAGTTGCAGCGGTTGGCCGTCCAGGCTGACCCGACCGCCATTGGTATCCAGCCGTACCGGACCGCAGGCCAGTTCCGGCTGGGAATGACCCGAGGCCCGGCGGATCAGCGCCCGCAGGCGATAGACGATCTCATCCATCTCGAACGGTTTGGTGACGTAATCGTCGGCTCCAGCGTTGAAGCCCTGCATCTTTTCCGACCAGCGTCCGCGTGCGGTCAGGATCAGCACCGGCAGGTCGCGTCCGGCTTCACGCCAGCGCGACAGCACGCTGATACCGTCCAACTTGGGCAGGCCCAAATCCAGTACCGCCGCGTCATAGGGTTCGGTGTCGCCCAGATGCCAGCCGTTTTCACCGTCATAGGCCGTGTCGACGGCAAAACCCGCCGCCTCCAAGGCCTGTTGCAGGCGAAAGGCCAAGGCCGGCTCGTCCTCGACGATCAAAATCCTCATTTCTGCCGCACCTTCAGCACCTCGCCGGTGGCCGCGTCATAATAAAGTTTCAGCAACCGGCCATCCTTGGCCAGCACCTTCAACTCATAGACCAGCGTGCCGCGCTCGTCTTCCAGTTCGGCTTCAATCAATTGGCCGGGATAGGCGGCCTCGGCCCGCGCCAGAATTTGGCCAAGCGGCAGGATGCGCCCCTCTTCCAAGGCGCGGCGGGCGCGGTCGTGGTCGGCCTCGCCCGCCCAGGCGGGAAAGGACAGGGCCAACAAGACCAGAAGTGCTGAGGTTTTCCAGATCATGGCAACAGTTTAAGCCCCGCAGGCTGAACCCAGGATGAACAAGCCGGTCAGGCATGGTTCAGCCAAGGATAGTTAAGGTAGCAGCCATGGAAAGCCAAGGAGAACGGTCATGTTGGGAAAAATGCTGGTTCATGCGCTGCTGGCGACCGTGCTGATCGGGTCGGGTGCCGTCCTGTTCCAAGGATTGGTGTCGTGATCGCCCCCAAACTGCAATTCACCTTGCTGCGGGCGTGGCACGCCTGGCTGTCCGGCGGCTTCGTCGTCGCCTGGATCACCGCCGACGAAGACACCTACGCCATGCATCAATTCGCCGGCTATGCCGTGCTGGCGGCGATCGTCGTCCGCCTGCTGGTGGCGCTGATCGCCCCCAAGGGCAGCCCGTGGCGGCTGCCGCGTCCCCGGCTGAACCTGTCGGCCAAGGGCCGCAACCCACTGCTGGGGTGGTTCGCCGCCGCATTGCTGGCGGGCGTCGGCCTGGCGGCGCTGACTGGCGCCCTCGCCGATGTCGCCACCTGGATGGAAGACCCGCACGAGGCGGCGTCGGAACTGACCCTATGGGTGATCTTCGCCCATGTGGGCTTCGTCCTTTACCTGTTCGGCGGCAAGCGGCTTCTGAACAGCATGCCCCTGCTGAAGGAGAAAATGCCGTGATCCGCCCTCTGATCCTCACCATCGCCCTGCTGCTGGGCCCCAGTCTGGCCTTTGCCGGCGATGCCCGCCGCGATGCCATCGTCGCCGATTACGCCAAGGCCGATGCGGGGCATGCGGGCTTTTCCGCCCAGCGCGGTGAAACCCTGTTCCGCACCCAGTGGAAAGGCGGCGACGAGCGCACGCCGTCGTGTACCGCCTGCCACACCGATAATCCGCGCCAGCCGGGCCGCAATGCCAAGACCGGGCGCCCCATCGATCCGGTGGCGGTTTCGGTCAATGCCAAGCGTTTCACCGATGCCGGCGAAGTGGAAAAGCAGTTCAGCCGCGACTGCAAGAACGTCCTGGGGCGCGAATGCACCGCCCGCGAAAAAGGCGACTACATCACCTTCATGATGGGACAATGACCATGATCCTGCGCACGCTTTTGCTGGCCACTTTGCTGGCCCTGCCCTTCGCCTCAGCGGCCCGGGCCGGCGATGATTGGGTCCCGCCGGTCACTGATCCTTTGGTGAAAAAGGAATGCGGCACCTGCCACATGGCCTTTCAACCAGCCTTTCTGCCGGCACGGTCGTGGAACAAGATGATGGACACTCTGGCCGACCATTTCGGCGAGGATGCCAGCCTGCCTGCCGACAAGGCGGCCGCCATCCGCGCCTATCTGACCCAAAACGCCGGCGACGTGGTCGGTCAGGGCCGGGCGCGCAAATACATGCGCCACGTTGCCGGCGGCGACGCGCCGCAGCGCATCACCGAAAACCCCGACTTCATCCGCAAGCACCAACTGCCCGAGCGGGTTTGGAAAGATCCCAAGGTGGTGACCAAGTCCAATTGCCCCGCCTGCCATGTGGGGGCGGATCGGGGATTTTACGAAGACGATTAATGACTGGAAAAAATAGGGTGAACCACCCGATCGCCAACCTTGATACCCAGACGCGAGGCGGTGCCGCCGTTCAGTTCCAGCACCGCCTTGACGTCGCCCGGCGATGAAATGGTGACGGTGGAATGGGGCACCGCCCGTTGGCTAATGCCGGCGATACGGCCATTGTCAGTGATGAACAGCATGTCCAGCGGGATCAGCGTGTTCTTCATCCACATGGCCACAGAGCGTGGCGCGCCGAAATCGAACAGCATGCCGGCAGCGGCGGCCAGCTTGGTCCGATACATCAGCCCCTGGGCCAGTTGATCGGCGGAAGACGCCACCTCGACGGTGAAGTCGTGGCGACGGCCATCGGCGGCAATCACCTGTAACGGCGTTTGCGGAAATTGGACCTGGGCCAAGGCGGCACCCATGGGTTGGACCGCGACCAGAACCAATAACAGCATCAAACGATGTAACACGCGCACCATGGTGACATCCCTTTCGACCGGACGGTGATAATGGTGCCGCCGTTTACATGCAGGCGCCAGGGGATTTTGCCTAAAATTTTAAGGAGTTTTACCAACAAAACACATAGAGTTATAACTAAGTATTCATAATACCAATGGACAAGATATTTACTGTTTTCCCTAAGAAGATTTGTTGCTATATTTCACTTTGTCAAACGGGGGCGAGACTTCGGCTCCAGATGGCAATTTGTCGGGGGGGCCTTCCCGCCCATCCCCACCCCCCCGCAGGGAAACGCCGCTCTTCATGGGCGGCGTTTCCTTTTGGGCCATCCCCAAATGAAAAAGCCGCCCGATCAGGGGCGGCTTTTTCTTGCTCGGGCACCCGGTCACAGATAGCGCAGCACCAGATAGACGTTGGAAATGGCAACGGACAACAGCATCAGGCCGAACGCCACCTTCATGAACGGAATGAAGCGGATGGGGTGACCGGCCCGCTCGGCCAGCCCGGCCACCGTCAGGTTGGCCGAGGCACCGACCAAAGTGCCGTTGCCGCCCAGACAGGCCCCCAGGGACAAGGCCCACCACAAGGGCTCGATGGCTTGCTCGCCCCCGAACACCGGGGCCATGCTCTTGATCAGCGGGATCATGGTGGCGACGAAGGGAATGTTGTCGACCACCGCCGACAGGATGGCCGAAGCCCACAAGATGGCGATGGCCGTCACCTTCATGTCGCCGCCGGTCATGGATACCAGCATTTCCGCCAGCATGCCCAATACCCCGGCCTTTTCCACGCCGCTGACGACGATGAACAGACCGACGAAGAAGAAGATGGTCACCCATTCCACTTCACCGAACAGGTGATGGACTTCGTGCGATTGTTCCTCGGCATTGCGGCCCAGGCAATACAGCAACAGCAACAGGGCAGCACCGAACATGGCGATGGTACCCGGCTCCAGCCCCAGGGAATGGGCACCAATGAAGCCGCCGATGATCAAGGCCAGCACGCCCAGGGATTGCTTGAGCAGACGGACATCAGTGATGGCCTCGGCTTCGGAGAAGCTCATGACGCGGGCGCGGTTTTCCTTGGTGGCATGCAGCTTGCGCCCCCACATCAGGTGGAACAGCGCAGCGGTCAGCACTTGGATGACCACCACCACCGGCGCCAGATTGAGGACGAATTGATTGAAGGTCAGGCCGGTGGCCGACCCGATCAGGATATTGGGCGGGTCACCGATCAGGGTCGAGGTGCCGCCGATATTGGAGGCGAAGATCAAGGCCACCAGGAACGGCCACGGCTTCAGCTTCAGCTCCTCGGTGATGACCAAGGTGACCGGCACCACCAGCAGCACGGTGGTGACGTTGTCCAAGAGCGCCGAGAACAAGGCGGTGACGATCTGCAACATGAACAAGATGCCGGCGGGATTGGCCTGCACCTTCTTGGCCGCCCAGATGGCCACATACTGGAACACACCGGAGCGGCGGGTGATGGCCACCACCAGCATCATACCGATCAAAAGCGCGATGGTGTTGAAATCGACGCCGCGGATGGCGGCTTCCTGGTTCAGTACCCCCAGCAGAATCATGGCGCCCGCCCCCAGCAGGGCGGCGATGGCGCGATTCATCTTTTCGCTCATGATCACCGCATAGGTGGCCACCAGCACCAGGGTGGACACCCACATGGCATTCAAGCCGAACAGCACCTGGGGCACCCAGGCATGCGCTTCACCGTGCATCAGATCCCCTCCACCACACGGGTCATGGCATCATTGGCGCTGACGATACCGATCAGCTTGCCGGCACCATCGACCACCGGCAGATAGGAATCACCCCGGTACAGCAGCATCAGCGCCTCGACCAACGGCGTTTCCGCCCGCACCGCCCGGTGCGGCGCCATGTGCTTGCCGATGCTGTCCTTGGCGAAGGCGCCCAGACGGTGTCGCAGATCGTCAAGCGTATCGGAGACAAAACCCAACTCGCCCATTTCCACCCCCAGGCGGACGGCGCGGGGCAGCAGCAGCACGATCAGTTCGCGCAGGCCGAACACCCCGAGGAAATGCCCCTTGGCATCGGTCACCGGCAAGGCGTTGACGCCCTTTTCCCGCAGGATGGCCAAGGCCTCGGCCACGGTGGTGGATTTCTCCAAGATCGCCGGCGGATTTGAAATGATGGCTTGGCAACTCATGGCCACGCTCCTTGCCCTGTCATGCTTGGTTATCTTTGCCGGGGGCGGAGGCCAGCAATGCCCATCCGGTCAGGGCCGAGGCCACCGAACCGGCAATCACCCCCAATTTCGTTTCCACCATGGCATTTCCGTCGGGAAAGGCCAAGCCGCCGATAAACAGGCTCATGGTGAAGCCGATACCGGTCAAAATGCACACACCGTACATTTGCCGCCACGTGGCGCCCGTCGGCATGGCCCCCAGACGCAGCCGAATGGCCAGCCACGACAGGCCGAACACGCCCACCTGCTTGCCCACGAACAGGCCGACGGCAATCCCCAAAAACACCGGATCGACCAGAGCGGCCACGTTCATGCCGGCGAAGGACAGGCCGGAATTGGCGAAGGCGAAGAGGGGCAGAATGCCATAGGCGACCCACGGATGCAGCCCGTGCTCAAGCCGGTGCAACGGCGCGCCCGCACCGCGCAGCGGAATGCACAGACCAACCACAACCCCGGCAATGGTGGCATGGATTCCCGATTTCAGCAGGCAGACCCACAGCACGGCACCGACCAGCAGATAGGGCGTCAGCCTGACCACGCGATAGCGGTTGAACAAGATCAGTACCGCCACCGCCGCGCCCCCCCCACCCAGGGCAGCCACCGACAGATCGTGGGAATAGAAGAAAGCGATGATCAGAATGGCGCCCAGATCGTCGATGATGGCCAAGGCGGTGAGAAAGATGCGCAAGGACAGCGGTACCCGGCGCCCCAGCAACGACAATACGCCCAGGGAAAAGGCGATGTCGGTGGCCGAGGGAATGGCCCAGCCGCGCAAGGCCAGCGGATCATGCCAGGTGAAGCCAGCATAGAGGAGCGCCGGCACCGCCATGCCGCCAACGGCGGCGAAGGCCGGCAGGGCGATCTGCTGCGGTGTCGACAATTCGCCTTCCAACACCTCGCGCTTGATTTCCAGCGCCACCAGCAGGAAGAACACGGCCATCAAACCATCGTTGATCCAAAGCAGAAACGCCTTGTCGATGACCAAGGGGCCAAAGCCGATGATGACCCGCGCGTCAAGGAGACCTTGATACAGCATGGCCAGCGGCGAGTTGACCGCCACCAGGGCCAACAGCATGGTTGCCACCAAAATGATGCCACCGGCGGATTCCAGCCGCAGGAACGCGTGCAGCGCCGCCAACATGCCGCCCCCGGCAGCGTGATCGTGACTATGTTTTTCCTGGCTCATTCGTCCTCGCCTGTCTGGTGCTTGGGCCAAAGGCCGCCCCACAGATAAGTGCGTATCGCCCGACTGGAAATGTCGGATATCCGAAGCTGGCGCCTTTTTTAGCGTTCCGCCCGGAACGACGACAGCAATTGCGCCAGTTCCACCGCCGTCTTCACCCCCATTTTCTCGAACACATGGGCGCGATGAACCTCGACCGTGCGCATGGTGATGCCCAGATCGTCGGCGATCACCTTGTTGAGTTTGCCGGCCAAAACCAGATCCATCACCTGACGCTCACGCGCGGTCAGGGCAGCCAGACGGCTGGCGATACCGGCGCTGTCCGCCTCGCGCTCGCGCCGCTGTGCCGCCACCGCCAGCGCCTCGATCACCCGGTCGACCAGTTCATTGTCGTTGAACGGCTTCTCGACGAAATCCAGCGCCCCCTTCTTCAACGCCGACACCGCCATGGGCACGTCGCCATGACCGGTCAGAAAGATCACCTGCAACGATGATTGTGCGTCGCGCAGGCGGTCGAACAGGTCCAGCCCGCTCATGCCGCTCATGCGGATGTCCAACAGCAGACAGCCCGACATGCCGGTGCGCCAATGGGTCAGGAAGGCCTCGGCCGAGTCGAAGGCCCGCACCGGCACCCCGCGCGACTGGAACAGCCACGACAGGGCGTCGCGGATGGCCTCGTCATCATCGACGATAAAGACGCTGTCGATACTCATGCCGGACTCCTGAGTGGCAACGAGAAGACGAAGACGCTGCCGCCTTGCGGATGTGGTTCGAACCACAGGCGACCGCGATGGAATTCGATGATGGAGCGGCAGATGTTGAGCCCCATGCCCATGCCCTCTTCCTTGGTGGTGAAGAAGGGTTGGAACAGACTGGCCTCGACCTCGGCGGCGATGCCGCTGCCGAAATCGCGGATGCGCACCAGGGCCTGGCCATCCTGCTCCTGCAAGGTCACGTCCAGCCGGCGCTTGCCGCCCTTCATCTGGTTCATGGCCTCGATGCCGTTCCGGGCCAAATTCATCACCACCTGCTCCAGCAACACCTTGTCGCCGTCCACCTCAAGCGCCCCCACCGGCAGATCAAGGGCGATGCCGACGCCGTTTTTCTTGGCGTCCAGTTCGATGAAGGCCACCGAATCGGTCAATAATTCTTGCAAAGAGCAGCGGCGCAATTGCGGTTCCGACTTGCGGACGAAATCGTGGACACGGCGGATGATCTGGCCGGCGCGCTGGGCCTGGGCCACCAGCTTGGATAAGGGGGCCCGCAATTCCTCGGGGCTGAACCCCGCCGCCCCCAGCCGATTGAGGCAGCCGGTGGCGTAAGAGGCGATGGCCGACAGCGGCTGGTTCAATTCATGCGCCAGGGTCGAGGCCATCTCGCCCATGGTGATCAGGCGCGAGGTGCGTTGCAGCTTTTCCTGTTGCTGATGGGCCAGTTCCTCCGCCGCCTTACGTTCGGTGATATCCACCACCGAGGCCATCCAGCCGGTGTGCTGGCCGCCCGCATCGATCAGCGGCGCCTCGTAAATAAGGGCCCAGAACACCTCGCCCGAACGGCGGCGGAACTGGATTTCGAAACCGTCCCGGGGGGCGTTGCCGGCCAGCACCTTATGGTGCATGCGCATGGTTTCATCCAGCAGTTCCGGCACCCAATAGGGCATGGGCGGGACGATGCCGACCAATTCCTCGGGCTGCCAGCCGACCATGCGGCAAAAGGCCGGATTGACATAGGTGACGCGGCCATCCAGATCGCGGGCCCGCATGCCCACGGTCAGCGAATCCTCCATCGCCTTCCGGAAGGCGTGTTCCTCACCCAACGCCTTTTCCGCCGCCAGCCGCCGGCGCACGTGGCGGCGCGCCAGGGCCAAGCTGGACAGGGCCAGCAGCGCCAGGATGAAGATGGCGGCGGCCAGGACGTTGCGGACCAGCTTGCCCTCGGCGGTATAGACGGTGGCCACCACCGCCAGTCCCTGACCCGGCGGCTCCAGCCGCACCTGATGGCTGGTGCCGGGCTGGGCCAGTTCCACCCCGGTTTTGGCCCCCAGCACGACACCGCCGGAATCGACGATCTCGATCTTGTACTTTTCCGCCACCCACCATGGCACGTGATGGGTCAACACCGCATCCACCGACACCACCGCCACCAGCATGCCGACGAAGGCATGGTCCTGATAGACCGGTACATGCGCCTCGAAGGCGGCGCCGCGCCCAGGCACGATGTAAGGCGGACTCCACGCCACCCGACCGGTGGAGCGCGCCAGCAGGAAGGCTGGCCACCACGGCGCCGCCTCGCCCGCCGCCACCCCCGACGGCTCGCCCAGGCTGGGCGGCACCGCCACCGCCAATTGACCATCGATGTCCCGCAGCAGCAGGCGCTCGAATTCCGGGTTGTTGGCGATCAGGGCGCGGGCGGAATTTTCCAAGATCTCCAGCGACAACGAACGGCGGCCCAGATCACCGGCCAGTTGGGCCAGTTTTTCCTCGTCCGAGGTCAAGTGGAAATGGATGTTCTGCTCGACCCACAAGATGTCCTTGATCAGGGTCAGCCGCTCTTCCTCCTGATCGCTGCGGTGCAGCAACCAAAGCAGAACGCCCAGCAGCATGACCACCAGCACCATGGCGATGGACGGCATGGCCTGAAAAGCGGGGCGGGAAGGCAGTCCGTTGGGCACGCGGGCTCCGGTTTCAGCAAGGAAATTCAAGGGAAAGTTGGCGGATCGCCGCCGTTTCATCCCTGCATGATGCTCATTTGACGGATATCCACAATAGCTCAGTGAACGAAAGTTTCTGACAATCCGCCGGATAAAGCTTACCAAAACTTCTCGGGAGGAGAATCCCCATGAAATTCCGTACCCTGCTTGGCTGTCTGGTCGCCGGTGTCGTCGCCTCGGGCAGCGCCCTGGCCGCCGATCCCATCGTCATCAAGTTCAGCCACGTGGTGGCGCCGGACACGCCCAAGGGCAAGGCCGCCGAGATGTTCAAGAAGCTGGCCGAAGAGCGCACCAAGGGTGCGGTCAAGGTCGAGGTTTATCCCAACAGCCAGCTTTACAAGGACAAGGAAGAGATGGAAGCCCTGCAACTGGGCGCCGTCCAGATGCTGGCCCCCTCGCTCGCCAAGTTCGGCCCGCTGGGCGTCAAGGAATTCGAGGTTTTCGACCTGCCCTATATCTTCCCGTCGAAGGAAGTGCTGCGCGCCGTCACCGATGGTCCCGTCGGCCAGGGCCTGTTGAAGAAGCTGGAAACCAAGGGCATCCGCGGTCTGGCTTATTGGGATAACGGCTTCAAGGTTTTGTCCGCCAACAAGCCGATCAAGACCCCTGCCGACCTGAAGGGCGTCAAGCTGCGCATTCAGTCGTCCAAGGTTCTCGACGCGCAGATGCGCGCCCTGGCCGCCCTGCCGCAATCCATGGCCTTCTCGGAAGTCTATCAGGCTCTGCAGACCGGCGTCGTCGACGGCACCGAAAATCCGCCCAGCAACATGTACACCCAGAAGATGCACGAAGTGCAGAAGCACGCCACCGTCACCAATCATGGCTATCTGGGCTATGCGGTGATCGTGAACAAGAAGTTCTGGGACGGCCTGCCGACCGACACTCGCGCCGTGCTTGAAGGCGCCATGAACGAAGCCTCGCGTTTCGCCAATGCCATCGCCCAGCAGGAAAACGACGACGCCCTGGCCGCCATGAAGGCCTCGGGCAAGACCGAGTTCTATCAGCCGACCAAGGAAGAACTGGAAGCCTGGCGCAAGGCCCTGCTGCCGGTTCATGCCGAGATGGAAGGCCGCGTCGGCAAGGACATCATCCAGGCCGTCTATGCCGAAGCCGCCAAGCTGGGCTTCAAGAACTGATCATCTAAGTAACAGGGGGGAGCCTTGGGGAAGGCGCCCCCCTTCTTTTGTGCGGAGCAAGCATGTTCAACAAAGCCCTAGATCACCTTGAGGAGGTCTTGATCGCCTTCCTCATGGCCGCGGCGACCACCATCATCTTCGCCGCGGTGATGCACCGATACGCCTCGGGCGTGTCCTTCCTGTACGATTTCGTCGGTCGCTGGAACTTCGCCTGGGCGCAGGAATTGTGCATCATCATGTTCGTGTGGATGGCCAAGTTCGGCGCCGCCTATGGCGTGCGCACCGGCATTCACGTGGGCGTGGACGTGGTGATCAACCGGCTCGACGCCCGCATGCGCGGCAAGTTCATCGTTTTCGGCCTGCTCGCCGGGGCCTTGTTCACCGGCACCGTCGCCACCTTGGGCGGTACCTTCGTCTGGGAAAACGGCGCCCATTACAGCATCTTCAATTTCTTCGGCATCGCCCCCGAGGACATGTATGAAGGCCCGACCACCCCCGATCTGGAATGGCCGACCTGGATCGTCTATTCCGCCATTCCGCTGGGCTCGGCCCTGATGTGCTTCCGCTTCGTCCAGGTCTGCGTTTCCTTCCTGAAGACCGGCGAATTGCCGCACCACGACCACGGTCACGTGGAAGGGCTGGAAGAGGACACCACCGACGAACAGCGCGCGGCGCAGGATATCAACTGGTTCGAGATGGACGACGGCCTGCATCCCAAGGACATCGCCCACCATGAAGGCGAGAAGAAGGAGAAGGGCGAATGAGCGCCTTGGTAATTTTCGGGCTGTTGCTGGTCCTGATGCTGACCGGCATGCCCATCTCCATCTCGCTGGGTCTGACCGTTCTGACCTTCCTGTTCACCATGACCAACGTGCCGATCGAATCGGTGGCGCTGAAGCTGTTCACCGGTATCGAAAAGTTCGAGATCATGGCGATCCCGTTCTTCATCCTGGCCGGTAACTTCCTGACCCACGGGGGCGTGGCGCGACGAATGATCGCCTTCGCCACCTCCATGGTCGGCCACTGGCATGGTGGTCTGGGTCTGGCCGGCGTCATCGCCTGCGCCTTGTTCGCCGCCGTCTCCGGCTCGTCGCCGGCCACCGTCGTCGCCATCGGCTCGGTCATTCTGCCGGCCATGATCAAGCAGGGCTTCCCCCGTTCGTTCGGCGCCGGCGTCATCACCACCTCGGGCGCGCTGGGCATCCTGATCCCGCCGTCCATCGTCATGGTCATGTACGCGGTCGCCACCAATTCGTCGGTGGGCGCCCTGTTCATGGCCGGCGTCGTTCCCGGCCTGATGCTGGCCACCCTTTTGGGCGTGGTCACTTGGTACCGCGCCTGGAAGAACGGCTATCCCCGTCTGCCCAAGGCCGGCTGGGGCGAGCGTCTGCGTACCTTCAAGGACGCCTCGTGGGGGCTGATGCTGATCGTCGTCGTCATCGGCGGCATCTATTCCGGCATCTTCACCCCGACCGAAGCGGCGGCCATGAGCGCGGTCTACGCCTTCTTCGTCGCCGTGTTCGTCTATAAGGACATGCCGCTTCGCGGCGTGCCCAAGATCCTGCTGTCGTCGGCGTCCATGTCGGCCATGCTGCTGTACATCATCACCAACGCCGTGCTGTTTTCCTTCGTCCTCGCCAACGAGAACATCCCCCAAGCCATCGCCGATTGGATCGTCGGCAAGGAATTGGGCATCATCGCCTTCCTGCTGGTCACCAACGTGCTGTTGCTGGCCGCCGGCAATTTCATGGAACCGTCGTCCATCGTCCTGATCATGGCCCCCATCCTGTTCCCGGTGGCCATGAAGCTGGGCATCGACCCCATCCATTTCGGCATCCTGATCGTCGTCAACATGGAGGTCGGCATGTGCCACCCGCCGGTGGGCCTCAACCTCTACGTCGCCTCGGGCATCACCAAGATGGGTATCTCCGAGTTGACCGTGGCGGTCATGCCATGGCTGCTGGCCATGCTGGGCTTCCTGATGCTGGTCACCTATGTGCCGGCGGTGTCCATCTGGCTGCCCAAGACCCTGGGCATGATGTAACCCAGTATTGCACTGCAATATTTACCGGGCCGGTTCTTGGAACCGGCCCTTTTTCTTGCGCATTCAAACGTGGTCTTACCAGTGACTTGCCTGAGCCCCGTACTCGGGTTACCGTATTCGAAAATAATTCTGAAAAATCGAACACGGAGGATTTCATGCGCAGGATCATTCCCGCCGCCCTTGTCGCGGTGTCGCTGTCCATCTCCCTGCCCGCTCGGGCCGAACAATTCGTCAATGTCCTGACCGGCGGCACCAGCGGCGTCTATTACCCGCTCGGCGTGGCGCTTTCCAACATCTACGGCAAAATCCCCGACGTGAAGGCGTCGGTGCAGGCGACCAAGGCGTCGGTGGAAAACCTGAACCTGCTCAGCCAGGGCCGGGGCGAGATCGGCTTCACCTTGGGCGATTCGCTGTCGCAGGCCTGGGACGGCAACGAGGAAGTGGGGTTCAAGGCCAAGCAGGACAAGTTGCGGTCCATCGCCGGCATCTATCCCAATTACATCCAGATCGTCGCCGCCGCCGATTCCGGCATCAAGACCTTGGCCGATCTCAAGGGCAAGAAGATCTCGGTAGGGGCACCGAAATCGGGGACCGAGCTGAACGCGAGGGCCATCTTCGCCGCCGCCGGCATGACCTATAAGGATTTCGCCCGGGTCGAATACCTGCCCTTCGGCGAATCGGTCGATCTGATGAAAAACCGCCAGATCGACGCCACCTTGCAATCCGCCGGCCTGGGCGTCGCCTCCATCCGCGACCTGTCCAATTCGGTGCCCATCGTCATCGTCCCCATCCCGATGGAAACCATCGCCAAGGTCGGCGACCCCGCCTACATCACCGCCACCATCCCCGCCGGCACCTATGGCGGCCAGACCGCCGATGTGCCCACCGCCGCCGTGCAGAACTTCCTGGTCACCCATGCCGGCGTGTCCGACCAACTGGCCTATGACATGACCAAGGGCCTGTTCGAGAACCTGGATCAGCTTCAGGCCGCCCACGCCGCCGCCAAGGCCATTACCCTAAGCGAAGCGGCGGTGAAAAGCCCGGTGCCGCTGCATCCGGGCGCCGCCAAGTATTACCGCGAAAAAGGCTTGCTGAAGTAGGCCTGGACGGCGTCGGACCGGTGGTCCGGCGCCGCTCTTTTCTTGACTTTTCGCGGGGTTCTTCATGACCGGCACCGCCATCACCGACGACCAGGGCGCCCATGGTTTCTTGCAGGGTAACGCCGCCCGCGCCGTGTTCATCGTCGGCATCGTCTTCTCGCTGTTCCAGATTTGGACGGCGACCTTCACCCCCTTGTCGACCCAGGTGGTGCGCTCGGTCCATGTGGGCTTTTTGCTGCTGACCAGCTTTTTGCTGTTCGGCCTGCGCAAGTCCCACGCCCGCGACCATATCCCGTGGTACGACTGGGTACTGGCGGCGACGAGCTTTGCCCTGGGGCTGTACCACTGGGTGTTCGAGGAAGATCTGATCGTGCGTTCGGGCGACCCCACCACCGCCGATCTGGTGGTCGGCGTGGTGGTCATCGCCCTGGTGTTCGAGGCGGCGCGGCGGATCATGGGCCTAGCCCTGCCGATCATGTGCGGGGTATTCATCCCCTATGCCCTGTTGGGGCCGTTGCTGCCGGGGCCGCTGGCCCATCGCGGCTTCGGCTTCGACCAGTTGATCGACCAGTTATTCCTGGGGCCGGAAGGTATTTACGGCACCCCCACCTTCGTTTCCGCCACCTATATTTTCCTGTTCATCCTGTTCGGCTCGTTCCTGGAACATGCCGGCATGATCCGGCTGTTCAACGACGTGTCGCTGGGGCTGGTGGGCTGGGCCAAGGGCGGACCGGCCAAGGTCAGCGTCATCTCGTCCGGCTTCATGGGCACCATCAACGGCTCGGGCGTCGCCAACGTGCTGACCACCGGCCAGTTCACCATTCCGCTGATGACCAAGTTCGGCTATCGCCCGGCCTTCGCCGGCGCGGTCGAGGCCACCGCCTCCATGGGCGGGCAGATCATGCCGCCGGTGATGGGCGCCGTCGCCTTCATCATGGCCGAGACCATCGGCGTGCCTTATGCCGAGATCGCCCTGGCCGCCATCATCCCCGCCGTTCTTTATTACGCCAGTGCCTTCTGGATGGTGCACCTGGAAGCGGGCAAACAGGGATTGCTGGGCCTGTCCAAGGCCGAATGCCCCAGCGCCTTGAAGGCGGTGCGCGAGGGCTGGTATCTGTTCCTGCCGTTGATCGCCCTGGTGACCTTGCTGTTTTCCGGCTACACGCCATTATTCGCCGGTGTCATCGGCCTGGGCTGCACGGCCTTGCTGATCATCGGCCATGCGCTTGCCGGCTCGATCCCCACCGGGCTCTTGCGCTGGGTGTTCTGGCTGGGCCTGGCCTTGAGCGCCGCCGCCTTGAACAAGGCCGGCTTCAGGGCCGAGATTCTGATTTCCATCCTGGTGCTGGGGTTGGCCCTGCCCTGCCTGTTCTTCGTCAAGGGCCGCGCCGTGCTGGGGACCATCATGGGCTCGCTGGCCGACGGCGCCCGCAATGCCGTCGGCGTCGGCGTTGCCTGTGCCCTGGTCGGCGTGCTGATCGGCGTCACCACCCTGACCGGCATCGCGTCGAGCTTCGCCGGCGCCATCGTCGCCCTGGCCGACGGCAATCTGTTCCTGGCCCTGGTGCTGACCATGATCGCCTGCATCATCCTGGGCACCGGCCTGCCGACCATTCCCAATTACATCATCACCGCCTCCATCGCCGCGCCCGCTTTGCTGCAAATGGGGGTGCCGCTGATCGTCTCGCACATGTTCGTGTTCTATTTCGGCATCATGGCCGATCTGACCCCGCCGGTGGCCCTGGCGGCCTTGGCCGCCAGTTCCATCGCCCGGGCCGGTCACATGGAAATCGGCTGGCTGGCCACCCGCATCGCCGCCGCCGGCTATGTGGTGCCGTTCATGGCCGTCTATGAACCGGCGCTGATGCTGCAAGGCGATCCCTCGGTTTTGCTGGTGGCTTATATGGTGTTCAAGGCCTTGGTCGGTATCGCCCTGTGGGGCGGGGCGGCCATCGGCCATTTCTTCACCGACCTGAACTGGCCTGAGCGCCTGTGGGCAACGCTGGGTGCTGGCCTGCTGGTGGCCGCCCTGCCCATCACCGACGAATTGGGCTTCGCCGTCTCCGCTGCTTTCGTGGTGTGGCAATGGCGCAAAAGCCGCAAGGCGGTGGTGACGGCGTGATCGGATTGTGCCTGATGCTGGCTGCGGGGGTGAACATTGTGCGGTTGGACCTGCCCGACGGGCGCTTCGGTCTGCGCTGGGTCCATTCCATCGAAAAGGTGGAATGGCAGGAAGACTGGCGGGCCGATGGCACCGGCCTGAGCCTGACCCTGGCCCGCATCAAGGGCAGCGGCGCCGGCATGGAGCCGCCCGAGGGCGCCCGTTTGCGCGACGGCTGGTATGAATGGCGGCCCGGCGTGCCCCCCCTGCCCCGGCTGATCCTGGGCCGATCGGACGCGGTGGCCGATCATGTCCTGTGCATCGGGGGCGACTGTCGGCCCTTATGGGCGTACATTGCCGGCACCAACCCGGTCACCTTGGAACCCTGCCATGCGCCTTAGTACCGTTGCCGTCGCCCTGTTGCTTGCCCTGCCGGTTCAAGCGGCGGAACCACCCGCCCCCACCGCACCGTTGGAACGCGACCATCCGCTGGTCGGCAGGATATGGCAGCCAGCCAGCAAGGCCTTCATCACCGCCGACGCACTGGCGGCACAGGCGGCAGCGGCGGACATGGTGCTGCTGGGGGAAACCCACGACAATGCCGACCACCACGCCTTACAGGCCTGGATGGTGGGGCGGTTGATGGTGCCATCCTCGCCCAAACCGCTGCTCGCCTTCGAGATGCTCGACCGCAGCCAAGGCCCTGCGCTAGAGGCCCATCTGGCAGCCCACCCCAAGGATGCCGACGGCCTGGGGGCGGCGGTGGGCTGGGACAAATCGGGCTGGCCCGACTGGGCACTTTATCGCCCCATCGCAAAGGCGGCACTGGAAGAAGGTGCCGCCGTGGCAACGGCCAATCTATCCAAGGACGACAGCCGTGCCATCGCCAAGGGCGACATCCCCACCCCCTGGCGCGACAAGCTGGGCCTGGAAACACCGCAAGATCCCGGCCAGCGCCAAGCCATGGAGGCCGACATCCAGGCCGGCCATTGCAACATGCTGCCCGAGCGGGCGCTGCCGGCCATGGTCCGGGTCCAACGCGCCCGTGATGCCGCCATGGCCTGGACCATGGCCCAGGCGCCACGCGCCGTGCTGATCGCCGGAGCCGGGCACGTGCGGAACGATCGGGCGGTGCCAGTGCATCTGGCGAGCATGGCCAAAGGGAAGCACGTGCTGGCGCTGGCCTTCCTGGAGGTCCAGCCCGGCAAAACCGAACCGGCGCAACACGCGGAAGTCTATGACACCGACCATCTGCCGTTCGATGCGGTGTGGTTCACGCCCAAGGCCGAACGCACCGACCAGTGCGAAGCGTTCAAGCGGCATCTGGACAAGAAAAAGGACTGATTAAAGCCCCTTTTCGAAATCCACCGGCGAGCGCAGATAAGCGTTGAAGACGTCGGGCAGGCGCCGCTTCAGGTCTTCCAGCGGATCGGCCAGATCCAGCGGCGTACGCGCCACCTTCTCGCAGAACATCTTGATCAGCTTCTTGTTGCCGGGCGGGCCGAAGATTTCAGAGAAGATCTGTTCGCCCAGACGCTCCTGCGCCACCCCCAGGAAAATGGGAATCTGGTGGAACTGCAAATAGGTGACGATCTGGGTGATGGTATCGCCGGAAATCAGATGCAGCCACTCGGCCATCTGCTCCAGATCCTTGGCGTTCTGGATTTCCATGGCTTCCAGGCGGTCGCAATCGACGCACATTTCCCAGAAATTCTCGCCCATCTTCTCGTAGACGGCACCATGCAGGAATTCGTAGCGATCCTTGCCCAGGAAGGCCACGCCCTTGGCCGCCAGCGGTTGGGTATCCAGCATTTCGCGCATCATGGAATCCGACATGATCTTGCGCGCCTGGTCCATGGAATGGCGACCGATATCGGCCAAGGCGGCGATGCCATCAGGAGTCCGCAACGAGGTGACGCCACGGCCCAATTCGTTGATCAGCTTGACCGGCAATTCAGCGAAATAGGGGATCAGCGGTACCTGCCAGTCGAAATCCAGATGGTCCTTGATGGCCACATAGAATCTGTCGCCCTGGGTCGGGCTGGGCTTGGGAACCTCGGAATCGCTCCACTTGCCGCCAACCAGTTCCTTCAGCTTGTCCAGCAGGCCTTTTTGGACGGGATTGACGGGCACCTTGTGCACCGCACTGGTGTTCGAACCCCAGCGCTTGTCGGAATAGGCCTTGGTGCCTGAACGCACCACCATGCCGACGATCTGATCAAGCGAACGACCGCAGCGCAACGGCACGTCATCGGTGCTGACCGGGTTGCCGGCGATGTCGACCAGGAATTCCTGAAACTTTTCCCGCCGGGTGCGCACCAATTGCAGGCAGGCGCTCAACAGGTCGGGGGTGCTCATGATCGTGCCATAGGGGTCGTCATAGGCGGCGAAGGCCGGCACCATCTCCAGCAAACGGGCCATGACCGGCCCCTTGATGGTACGGATGATGTCCTTGCGCTGCTCAGCATCCTTGTCCACCGGCTTGCTCGCCGCTGGCTTGCCCTTGTCCGCCATGCCCGTCCCAGTTCCCCTGCATTCCTTCCGGAATGATTATTCGCTTAAAGTGGTCGCTGGCAATTGGTTCATCTTGGCCAGCAGATATTCCAGATCGTCGTTTTCAAAATCGACACCCAAATCGCCGTATTGGGTCAGGATACGTTCGATCATGCGGCGTGAAAAGCGTTCCCGATCATTGGGACCACCGTCATATTCCATTTCATAGGATACGTCGATGGCGGCACGCATGGCGGCATAAAACGCCTTGGGTAGGCCGGCTTTGTCGAACAGGGCCTCGAAGCCGCGCTTACCGGCATCGTGGATCAGGGTGCGGGCGTTTTCCAGCTTGATGCGGGCCAGCTTGGCCATGGCCGCTTCAAAGAAGGTCATGTCGCCCATGCACACCGCGCGCAGAATGATGGAGGGCGTCAGGCGGGCATTGCGATACAGGTGATCGACCAGCTTGAGCACGTCGGTATCGGCATCGGCCAATCCCAGCACTGCCAGTTCACGCGCCTGCAACATCAGATTGGTGGCGGTTTCCGGCGACATGTCGGGCCGGGCCATCAATGCCTGACGCAGGTTTTCCGACACCCGGGTCATCAGCCGCTCGGCCACCGTCACCGGCAGGGTACGGCGCGACACCAAGGGACCACCCACCGCGTCGGATTGGGCGAATTCGTCGACCACGCGCTGCAACGTCGCCTCGGCGATTTCCGCACCGTCATTGCCGACCAAGGTGGCGACGACGCTTTCGTTGTGGGTGTCGACCAGGGCATCGGCCAATCCCGCCGACACATGGGCGCGCTTGGCCACCGCCACCTGCTTTTCGGCCCCTTGGCTTTTGACGATTTCGATCAAATCTTCGTCGGTCAGCACCTCGGAAAACTGCAGCATGGGCAGCGACACAGATTCCACGTCGCGGGCCAGACTGGCGGCGATGTCGTGGGGAACGGTGGGATTTTCCTTGAGCTGACGGGCCAGCGCCTCCCGCACGCGCACCTCGGCGTCCTTGGCCATCAGGCGGAAGATGTCCTCCGCCAGCTTGCGCTGGGTCTGGCTCAACCCCTGGTGCTGCCCGGCGATCTTGTCGGCGATCTCGGCACGGATGTCGGCCGAAGGATTGGCCAGCAGCCGGGCGACGTCTTCCTCTCTTAGCTTTTCTTCCACTGCCGTCTTCTTCCGCTTTCTTGGCCTGCGCCGATACCCTTGCTTATAATATACATTGGTTACCGACCACTGAACAGCTATGCGCAGACCTGATCCAACCAAGCGCCGAACATGGCCGGCCCGATCCTTTGCATGGCCGCCCCTTCCGTCTGGGCGGCGGCGCGCAAACCGGTGACGGACACGCCATCGGTGGCCGCGATTTCCCCCACATGCCCCACATACCAACGTTCCAGCCCCATGGTCGAGGCCTCCACATGGAACTGCAAGGCCAGCCCGCATTGACCGACGGCAAAGGCCTGGTTGAGCGTCTGCGGCGTCGAGGCCAGACGCACCGCCCCATGGGGCAGATCGAAGGTGTCACCATGCCAGTGCAGCACCGGCGCCGTGCCCAACTGGGAGAAGGGCGAGGTGGCGGCCTCGGGCGTCAGCGACAGGGAAGACCAGCCGATTTCCTTGCCGTTGGGATTGGGGAAAACCCGCGCCCCTAGGGCCGCGGCCATGATCTGCGCCCCTAGACACAGACCCAAGGTCGGGCGGTCGGCGTCGAGACGACGACGGACCATCTCGATTTCCGCGGTGAGGAAGGGAAACGCGCCATGATCGTAAACACCGATGGGACCGCCCAGCACCACCAGCAGATCGCCGGCCAGCGGGTCGACGTCATCCAGACCACCCAAGGGGGCATCAATCACCTGAATTTGGAAGCCGCGCTGGCGCAGCACCGGCTCCAGCAGATCCAGATCCTCGAAGGCGACGTGACGAATGGCAATACAGGTCTTCATGGCCCCTCGGTCCAAGCAAGCCGTATTGAACCATGATCACAGCCGTCCCGCCACGCGTTTTTACGCACACAGAACACGTAAAAGTATTGCCGATTACAGACCGAGATAAGCTTGTTTGATCCGTTCATCGGCCAACAGGGCGTGGCCCTGATCGGTCATCACCACCGATCCGGTTTCCAGCACATAGCCGCGATCGGCCAGGGTCAGCGCGGCATGGGCGTTTTGCTCGACCAGGAAAATGGTGACACCGTCGCCGCGCAAGCTCTGCACCACGTCGAAAATTTCCGCCACCAGCAAGGGCGCCAACCCCATGCTGGGCTCGTCCAGCAGCAGCAGGCGCGGGCGGCTCATCAGGGCGCGGGCGATGGCCAGCATCTGCTGTTGCCCGCCCGACAGCGTGCCGGCGGGCAATTCCCGTTTCTTGAACAAAACCGGGAACAGCGTGTACATGCGCTCGAGATCGTCGGCCACCTGCCGACCCTGACGCAGATAGGCGCCCAGGCGCAGATTGTCCTCGACGCTCATGGGGCCGAACACCTGGCGCCCTTCCGGCACCTGGGCGATGCCCAAGGCCACCCGCTTTTCCGGCGAGGCCCGGGTGATGTCGGCACCGTCGAAGCGGATGGAGCCGCCGCTGATCGGCTGCACCCCGGACAGGCAACGCAACAAAGTGGTCTTGCCGGCGCCGTTGGCGCCGACCAGGGCGACCAGTTCACCTTGCTCCACCGTCACCGAGATATCGTCCAACGCCTGGATGCGCCCGTAATGGCTGGTCAGGCCGCAGATTTCCAACAGCATCAGGCATGGGCTCCCAGATAGGCGGCGATGACGTCGGCATTGGCGCGCACCTGGGCGGGCGTGCCCTCGGCCAGTTTGCGACCGTAATCCAGCGCCAGGATATGGTCGGAAATGCCCATCACCATCTTCATGTCGTGTTCCACCAGCACCACGGTGATGCCTTGGCCGGCCACCTTCTTGATCACCTCGTCGATCTCGCGGCTTTCGGTCGCGTTCAGCCCCGCCGCCGGTTCGTCCAGCAGCAGAAGCTTCGGCCGTGCCGCCAGAGCGCGGGCGATCTCCAGCCGCTTCAAGGCGCCATAGGGCATGGCCGAAGCCTCGGCCTCGGCATAGTGAGCAAGACCGACGAAGTCGAGCAGGCGCAGACATTCCTGACGACAGGCGCGATCGCCGCGAACCATGGACGGCAGCCGCAACAGGGACGGCCAAAAGCGGCGATCCACATGCAGATGGGCGCCGACCATGACGTTTTCCGCCGCACTCATGTTGAAGAAGATTTGCAGGTTCTGGAAGGTCCGGCTCATGCCCAGGCGAGCCAATTGGCTGGGACTTTTGCCGGCGATGTCGGTGCCGTCCAGCGTGATGCGCCCGGCGCTCGGGGTATAGATGCCGGTGATCAGGTTGAACAATGTGGTCTTGCCGGCGCCGTTGGGGCCGATGATGGAATGGATGGTGCCGGCCTCGACGGAGAAGGACAGATCCTGCACCGCATGCACACCGCCGAATTCCTTGGACAGGCCGTCCACCGCCAGCAGGCTCATGACCGTCCCCCCATGCGCTTCCTGATCAGCAGGATCAGGCTGGGCAGCAAGCCCTTGGGCAGGAAGATCATGGTGCCCATCATGATGGCGCCGAAGATCATCGCCTCGTAATCGTCGAAGGCGGTCAGCATCTGCGGCAGCACGGTCAGGATGAAGGCGCCGAGGACCGAGCCGAAGATGGAGGCCATGCCGCCCAGCACCACCATGGTCACCAATTCGATGGAGCGGTGGAAACTGGCGATGTCCGGGGTGATGAAACCGTTCTTGTGGGCAAACAGCGAACCGACGACGGACGCGAACACCGCCGAGACCACGAACATCAGCACCTTATAATGACTGGTATCGACGCCGACCACCTGGGCGCCGATCTCGGCCCCGTGACCGGCGCGCAGCGCCCGGCCCACCGGCGACTGCACCAGATTGAGCGACAGCCACACCGCCAGCAGCAGCAAAGCGGCACTCAGCCAGTACCATTGCCGGTCGGTACTCAGCGCCAGCCCGGCCACCGCCAGCGGATCGACGCCCATGCCGTCGGGGCCGCCGGTCCACTGGGCCTCGGTCTTCAGGACGATGTAGATAATCATGCCGATACCCAAGGTGGCCATGGCCAGGTAATGGCCTTTCAAACGCAGGATGGGGCGGGCGATGACAAAGGCCATCAGCCCGACCAGGGTGGCCGAGGCAACCATGGCGGCCAAAGGCGGCACCCCCCACCGGCTGGTGGCAATGGCGCTGCCATAGGCCCCCAGGGCGAAAAAGGCGCCGTGGCCCAGACTGATCTGACCGCCATAACCGATCAAAAGATTAAGGCCGACACAGATGATGGCGTTGAACAGCGCCCCCACCGCCACGTCGTAATAATAGGCGTTGGCGAAACCCAGGGGGGCCAGGGCCAGAACCGCCGACAGCAGCGCCATGCCGCCGACACGGGCGGTCAGCAGGGAAGACTTGGTCATGCTCATACCCGATCGACGCCCTTCTTGCCGAACAGCCCGTTGGGCATGAAGAACAGCACGAACAAGATGATGACGAAGGCGATGGCGTCCTTATAGGCCGACGACACATAACCGGCGCCCAAGGCCTCGGCGATGCCGACGATCAGACCGCCGACCACCGCCCCCATGCCGTTGCCCAAACCACCCAGCACCGCCGCCGAAAACCCCTTCAGTCCCAACATGATGCCGGCTTCGTAATTGGTGAAGGCGATGGGGGTGACGACGATGCCGCCCACCGCGCCTAGCAGCGCCGACAGGGCGAAACTGACCAGCAGCACCTTTTTCACGCCGATGCCCATCAACTGCGCCGCCAGCCGGTTGAACGAGGTGGCCAGCATGGCCTTGCCGAAAAGCGTGTGGTTGAAGAACCACCACAGGGCGGCGATGGCGGCCATGGACACGCCGAAGACCCACAGGCTTTGCGGCATCAGGGTGGCGCCCAGGATGCGGATGGGGGTTTCACCGGAAAACGGGGCGAGAGCGTGGAATTCCTTGTCCCACACCACCTGGGCGGCACCGCGCAGAAAGATCGAGGCGCCGATGGTGATGATGATGATGGTGACCACGTCGGCATTGCGTGCCGGCTCGATGGCGAATTTTTCCAAGGCCACGCCCACCAGCATGGTCAGGGCCATGGCCGCCAGAATGGCCGCCGGCAGCGGCACGCCGGCGGCGGTCAGGGTGGCGGTGGCCATGCCGCCGATCATGATGAATTCGCCCTGGGCGAAATTGATCACGTGACTGGCGTTGTAGATGATGGCGAAACCCAAGCCGGCCAAGGCATAGATGGCCCCCGAGGTCAGTCCGGCAAACAGATATTGCAGCAGTTCCGCCATGAAACATCCCTTGAACAAGAAGGCAAAAAACGGCGCCCGCGCCGGCGGGCGCCGTCATTCAACCTTTAATCGACCATCTTCCAGTCGCCTTTGACGATTTCCACCATGTGGAAGGCCGACAGGTTCAGACCCATGTGGTCGGTGGCCGACATGGAAACGATGCCGCCGGTACCCACATAGCCCGAGGTCTTCTCGATCTCGTCGCGGACCTTGGCCTTGTCGCTGGTGCCGGCGCGCTGAATCGCCGCCAAGGCGATCTGCAAACCGTCATAGGCATGACCGGCGAAGGTCGAGACTTCCGACTTGAACGCCGCCTCGTAATCCTTCTTGAAGGCGGTGACCACCGGCTTTTGCGGGTCGGTGGCGGCCAACTGCTCGGCGATGACCAGACCGGCGGCGGGCAGACGCACGCCTTCCGAGGCATCGCCGGCCAGACGGATGAAGTCCTTGGAGGCGACACCATGGGACTGGTACAGCGGCTGGGTGATGCCCAATTGCTTGTAGTTCTTGGTGACGATGGCCGGGCCCTGGCCGAAGCCGAAATTGAAGATGGCCTGGACACCGGCGGTGTTCTTGATCTTGGTCAGCTGGGCGGTGACGTCGGGGTCCTTGGGCGAATAGACCTCGTCGGCGACGATCTCGATGCCGTATTGGGGGGCGACCAGCAGCGACTGGTCATGGCCCGACTTGCCGAAGCCGGCATTTTCCGAAATCAGCGCCACCTTGGTCAGGCCGCGCTTCTTCATGTCCGAGAACACCTTCTCAGCCGCCATGCGGTCGGTGTGCGGGGTCTTGAACACCCATTTCTTCACCGGATCGACGATGTCGATGCCGCCGGCCAAGGAAATGAACGGAACCCCGGCCGGGTCGGCGATCTTGATCGCCGCCATGGAGGTGCCGGTGGTGGTGCCGCCGATCAGGATGTCGACATTGTCGCTTTGGATCAGACGCTTGGCGAAGGTCGCCGCCTTGTCCGGGGCGCCGCCGTCGTCATAGACGGTCAGTTCGATCTTGCGACCCTGGACGCCGCCTTGCTTGTTCAGCCGGTCCACATACATTTCCAGGGTCTTCTTTTCCGGCTCGCCCAGAAACGACGCCGGGCCGGTCACCGACAGGAACGCACCGATCTTCACCGGATCGGCGGCCTGGGCGGTGGCGGCAAATCCAAACGCGGCAACAGCCGCAACACCCCATTTCACGAGGTTGCGCATGAGTAATCTCCTCCCGTTTTTGCACGGCTTATGTTTGCCGCCCCTGGATTTAAAAGGCTAAAGCGACGAAGAGCAATGACTTACCCGCACTTTGTGGAATCGAACCAACAAGCCTGAGCGGACTTGGTCGGCGATAGTTCAGCAAATGCAGAAGATTGCGGGGCGATTTTAGAATCAACAAAATATGTATCCCTAGCCTTCGTATGGTGGCAAAACCCCGTCTAACACTTTAGCGTTAGACACAATCATACATTTAGGGGAGGACCGGGGTGGTCAAGGTCACGCAAAGCCTGAAGGGCAAGATCATCGCCAGCACGCTGGGTATCCTGGTCTTCAGTGCCGCCGCCATCATCGCCTCGACCCTGTGGCTCAGCCGCAAGACCGCCTATGACGGCGCCATCGCCCTGACCAGCGAAATCGCCAACCGTCACGGCGCCTCCATCGCCGCCAACGTCACCGCCGCCATGGAAAGCGCGCGCGGCAGCGCTGCCCTGGTCCGTGCCCAGCAGCTGGCGCAAAACCTGGATCGCCGGGCGCTGAACCGTTATCTGGCCCAAGTGGTCAGCCACAATCCGCTTTATTCCGCCGCCTGGATCGACATGGCCGACAACGCCTTCGACGGCATGGATGCGCAATACGTCGATACCGGCACCGGCGAACGCCTGGGCCTGCCGGTGACCGGTCGGGTCAGCCTGTTGTGGGTGAAAGGCGAAAAGGGCGTCGAGCCCAATATGAGCGAGGGCGAGACCTTCGAGGCCATCGCCAAGGAGGATTATTACCGCGTCGCCGCCCAAGCCAAGAAGGAAGCGGTGGTCGAGCCCTATTTGGACAAATATACCAACAAGACCATGACCACCGCCGCCTTCCCCATCCTCAAGGACGGCAAGGTCATCGGCGTCGCCGGCATCGACCTGACGCTGGACCGGCTGTCGGAACTGGTCACCAGCATCAAACCCTATGGCGACGGCCTGGCCGCCATCCTGTCCCCCCAGGGCCATTACATCGCCCATCCCGATCAAACCAAGACGTCGCAGGCCGCCACCGACCTGCCGGAAGACGCCCGCGCCGCCCTGATCGCCGGCAAGCCGTTCAGCGGCATGGCCCAGGTGGGCGGGGTCAGCCATTATCTGCACATCGTTCCCATTCATTTCTCCGCCGCCGACCAAACATGGTCGTTCCTGGTGTCGGTCCCCGAATCCAGCATCCTGGCCGAGGTCAACCACCTGACCCGCTGGACCATGGGCATCGGTGTCCTGTGCCTGATCATCGGCGGCATCGTCGCCTGGCGCCTGGGCCACGGCATTTCCCAACCCGCCCGCAGCCTGACCGAGGCCATGGCCTCGCTGGCCCGCGGGCTGTGGCACACGTCGGTGCCCCACACCGACAATGCCGACGAAATCGGCCACATGGCCCGCGCCGTGGTGGTATTTCGTGAAAATGGTCAGGCCAATGCCCAATTGCAGGCCGACCAGGAACGCACCGCCGCCGAGCGGGCGCGGCGCCAGGAGATCGTCGAATCCCTGGTCGCCGGCTTGGACCAGCAGGTCATCAACATCCTGGAACGCCTGAGCCGCGCCGCCACCACCTTGCGCGGCACCGCCGAGAGCATGATGCGCATTTCGCGCCAGACCTCGGAACAGGTGACCACCGCCGCCGCCGCCACCGAGGCCTCGACCCGGGGCGTGCAGGAAGCCGCCCAGGCGGGCGAGGAATTGTCGTCGTCCATTTCCGCCATCCGCGAACGCACCGGCCAGACCAGCCAGATCACCGAAGAAGCGGTGCGGGTGGTCGGTAACACCGATTCCCAGGTCCAGGGACTGGTCACCGCCGCCGATCAGATCGGCGACATCGTCAAGATGATCAGCGCCATCGCCGGCCAGACCAACCTGTTGGCCTTGAACGCCACCATCGAGGCAGCCCGTGCCGGCGAGGCCGGCAAGGGCTTTGCCGTCGTCGCCAACGAAGTGAAGATGCTGGCCACCCAGACCGCCAAGGCCACCGACGAGATCATCCGCCAGATCGGCGCCATCCAGCAAGCCACCCAGGACTCGGTGCGCTCGCTGCATCAGGTGGGCGAAATCGTCCATCAGGTCGAGGAAATCAGTCTGGCGGTCAGCGCCGCCATGACCCAGCAAGATGCCGCCACCCGCCGCATCGCCGGCAATCTGCAGGAAGCCGCCGCCGGCAGCGCGGCGGTGGTCGACAATGTCGACCGCGTGGCCGAAGCCGCCACCGAGACCGACCACGCCGCCTCGCAGGTGTTGGGTGCGGTCGAGGATTTGTCGGCCCAGGCGGATCAATTACGGCGCGAATTCACCGATTTCATGGATCGCATCCGCGCCGCCTGAATTTTAGACAAAATATGACGAATCGGGTGCGCCCCTGATGCGCACTCCTTGCGCACACGTTAAGATTCCTTTAAATTTCAGCATTAGGTGGGGTGGGACTACCTAATCTGGGGTTGGGAGGGGTGAGATGGGCGTCGATTCGTCGCTCGTCGACAAACTGAAGGCACAGCGTGACCGCTTCATCGCCTTCGCGTTTGCCGGCGCAGATTTGCTGCTGGAAATAGACAGTGATGGCATCATCGGTTTTTCCACCGGTGCCGGCGAGGCCATGTACGGCCTGTCCGACAACGACATGATGGGCCGGTCGCTGTCGGAATTCATCTTCCCCCGCGACCGCAAGCGTTTCGACGATTGCATCTTGCGCCTGAAGAATACCTCGCGCCTGGACCACACGCCGTTCACCCTGATGGGATCGGGCGGTGCGGTCACCCGCATGCGGCTGGCCGGCATCCGCCTGCCGCATCTGCCCAACACCTTCCATCTGGTGCTGTCGCGTGTTCCGCCCATGGCCTCGGTCGAGGTCGAACGCATCTCGGGCGAGATCGACCACAAAAGCCAGTTCATCGACATGGTGCGCGGTCGCCTGAACGAAGCCAATCGCATCGGCACCGACTACACCATGACCCTGTTCGACCTGTCGGGCAGCAATCTGCGGGCGCTCGATCCCAAGGTGGCGCAAAGCTTTCTGTCGACCATGCACAACACCATCGAGGAATGCTCGCTCCGCGGCGCCTCGTCGGGCTCGCTCAGTTCCACCTCGTTCGGGCTGGTGCATGACGACAAGATGCCGGCGGCGGAAATCCACAAGCGCGTCACCATGGTCGCCGACCGCTTCATCGACAAGAACAAGGGCGCCACCGTCAAGATGCGCTCGGCCACCTTGGAGATGGAGGATTCCACCCTGTCCGACGACGATATCGCCAAGGCGCTTGGCTATATCATCAACAATTTCGTCAAGGACAGCACCGCCTTCAGCCTGAAATCGCTGGCCGAAGGCGCACAACTGGCGGTCAGCGACACCCTGACCCGGGTGCGCAATTTCCGCAAGATGATCAAGGGCGACGACAAGCTGGTCTTCCTGTTCCAGCCCATCGTCAACGTCCGCACCGGCGCCGTGTTGAAATACGAAGCCTTCAGCCGCATCACCTATAACGGCACCATGTTCTCGCCGCCGCAGATCATCCCCTTCGCCACCGATGTCGGCCTGATCGGCGAGTTCGACCTGATCACCGTGGCCAAGGCTTTGAAACTGATGAAGGAGACCGGCACGGTTTCCACCTTGGCCCATCTTTCCATCAACATTTCCGGCCATTCGCTGGGTAATCCCGGCTTCTACCAGGCCTTGCTGAAAATGCTGGAGGAGAACCGCCCGGTGCTGGGTCGCTTGGTGCTGGAAATCACCGATGCGGCGCAGATTTACAATCTGCACGAAGCCAAGCGCCTGCTGGCCCGTATCCGCAAGCTGGGCGCCCGTATCTCGCTCGACGATTTCGGCTCGGGCGGGGCGGCGTTTGAATTGCTGCGCAACCTGCCGGTGGATTTCGCCAAGTTCGACCGCGACTTCATCCTCGATGCCGCCGACCCCAAGGGCCGATCGGTGCTGAAGGCGATGACCGGCCTGTGCCACGATCTGGGCATCGTCACCGTCGGCGAGTGCGTGGAAGACGCCGCCACCTTGGCCAATCTGTGTTCCGTCGGCATCGATTATGCCCAGGGCTATTATTTCGGCCAGCCGGCTGTCGATGCGGCCAAGCGTATCAAATACTTCACCGAACATATCAAGCAAGCCGGCACCAATGAACCCGGGTTGATGAATGCGGTCTGACGGCGCTATAACCCTGGCCCATGACCATAGAAATCGACGCCTTGACCCCGTTTGAAGCCCGCATCGAGGCCAGCGCCCTGCGGGAAAAGCTGATCCGTTGGGATCTGGCCTATCACCAGGCCGATGCCCCCGAGGTGGACGACGCCACCTATGACGCGGCCAAGCTGCGCCTGCTGGCCATCGAGGCGCGCTTTCCCGAACTGGCGGCGGGCAGCCCCACCGCCAAGATCGGCGCCCCGGCCGCCGACGGTTTCGGCAAGGTCCGCCACGGCGTGCCCATGCTGTCCTTGGACAACGCTTTTTCCGAAGACGATGTGCGCGAGTTCGAGGGCCGCATCCGCCGCTTTCTCGCCCTGCCCCCCGACCTGCCCATCGCCTTTGTCGCCGAACCCAAGATCGACGGCCTGTCCATCAGCCTGCGCTATGAGAACGGCCACTTCGTCCGTGCCGCCACCCGTGGCGACGGCAGCGAGGGCGAGGACGTCACCGCCAATATCCGCACCCTGATCGATAGCGGCAAAATCCCCGAACGCTTCAACGACGCCCCCGCCCTCATCGAGGTGCGCGGCGAAATCTATATGACCAAGGCCGACTTTTTGGCGCTGAACCAGCGCCAGGAAGCGGCGGGCGACAAGCCCTTCGCCAATCCCCGCAACGCCGCCGCCGGCAGCTTGCGTCAATTGGACCCAACCATCACTGCGTCGCGGCCCTTGTCGCTGTTCGCCTATGCCCAGGGCGAGGTGATCGGCGAGGTGGGCGACAGCCATTCCGCCTTTCTCGACCGCCTGCGCGCCTGGGGTTTTCCCGTCAACGACCGCATCCAGACCTGCCACGGGGCCGAGGACTTGCTGGCCCGCTACGCCGCCATCGGCACGGCCCGCGCGGACCTCGATTACGACATCGACGGTGTGGTCTATAAGGTCGACCGCTTCGACTGGCAGCAACGCCTGGGTTTCGTCAGCCGCTCGCCCCGCTGGGCCATCGCCCACAAATTCCCGGCGGAACAGGCCACCACTCTGCTGGAGCGCATCGAAATCCAGGTGGGCCGCACCGGGGCCTTGACCCCGGTGGCGCATCTCACCCCGGTCAATGTGGGCGGTGTGGTGGTCAGCCGCGCCTCCTTGCACAACGAAGACGAGATCATCCGCAAGGGCGTGCGCGAGGGTGACACCGTCATCATCCAGCGCGCCGGCGACGTCATCCCGCAAGTGGTCGGCGTGGTCATGGACAAGCCGCGCGGCGCCGCTGAATTCATCTTCCCCGACACCTGCCCGGTCTGCGGCAGCCATGCAGTCAGAACCGGCGACGAGGTCATCCGCCGCTGTTCCGGCGGCTTGGCGTGCAAGGCCCAGGTGAAGGAACGGCTGCGCCATTTCGTTTCCCGCAACGCCTTCGACATCGAGGGATTGGGCGACGAGAACATCGACTTTTTGTGTGAAGGCGAATGGATCAACAAGCCGGCCGACATCTTCCGCCTGGAAGCCGCCAATGCCGGGCGGCTGCAGCGGCTGCAAAACTACAAGGGCTGGGGCGAGAAGAAAGTCACCAAGCTGTTTGCCGCCATCACCGCCCGGCGCACCATCGCGCTGGAACGGCTGATCTATGCGTTGGGCATCCGTCAGGTGGGCGAGGCCACGGCCAAGCGGCTGGCCCGGCATTACGGCAGCTTTGCCGTCTGGCGCGAATCCATGCTGGCGGCGGTACCGCGCGAGAACGACAGCTATCACGACCTGATTTCCATTGAAGATATCGGCCCGGCGGTGGCCAACGACATCCTGGCCTTTTTCGCCGAGGATCATAATGTGGCCGCGCTCGACGATCTGGCCGCGCAACTGACCATCAACGACGCCCAGAAGATCGAAGCCGGCAATTCCCCGGTTTCGGGCAAGTCGGTGGTGTTCACCGGCGAATTGGTGGCCATGACCCGGGCCGAGGCCAAGGCCAGGGCCGAGATGCTGGGGGCCAAGGTGGTGGGCAGCGTGTCGAAGAAGACCGATTACGTCGTCGCCGGCCCCGGCGCCGGCTCGAAACTGGCCGAGGCGGAAAAGCTGGGCCTGACCGTGCTCAGTGAACAGCAATGGCTGGAACTGATCAGTTAAGCCCGCATCTTCACCGCTTGGTAACCACAAACGGGCAGTCTGACGAATTGGACTGTGATAGCCTGAACCCGCCCCGATGAGCACGCCCGAGGATCCCCGGACCAAGTTCACCAAGCCGCTGACCCGGCCTGGGGCCGGTGCGCCCACGCGCAACCTGCCGGCGCGCATCGAACCACAGCCGCAAGCCCAGCCCGAACCGCCCGCGTCCGAGGACATCCCCGGCGGCAGCGGCGGTCTGGCCCGCCTGCTCGACGCGGTGGCCAAGATGCTGCACCCCAAGGTTCCGGCCAAGGAAAACCCCGACCCGGTTCCGACGCCACGGGCCGAGCCTGCCGTGTTCACCATCATCGTCGCCGCCATGAACGGCGACAATCCCGATGGCGCCGCCTCGCAGCAGATCTATAAGGCGCTGGATTTGCGCCAGACGCTCAAGGTCAAGCCGCTGCCGCGCCCGTTCCTGCTGGAAAATGCCCAAGACCCGGCCCAAGTCAGCGCCCTTCTGATCAATACCCGCCATGTCCTGGTCGACGAGAATGCCGATTTGCTGGTGTGGGGCGACGTCTCCAAGGACGGTTATGTGCTGCGCTTCGCCGGCAGCAACCTGCCGGACGAGGAAAAGCCAGCGGTGTTCGGCCCGCAATTTCGCCTGGAACTGCCGCTCAATCTGGGCGAGCCGCAAATCCATATGCTCTATGCCGCCACCCTGGCCGCCGCCGACCCGGCCAACGAAATGCAGCGCGCCGCCATCCGCCGCCTGCTGCCGCCGGCAACCCAGCCGCTGGAAGCCCTGGCGGTCAAGCCGCCGGTGTCCTTGTCCATGGGCCAGCAGCGCAGCATCCTGCTGACCCATGCCCATGTCTGTACCGCCACCGCCCTGGCGGTACCGCCGTCACAGGCGGATGAATGGTTTGAAAAAGCGCTCAACGCCTATCTGGCGGCGGAAAAGCGCCAGGGCCGCAACGACCCGGCTTGGGAAAACGGCCTGTTGCACAAATATCTGGCCGCTTCGCTGACCGCACGGGCCGAACGCATCAAGGACAAGGCGCTGACCTATCTGCAACTGGCGGTCAAGCATTGGCGCATAGCCGCGGAAAACCTGCCCCGAGCCACCTTGCCGCAGGAATGGGCGGCGGCCCAGACCCGGCTGGGGGTGGCGCTGCACCGTCTTGACCTGCTGACCGGCGACAGCGACTTGCTGCGCGAGGCCCTGGGTTGCCTGCAGGCGGCGCTTCAGGTTCATAGCCGGGCCGAGGCACCGACCCGCTGGGCCGACATCATGAATTCCATTGCCCAGGTGCTGGAAGTCTATGGCGAGCAACTGAAGAACCCCGAGGTTCTGCAACGGGCCATCGACGCCTGCCATCTGGTGCTTGAAGTGCGCACCCGCGACCGCACCCCGCTGGCCTGGGCCTCGACGCTCAACACCCTGGGTTCGGCCCTGTTCCTGATGGATCGCCACGGCGGCGGCGTCGCCCATCTGGACGAGGCGGCCAAGGCCTTCGAGGACGCGCACGCGGTGTTCAAGGCCCATGGCTCGAAAGGCCCGGCCCAGGTGGCCGCGCGCAATCTGGGCCATGTGCAGAAACTGCTGGAAGAACGCAAGGGCCGTGCCGTCATCGACCCGGATTGGCGGTGACCCAACCATCGCCAAAGCATGTGTTGCAATGCAGCGACTGATCCTGTTATAAGCAGTCAGCCTTTTTTGCGCCTGTGCGCTGGCGCCGGACATGTTTCCGGGCGCCATTTCCGCAAAAATAGGCCCCCCTCCCGCTGGTCGCGCACCCTTCGGGCGCCAAAAATCCCGCCGCCGGATCGACCGGTGGCGCGCGATCCATTGTGAAAGAGCCTTATGACTTCGTTCAAAGACCTCGGCCTGGCCGAAGAATTGACCTTTGCCCTCGACGCCGAGGGTTACACCACGCCGACCCCGATTCAGGAACAGGCCATCCCGCATCTGCTGGCCGGCCACGACATGCTGGGCATCGCCCAGACCGGCACCGGCAAGACCGCCGCCTTCGCCCTGCCCATCCTGCACCGCATCGCCAGCGACAAGCGTCGCGCTGCGCCCCGGACCGTGCGCAACCTGATTTTGACGCCGACCCGCGAACTGGCCGTGCAGATCAATGACGGTTTCGCCACCTATGGCCGCAACATCCGTTTCCGCCGCGCCTGCGTGTTCGGCGGTGTCGGCCAGGGCCCGCAGGTCCGCGCCCTCAATGGCGGCGTCGACGTGCTGGTCGCCACTCCCGGTCGCCTGCTCGACCTGATGGACCAAGGCTTCGTCAACCTGTCGGGCATCCAGACCCTGGTCTTGGACGAAGCCGACCGCATGCTCGACATGGGCTTCATCCAGCCGGTGCGCAAGATCGCCGCCCTGCTGCCCACCGGTCGTCAGACCCTGCTGTTCTCGGCCACCATGCCCAAGGCGGTGGCTGATCTGGCCAGCTTCCTGCTGCGCGACCCGGTGCGCGTCGAGGTCACCCCGGTGTCGTCGACGGCTGAACGTATCGAACAGAAGGTGCTGTTCGTCACCCGCGAGAACAAGCGCAACCTGCTGTTGGACCTGCTGCGCGGCAAGGGCGTGGGGCGTGCCATCGTCTTCACCCGCACCAAGCACGGCGCCAACCGCGTCGCCGAGCAGCTGATGAAGGACGGGGTCACCGCCGACGCCATCCACGGCAACAAGAGCCAGAATGCCCGCCAGCGGGCGCTGGACGCCTTCCGCTCGGGTGAAGTGCAGGCTCTGGTCGCCACCGACATCGCCGCCCGCGGCATCGACATCGACAACGTCACCCACGTCATCAATTTCGAGCTGCCGAACGAGCCGGAAAGCTATGTCCACCGTATCGGCCGCACCGCGCGCGCCGGTGCCGAAGGCATCGCCGTGTCGTTCTGCGACGCCGAGGAAGTGGCTTACTTACGCCAGATCGAAAAGATCATCCAGCAGCCGGTGCCGGTGGATATCGAACACGAATACCATGCCGAGCCGGTGGCCCGTCTGTTCGCCAGCGGCAAGGGCAACCCGCCCAAGCGTGGCGGCGGCGGTGCCCGTCCGTTCGTCGGCGGCAACCGCCCCAAGGGCCCGTCCGCGGGTCGTCCGGGTGGCGGTGGCGCCCCCGGCGGCGGCAACGGCGGCCAGCGCCGTCATGCTGCCGGCCCCGGCGGCCACGGCCACAGCAAGCGTGGCTAAGTAAAGAAAAGGGCGCGAACCCCAGCGGTTCGCGCCCTAATTCTTTTTGGTCGGCTTGGGGACCGGTGTCACGTATTCTTCCGGCCAGTGCAATCCGCAGGACGCCGTATGCGGATCACGCCATTCCCGCGACAAGGTGGCCATGGTTTCATGCGTCAACCGCCCCTTGGCGTCGCGCCCCACCTTGATCAGGTGATAGGGCATGATCGGCTGATGATTGTGGTTGAAGTGAAACAATCCGCGCACCGAGGGGAATTCGGCCCGCCGAAGAGCCGCCCGCATGGCCTCGGAATCATGGGTCTTGCCGTTATTGGCCTTGACTGCCGCGTCCAACAACAAGGCAGCGTCAAAGCCCCGCGCCGCCCGCTCCGATGCCGGCCTGCCGAATTCACCGTCGAAATCGCCAACCAGACGCTTATTGCCGGGACTGTCCAGATCGGGCGTCCAATTGGCGACGGCGCGCACATCCAGCGCCGCGTCGCCCATGGCCGGCAACAAGGGCCGGGCCACCGCGTCGGAGGAGACATAAAGTGGCGCCATCTCTTTGCCACCGGCGGCATCGTAGGCACGGATGAACGCCCCCCCCATGCCGCCCGCCAACAGGGAATAGACCGCATCCGGCCTGATTTCGCCGATACGCCGCAATTCCCGATCAAAGGTGGCGGCGCCACGTTTGGCGTGCAGAACCGTGACGTCAAAGGGAAAGCTGGATTTCAGCGCCGTCACCGCCAGATCGGCCATACCGGCTTCGGGGGCAACAACGACCAGCTTGCGGATTCCATCGGCGTTGAGATGCTGGCCCAGCAGCACATGGGCGGCATCCAAGGGCGGCGCCAAGGTGAACATGTTGGCATTGCACTCGGCCCCGGCCACCGCCGGCGGCGGCATCTCCAGGTTCAGCACGAACAGCCTTGATTGCGCCAGCACCGGCTGCATGGCCGCCAGCGACGGCATGGACACGGCGGTGACGATCATGTCCAACCGTTCGCTTTGGATCAGGCGCGCCGCCTGCTTGCGGGCGATATCGGGCGAACCCTTGTCGTCCACCGCCACCACCCGCACTTCCTGATTGCTGAAGCGTCCACCCAATTGCCGCAAGGCCAGGGTAAAGCCGTCGACGCCGTCCAGCCCGGCCACCGCCCCACCGCCCGAGCGGGTGGCGACGAAGCCAATAACGATGGACGGATCACTGGCCCCGGCAGGGCCTGCCGCCCGTGCCGGAGCGGCGGCACACAGCATCAGGGCCAGGATCGCCAACGGCCGCATGGGCTTACCCCTTTTTCTTGGCACGGGCGAAGGCCTCGGCAAAGGCACCGCCGCCCAGACCGCCACCGCCATTGCCGGCGGGCTTCGCTTCCATCCGCGCCTTGGGCGCCGGACGGGCATCGCGCTGCTGTTCCTGCGGTCGCGCCTGGGCTGGGGCGTCGTTCTTGCGCATGGTCAGCGCGATGCGCTTGCGCTTCAAATCCACTTCCAACACCTTGACGCTGACCACGTCGCCGGGCTTGACCACCTCGTGCGGGTCCTTGACAAAGCGGTCGGCCAGGGCCGACACGTGGACCAGCCCGTCCTGATGCACGCCGATATCGACGAAGGCGCCGAAATTGGTGACGTTGGTGACCACCCCTTCCAGGATCATGCCCGGCTGCAAATCCTGCATGGTTTCCACCCCGTCCTTGAACGAGGCGGTCTTGAATTCGGGGCGGGGATCGCGGCCCGGCTTTTCCAGTTCCTTGAGGATGTCCTTGATCGTGGGCTCGCCGAAGCGGTCATCGGTGAACTGAGCCGCCTTCAGCCCGCGCAGGAAGGTGACGTCGCCGATCATCGCCGCCAGATTGCGGCCGGTGGCGGTGGCCATGCGCTTGACCACATCATAGGCTTCCGGGTGGACGGCCGAGGCATCCAGCGGGTTGTTGCCGTTGGCCACGCGCAGGAAGCCGGCGGCCTGCTCGAACGCCTTCGGCCCCAGCCGGTCCACCTGCTTCAGGCCGGAGCGGCTGTCGAACGGACCGTTGGCATCGCGGAAGGCGACGATATTGGCGGCGACGGCGGGGCTGAGGCCGGCGACACGGGCCAACAGCGGGGCCGAGGCGGTATTGACCTCGACGCCGACGGCGTTGACGCAATCTTCCACCACCGCATCCAATTGCCGGCCCAGGCGGGACTGGTTGACGTCGTGCTGGTACTGGCCGACGCCGATGGATTTGGGGTCGATCTTGACCAGTTCGGCCAGCGGGTCTTGCAAGCGCCGGGCGATGGAGACGGCACCGCGCAAGCTGACGTCGAGGCCGGGGAATTCCTTGGCCGCCAGTTCCGATGCCGAATAGACCGAGGCGCCGGCTTCCGACACCACCAGTTTTTGCAAATTCAGTTCCGGGTGACGCTTCATCAGCTCGACCACCAGCCGCTCGGTCTCGCGGCTGGCGGTGCCGTTGCCGATGGCCACCAACTCCACCTTATGCTTGCGACACAAAGCCGCCAGCGTCAGCAGCGAGCCCATGACGTCCTGCTTGGGCGGGAACGGATAGACGGTGTTGGTGTCCACCACCTTGCCGGTCTGGTCGACCACCGCCACCTTGACGCCGGTACGGATGCCGGGATCAAGCCCCAGGGTCGGGCGCAGGCCGGCGGGGGCCTGCAACAGAAGCGCGCGCAGATTGCGGGCGAAGACGCTGATGGCTTCCTCTTCCGCCGCTTCACGCAGGCGCCCGGTCAGCTCCAACTCCAAATGCAGATGAATCTTCACCCGCCAGGCCCAACGCACGGTTTCCACCAGCCAGGAATCGGCGGCGCGGCCCCGGTCGGCGACGTTGAAGGCGCGCGCGATCTTCAACTCGCACTCGCCCGGGCCTTTGAAAACCTGGCCTTCCGGGGTGGCGGCTTCGTCGCCGGGCAACAGTTTCAGGTTCAAAACGTTTTCGTTGCGCCCCCGCAACAGGGCCAAGGCGCGATGGGACGGGATGGCCTTGATCGCTTCGCGGTAATCGAAATAGTCGCTGAACTTGGCGCCCTTTTCCGCCATGCCCTCGGCCAGGGTGGAAAACACCACGCCCTTGTCCCACAGCAGGTCGCGCAGGGCGGCCAGCAGATCGGCGTCCTCGGCCATGCGTTCCATCAGGATCTGGCGGGCGCCGTCCAGCGCGGCTTTGACATCGGCCACGGCTTCGGTGACGAACTTGGCGGCTTCCGCCTCGGGTGACAGATTGGGATCGCCCAGCAGGGCATCGGCCAGCGGCTCCAGCCCGTTCTCGCGGGCGATCTGGGCCTTGGTCCGGCGCTTTTGCTTATAGGGCAGGTACAGGTCTTCCAGCCGCGCCTTGCTGTCGGCGGTGACGATCTGCGCAGCCAGTTCAGGTGTCAGCTTGCCCTGTTCGTCGATGGATTTGATGATGGCGGCGCGGCGGTCTTCCAACTCACGCAAATAGATCAGCCGCTCGTCCAAGGTGCGCAACTGGGTATCATCCAGGCCGCCGGTGACTTCCTTGCGGTAACGGGCGACGAAGGGAACGGTGGCGCCTTCGTCCAGCAGGGCGATGGTGGCGGTCACCTGGGCTTCGCGCACCCCCAGTTCCTGGGCGATACGGGCGGCGATGGAGGGAAGAGCGGTCATCGAGCATCCATTGATGGTTCAGCTTGAACCGTGTTGTTTAGCGCGCCCAGCCCGTGGGGGGAAGTCTAATCACCCCGCCCCAATTTTGCCGCATGCCCGTGCTGCCATCGTGGTCTCTGGACAGCCGATTCCATAGGGAATACTGTCCGGGTGATATATTCCTCCTTGGCGGATTGCAGATTCCATGCGTTTTTCCGGCTTTCTGGTCCTTCTCGTCATCATGCTCGCCAATCTGGGCTTTTGGTCCGCGCTCAACCAGCCCAAGACCGGGCTGCCGTGGTCCGGCACCATCCAGTCGGTATCATTCTCGCCGTCGCGCGCCGACGACGATCCGACCATCGCCCGGCTGATGCCGCATATGGAAGACACCCTACTCGCCACCCGCGAGGAGATGGACGAAGACTTGGCCATGCTGTCGGGCACGGTGCAGATGGTCCGCACCTATTCCACCTTGGAAGGGTTGGACCAGGTGCCCGAACTGGCCGGCAAGCACGGCCTGAAGGCGCTGCCCGGCGCTTGGCTGGACGAACGTCTGGGCCGCAACGAGCGCGAGATCGCCAACATCATCCGCATCGCGCGCGACAATCCCAACGTCGAACGCATCATTGTCGGCAACGAAAACCTGACCCTGCACCGCCTGACGCCGGAGCAGATGATCCGCTATATCCGCCGCGTCCGCGCCGAAGTGCCGGCCCGCGTCAAGATCAGCACGGCGGAAGCGTGGTCGATCTGGCTGGAACACCCTGAACTGGCCCAGGAAGTGGATTACATCACCATCCACACCCTGCCGTTCTGGGAGCGGGTCAATATCGACGAAGCCCTGCCCTTCACCCAGCGCATGGTACACGAGGTCAAGGCCGCCTATCCCGACAAGCCCTTGTTCATCGGCGAAGTGGGCTGGCCGTCGGCGGGCCGGTCCTATGGTCGGGCCGAGCCCAGTCTGGTCAACCAGGCCCTGTTCCTGCGCCGCTTCCTCAACTGGGCCAATGAGGAAGGGCTTGATTACAACGTGGTCGAGGCCTTCGACCAGCCGTGGAAAGTGAACCTGGACGGGACCGCGTCGGAAAAGCATTGGGGCATCTTCAGCGTCGAACGCACGCCCAAATTCGACTGGATCGGCCCGGTCATCGAGTTCCAGGAATGGCCGTTCCAGGCCGCCGCCGCCACCTTGATCGCCTTCTTGCCGGTGGTGTGGTTCCTGATGCGCTGGAAGGATTTGCGCCTCGCCGGCAAGGTGTTCTTCGGCATGCTGGTGCAGTTCGCCGCCACCTTGGTGATCTGGACCATGTCGACGCCGGTGGTGCGCGATCTGGCTCCGGCCACCGAGTTGATGATCTTCGTCCTGCTGCCGGCGCAATTGCTGTTGCTGGTGGTGGTGCTGATCAACGGCATCGAAGTGACCGAGCTGACATGGTCAGGGCGGCTCAAGCGCGGCTTCAAACCGCATCCGCGCGACGTCATCAAGCGCTATCCCAAGGTGTCGCTGCATCTGCCTTGCTATAACGAGCCGCCCGAGATGGTCAAGCTGACCCTCGACAGTCTGTTGGCGCTCGACTACCCCAACTTTGAAGTCATCGTGTTGGACAACAACACGAAGAAGGAAGAGGTGTGGAAGCCGGTCGAGGCCTATTGCGCCCAGTTCCCCGACAAGGTGAAGTTCTATCATCTGGCACCCTGGCCCGGAGCCAAGGCCGGTGCCCTTAATTTCGGCCTGTCGGTCACCGACCCGGAAGCCGAGATCATCGGTGTCGTCGATTCCGATTATCAGGTCCGCCGCGACTGGCTGTCGTCGCTGGTGCCCTATTTCGAGGATCCCAAGGTCGGCCACGTGCAGGCGCCGCAAGATCACCGCGACTGGGAACGCGACCTGTTCAAGGAAATGATCAACTGGGAATATGCCGGTTTCTTCGATATCGGCATGGTGTTCAGGAACGAAGCCAACGCCATCATCCAGCACGGCACCATGACCCTGGTGCGCAAGAAGGCCATGGACGACGCCGGCAAATGGGCCGAATGGTGCATCGTCGAGGACGCTGAGCTGGGCCTCAGGATGATGAAGCTGGGCTACGAATCGGTTTATATCCAGGAACGCATGGGCCACGGCCTCGTGCCCGACAGCTTCATGGCCTACAAGAAGCAGCGTTTCCGCTGGGCTTACGGCGCCGTGCAGATCTTGAAGGCCCATTGGAAGAGCCTGATTCCGTTCAAGGAAACCGGCCTGACGGCGGGACAGAAATACCACTTCGTCTCGGGCTGGCTGCCGTGGTTTGCCGACGGCTTCTATCTGATGTTCTGCCTGACCAGCCTGTTCTGGACGGCGGGCATGGTGCTGGCGCCGCGTTATTTCGACACGCCCTTGGCCTTCTTCATCCTGCCCACGGTCGGCGTGTTCATCGCCAAGATCATCCACCACATCTTCCTCTACACCACTCGGGTGAAATGCGGCTGGAAACAGCGTCTGCTGTCGGCGGTGGCCGGCATGGGCCTGACCTATGCCATCGCCTGGGCCATGTGGCAGGGTATCTTCACCAAGCACACGCCGTTCATGCGCACGCCCAAGATGGCGGAAAAGGTCGGCCTGAAGGACGCGGTGAAGATGACCGCCGAGGAAACCACCCTGATGCTGGCCCATTGGGCGGCGGCGGTGGCGGTGCTGATCCCCGGCCCCAATGCCCAAGACCCGGAAATCCGGCTGTGGGCGGTGGTGCTGGTGGTGCAATCCATGCCGTTCCTGGCGGCCCTGGTCAGCTCGGTCATCTCGACCCTGCCCTCGCGCCCGGCTCCGGTGGAAAAGGCGCCCGACGCCCCCACACCCGCCGCCGCCGAATAGCGCTGTTGCATGGTTCATGAAGGCCAGCCTAAGCTGGCCTTCATGAGCACCCCTTTCTCCATCCTTTGGCTTCAAGCCGGTTCCTGCGGCGGCTGCACCATGTCGGCCCTGGCCGCCGACGATGTCGGGCTGGTGCAGGCGCTGGCCCGTTTCGGCATCCACCTGCTGTGGCACCCGTCACTGTCGGAGGAAACCGGCGCCGATGCCCTTGCCATCCTGGCCGAGTGCGCCAGCGGCACGACCAAGGTCGATGCGCTTTGCGTGGAAGGGGCGGCGCTGACCGGCCCGCATGGATCGGGGCGCTTTCAGATGATGTCGGGCACCGGCTTGCCCATGACCCATTGGATCAAGGCCATCGCCGCCCAGGCCGAGCACGTGGTGGCAGTGGGATCATGCGCCGCCTTCGGCGGCATTCCGGCGACCGAGGCCAACCCCACCGACGCGGTCGGCCTGCAATATGGCGATCATGGCCTGCTGGGGCCGGATTTTCGCGGGCGCGCCGGTCTGCCGGTGATCAACATCGCCGGCTGCGCCCCCCATCCCGGCTGGCTGATCGAAACCCTGGCCGAGCTGGCGTTGTCGGGCGCTTGCGCGCTTGACAGCCTGGGCCGCCCGCGCAGTTTCGCCGACCACCTGGCCCATCATGGCTGTAGCCGCAACGAGTTCTATGAGTTCAAGGCGTCGGCGGCGCGGTCGTCGGATCGCGGTTGTCTGATGGAAAACCTGGGCTGCAAGGCAACCCAGGCGCCGGGCGATTGCAACATCCGCCGCTGGAACGGCTTCGGTTCGTGCACCGATGGCGGCTATACCTGCATCAACTGCACTTCGCCCGGCTTCCAGGACCCCGGCGCGCCGTTCCAGGAAACCGCCAAGATCGCCGGCATCCCGGTCGGCCTGCCGGTGGACATGCCCAAGGCGTGGTTCGTCGCCCTGGCGGCGTTGTCGAAATCGGCGACGCCCAAACGGGTGCGCGCCAACGCCCATGCCGACCATGTCATCATCCCCCCCGCCCGCCTGCCGCCGAAACAATCGTCATGAATGCCAAACCCACCCGCTTGATCATGGGCCCGTTCAACCGGGTCGAAGGTGATCTGGAAGTCAGCCTGGACATTTCCGCCGGTCAGGTGCAATCGGCCCAGGTCACCGCGCCCTTGTATCGCGGCTTCGAGCAGATCCTGGCCGGGCGCCCGCCGGAAGACGCCCTGGTCATCGCGCCGCGCATCTGCGGCATCTGTTCGGTGTCGCAATCGGTGGCGGCGGCCCGTGCCCTGGCCCAGATCGCCGGCATCGCCATGCCCGACAATGGCCGGCTGGTCACCGATCTGGTACTGGCGGCGGAAAACGCCGCCGACCACCTGACCCATTTCGTCTTGTTCTTCATGCCCGATTTCGCCCGCCCGGTTTATGCCGACCGCCCGTGGTTCGAGGCGGCGCAAAGACGCTTCGCCGCCCAAGGTGGACAAGCGGGGCAAAGTCTGGTGCCGGCGCGCGCCCGTTTCCTGCATCTGATGGGCTTGTTGGCCGGAAAATGGCCGCATTCCCTGGCCTTGCAGCCCGGCGGCGTCACCAAGGGCGTCGACACCAGTGAACGTATCCGCCTGCTGGGCATTCTCGCTGATTTCCGCGCCGCCCTGGAAACCACATTGTTCGCCGACCGGCTGGAACATATCGCCAGCCTCGACAGCGCTGAAAGCCTGAACGCCTGGGCCGATGCCGCTCCCATGGAGCAAGGTGATTTCCGCCTGTTCCTGCACATCGCCCGCGATCTGGAATTGGGCCGCCTGGGCCTGGGACCGACGCGCTTTATCTCATACGGCAGTTTCGGCCTGTGGCCCGCCGGCATCGTCATCAATGGCAACAAAGCCGCCTTCGACCCGACCCTGGTCAGCGAAGATTTGAGCCATGCCTGGATGGACGCCCCCACCCGCCCCGATGCCGACAAGCCGGGGGCTTATTCGTGGTGCAAGGCGCCGCGCCTGGACGGCGCCAGCATGGAAACCGGCGCCTTGGCCCGCCATCTGGTAGCCGGCGATCCGTTGGCGTGGTCGCTGGCGCCCGCGGGCGGCACCGTCGCCGCCCGCGTGGTGCTGCGACTGGTGGAGCTGGCCCGGCTGGTCGTGGCCATGGAAGGCTGGGTCCGCGATCTGCGCCCCGGCCAACCGTTTTGCGTCGAATCCCCCCTGCCCTTGCGCGGCACCGGCCTGGGGCTGGTGGAAGCGGCGCGCGGGGCGCTGTCGCATCGCTTGGGCTGCGATGGCGGCATCATCCGCGACTACGCCATCATCGCGCCGACCACCTGGAATTTCAGCCCGCGCGACCAGGACGGCAATCCCGGCCCGCTGGAACAGGCGCTGGTCGGCGCCCAAGTGCGCGACGGCGAAACCAGCCCGGTCATGGTGCAGCATATCGTCCGCAGCTTCGACCCGTGCATGGTGTGCACGGTGCATTGATAGTCCCCAGGGGCTATCAGTCGAAATCGCCGCCGCGCCGGCCCAGCACCTCGCGCTTGCCCTGGTGGTTGGCCGGGGTGACGATGCCTTCGTCCTCCATGCGCTCGACCAGCCGGGCCGAGCGGTTGTAGCCGACCTGAAGGTGACGCTGGACGAAGCTGATGGACACCTTGCGTTCGCGCAGCACCAGGGCCACCGCCTGATCATAAAGATCGTCGCCGGTGGTGAAACCGCCACCGTCGCTGTCGGCGCCGCCGCCCTCCATCTCGGCCTCGTCGTCATCGGTGATCGAGTCCAGATATTCCGGCTCGCCCTGGGCCTTCAGATGGTTGACCACCTGTTCGACCTCGGCATCCGACACGAACGGGCCGTGCACACGGGTGATGCGACCGCCGGCAGCCATGTACAGCATGTCGCCCTGGCCGACCAATTGTTCCGCCCCCGATTCGCCCAAGATGGTCCGGCTGTCGATGCGGCTGGTCACCTGGAACGAGATGCGGGTGGGGAAATTGGCCTTGATGGTGCCGGTGATCACATCCACCGACGGGCGCTGCGTCGCCATGATCAGATGGATGCCGGCGGCGCGGGCCATCTGCGCCAGACGCTGGATGGCCGCTTCCAGCTCGCGCCCGGCCACCATCATCAGATCGGCCATTTCGTCGACGACGATGACGATATGGGGCAGCCGGCGCAGGTCGATGGGCTGTTCTTCGTAGACCGGTTCACGCGTGCCCTTGTCGAAGCCGACCTGGATGCGGTGGGTCATCTTTTGCCCGGTCCGCGCCAGTTCCAGCAGGCGGGCGTTGAAGCCCTCGATATTGCGCACGCCCAAAAGCGACATGGCGCGATAGCGGGTTTCCATCTCGCGCACCGCCCATTTCAGCGTGCGCACCGCCTTGTCCGGCGCGGTGACCACCGGAGTCAGCAGATGGGGGATGCCGTCATAGATGGACAGCTCCAGCATCTTGGGATCGACCAGGATCAGCCGGCATTCCTCGGGCTTGAAGCGATAGAGCAGCGACAGGATCATGGAATTGACCCCCACCGACTTGCCCGAACCGGTGGTGCCGGCGATCAGCAGATGCGGCATGCGGGCGAGGTCGGCGACCACCGCCTCACCAGCGATGTCCTTGCCCAAGGCCAAGGGCAGATGGCCGGAAAATTCGGTGAAGGCCTTGCTTTCCAGGATTTCGCGGAAAAACACCTTTTCCCGCACCGGGTTGGGCAGCTCGATGCCGATGACGCTACGCCCCGGCACGATGGCGATGCGGGTGGTGATCGAACGCATGGAGCGGGCGATGTCGTCGGCCAGATTGATGACGGTGGACGACTTGGTCCCCGGCAGCGGCTCGAACTCGTACAAGGTGACCACCGGGCCTTGGTGGACCTCCATGATTTCGCCGCGCACCTTGAAATTGCGCAAAACCGTTTCCAGCGCGCGAGCATTGACGGCCAGGGATTCCTCGTCATCCACCGCCTCGGTCCGGGGCGGCGGCGCTTGCAGCAGGTCCACCGCCGGCAGGCGATAGGGTCCGGCGCCGCGCGGGGCGACGACGACGGGCAGCGCCGACACCGGCGGCTCGTCAACGTCCCCATCTTCTTCTTCTTCTTCTTCTTCTTCTTCTTCGTCGTCATCGTCGTCCGCAGCCATATCCGGCGCGGTCAGCGACAATTCGTCTTGCGGCACGTCCTGGTCACGGGCGAAGCATTCGCCCCATTCCACCCCGGCGATGAAGGCGAAAGCGGCGATGGCCGCCAGTTTCTCGTCGGTCTGGCCGGTGCCATAGGCGGTGGTCGCCTCGGGCCGGCCGGGAAACACCTCGATGTCCCATTCCGTCGCGCCATCGTCCCAGGTGTGGCGGACCAAGCGGAAGGGCTTGGAATTGACCGCGCACCAGAAATTGAAATCGGCGGCGCTCATGCTGTCTTCTGCGGTTTTGGTCATCTCAGCTCAGTCTGTAGACGGCGACCAGGATTTTCTCGACCGCGCCTTCCGGGTTGAAAAACGGCAGCAACAAACGCTCCCAGGTCTGGTTGTCGCCGTCGAAATCGGCGCTGTAGGTGCGCGCCGCCGGCTTCGACTGGCTGCGCACCGCTTCGTATTCCTGCGCCAGGATGGAACGCTGCGGCGCCGCCAACTGGTCGATGGACTTGCCGACCATGTCGATGCCGAAGGCCTTGGTCAAATTGGCGCCATAATAGGCATAGCGCAATTGCCCGCCTTCCGGGGTGTCGATGACCACCAGATTGTCCAGCCAGCGGCGCAATTGCGCCGGCTCGAGATCGGCCGCCGAGGGCACGCCCTCGGTGCCGCCGCGATAAAGCCAGAATTGATAAAGGGCGATCAGTTCGGGGTGACGAAGGGGTTCGCTACTCATGTCCTCGCACCGTGAAAGAGTGGAAACAGGTCGTGAACATCGCTGTTGGGGGGAGAGTAGCCGACCTTGCCTCCGGGCTCAATGACAATGGCGAAGAATCAACCGCCGTGACAACGGCAGACGATCAACCCGTGACAACGGCAGAAGATCAGCCGCCGTCTTCGTCCTGGCGGCTGACCAGCACCTTGTCGATGCGGCGGCCATCCATGTCCACCACCTCGAAGCGCCAGCCCTGCCAGACGAAGAAATCGCCGGCGCTGGGGATGCTGCGCGACCGCGACAGGACGAAACCGGCCACGGTGTCGTAATCGCCGTCCTCGCCTTCCATCACCCGGCAGCCCAGGCGGTCGCGGGCGACATCGACGGCAACCGAACCGTCCACCAGCCACGACCCGTCCTGACGCAGGGTAACGGCGCCTTCGTATTCCTCGCCATGTTCCGACAGGCCGCCCAAGATGGCTGACAGGATGTCGGCGGCGGTGACAATGCCTTCGACGCTGCCGTATTCGTCCACCACCAGGGCCAGATGGATGGACGACCGCTTGAGCGTGTCCAGCACCTGCAACGCCGGGGAATTGTCGTGGACCACGTCCACCGGCCTGATCGCCTCGGCCAAGTCCAACGTCTGGCCAGCGAGGAAGCGGTTGAGCAAATCCTTGGCCTGGACCACGCCTAAAATATCGTCGGAACTGCCGCGATAGACCGGCAGACGCGAATGTGGGCTGTCGCGCAGCGCCTGGATGATGCGATCCTGATCCCAGTCCAGGTCGATGGACATCATCTCGTTCCTGGGCGTCATGATGCCTCTGATGCGGCGGTCGCCGAAACGCAGGACACCGGCCAGCAATTCCTGTTCCTCGGGTTCGAAGACACCCGATTGGGTGCCCTCGGCGATCATCGCCTTGACCTCTTCCTCGGTCACCGTCTGGTCGTCGGACTTCTTGATGCGCAAGAGGCGCAAGGCCAGTTTGCTCGAGCCTTCCAGCAGCCACACCAGCGGCAGGGCGACCCGCGCCACCACGGCCATGGGCCGGGCCACGGCGATGGCCACCGCCTCGGGGTTGGCCAGGGCGATCTGCTTGGGCACCAGCTCACCGACGATCAAGGACGCGTAGGTGATGGCGCCGACCACCAGGGCGATGGACAGGATTTCCGCCACCGGATCGAGGATGGGAAAGCCGTTCAGCCAGATTTCCAGATGTCCGGCCAAGGTGGCGCCGGAATAGGCGCCGGCCAGGATACCGACCAAGGTGATGCCGATCTGCACCGATGACAGAAAGCGACCGGGGTTTTCCGCCAGTTCCATGGCCGCCTGGGCACCCTTGCTGCCATCGGCGGCCCGTGCCGCCAAGCGGGCCTTACGCGACGAGACGATGGCCATTTCCGACATGGCGAAACAGCCGTTCAACACGACCAGGAAAACAATGACCGCAATCTCGAAGGCGAGTGACATATCAGCCCATGAACCTGTTGAACATGCCGAAACGCCAAGCGGCGACGGCTCCGCCGGCGATCAGCGCCAGCAACACGAGATATTCCCCCCACGGCCGCTTTTTCTCGGCGAAGGGATCGACCAGCGAGCGTTCCGCCCCCGCCGGCAATTGCGCCAAGGCGGTCAGCGAGCCGCCGAAGGGGATGTTGACGGTGGCCCGGGCGTTCACCGCCCAGCCGGCGGCATCCAAGATAGGGGCCAGATTGCGTTGGCGCAACTTCATGTAGGCGATGACCATGCTGGGGCCGGACACCGCCATGATCAGGCCGAACAGGGCCAGCGGCATCTGCCACCAGGTCAGATTGAGGAAGCCGGTGACCACCGAGGCGATGGCGGTGCCGATGGCCCCCACCGCCAGCCCGAGGGCGGCGAAGATGCCGGCGAATTTGCCGGCGTCGAAGTTTTCCTTGGGCGGGGGAACAGCGCCGGGGGCCAACACCTGACCGGCCACCTTGGTTTGCAGATTGGTTTCCGTCGCTCGGGCCTTGGCCGCCGCCAGCTTCTCGATCTGACCGCCGATGAAGCGGCCCAATTGCTTGTAGGGCGACCAGAAGGCCTGGCGCATGCTGATCGGGTGCTCGACCAGCTTGGTGATGGTGGCGTCCCAGTCGCGGCCCTGGCGGTCGTAGAACACGCCGTTCCTGCCCACCATCAACTGGTCGGAATCGCCCGAGGTAAAGCCGGCCATGACCGTCATCTTCTCGTTGGTGCCGCGACGGACGCAATCGCAATAGACCAGATAGATGCGCGACAGCGTCGCCAAGCTGGCGTGCTTGGCGGCATCGGTGACGTGGAGGCACAGATCGGCGCTGCGGCCATCCAGATAAAGCGTGCCGGCCTGGAACACGGCGCGGTCCTGGCGCGCATAGAATTCCTTGAAGCTGACGAAATTGTTGACCAGACGGAACAGGTACGTGCGGTAGACCACCAGACGCTCGACCGCGTCGATGGCATTGGCCTCGCCCTCCAACGCCTTGTCTTCGGCCACCAGCGCATCCAAAGCCGCTTTGGTGTCGGAAAAGCGCATGGCGCGGATGCGCTCGTCGCCCAGTCTCTCCACCTGGGTCTGCGGCTTTTTCGCCAGCCATTGACCATGGGCGGCGAACCGCGCCTTCATTTCCAGCCACTCGTTTTCCGACAACGACAAGCGGTCATTGGCGACCAGTCGGCGGAAGGCGGTGATCTCGGCTTCCCAGGCTGGATTGATGCCGCGCAACAACGGCAGATCGGCCTGGGGCGACACCGCCGCCAGCGGCAGCGGTCGCAATGCCGCCAGGGCATCGCTGGTGGCAGCGGCGGTCAGTGGCAAAAAGGTTTCCACCGCCGGATTGACGGTCAGGGCGGCGGCATCGGAATAGACCGCCATGCGGCACCGTAAAAAGAAGCCGTCGATCTTGTCGCGCACCGCTTCCAGGGCGGCGCCAGCCTCGGGCGCGACGGCGATGTCGCCGCCGGCGCCCAGCCAATCGCTGTAGGCCTCGATCTCGGCGAAAAAGGCGTCCACCTTGTCCTGACTGATGCCGAGCTGGCCCGAGCGGTCGCTTTCCGCCCCCATGGTCGTCATGATGTCGGTGATGACGGCACGCAAATCCGGGGTATCGGCGGCCTCGACCGGGATGATGCCGTCGCCGTTGAAACGGGTCTGGGCGAAGATGCGCCCGGTATCGCGGGTGTCCTCCAGATCGATGGACATTGCGTCGGCCTTGCCCAGATTGGCCAGGATGCGCCGGGCCGAGGCCAGCACCCGTGCGCCTTCCTCGGTGGTGTCGTCGATACTGTCCAGGCTGACGGCACTGCCCGGCTCGACCAGTTCGTCGCCATGCTTCAGCACCTGCCCAAGCCAGCGCACCGCCGCCAGAATCTCGTTGGCGCGGATACGCCCGTCGGCATCGGTGTCCAGCAATTCCAGGGCGCGGCGGTCAAATTCGATACCTGTGGTCGGGCAGGCCAGCGCCACCCACAATTTCTGGTCCAACTGGTCCAAGGCCAGCAGGTCGGCGCCGGTCTCGATGCGAACCTGATCAAAGCCTCCGGCCCGAAAGAACCTCCAGACATGCGGCGCGGTAGGTGCAGTCACGGGCGGTCTCCATCCGAAAGTGGTGAACAGAGGCTAACCCGGACAGAAGGCAGCGTCCATACGGCAACGAAAATTTGACATGAGGCTGCCTTGGCGCCGCCACGATCTCATCCAAATTTCGCCATTCCGCGCAGGCATCTTGACGCCTGAACGTGAAAGCCGGGTTCGCCCCGTTCACCCATTGATGAAGAGGATAAAACCATGCCGTCAGTTTCCCGCACCCTGGTCTTGGCCATGGCCGCCGGCCTGAGCCTGGGTTCCGTCGCCCTGGCGCAGGATTCTTCGGCGCCACCGGACCGCCAGCAGCGTGTCGAGGACCGCAAGGATCGCCTGGAGCAACGCCGCGATGATCGTAAGGACCGTGCCGAGAATCGCCGCGACGATCGTAAGGACCGCGCCGAGGATCGCCGCGACGACCGCAAGCCGCATGTGGATCAACGCCGCGACGACCACAAGGAACGTCTGGACGAGCGCAAGGAGCGCCGCGAAGACCGCCGCGATGACCGCAGGGAAAATCGCGACGACCGCCGGGATGGCAACGGCAAGCCTCTCTGACCTTCCACCGCAGGATCGCCGGGCCTGGGGACACCCCGGCCCGGCGATTTGTTTGTGCGAGAATCGGCGAAATGGCAACCAACTTTCCACGTGTGGATAAATTTCTTTCACTTCGGAAAACCACCCCACCCTCGCGGCAAGCCCCCTGAACAATGCGGATATCCAGGGATTCCGCCGCCTAAACCCTCCCCCGCAATGCAGCATTTCCTACCCGATGGAGTTGGCACGGTCCTTGCGGAACTATCCTCCAGCCAAATGAGAAGAAGAATGGCGGGAGGCAAACGACGCGGAACGACCCCAAAAGGGCCGTCCCCTGCCCCCCGCTCTTCGCGCCGGATGAGCCCTTGGAGAGGTGGGGATTAGGATGTACGACGACAGCGCCGCCAAATTCGAAACCGATGTCGAGACCCGCTTTGGCGTCTCGCGCCGTGATTTTCTCAAGTTCTGCGCCGCCATGGCCGCCACCATGGGCTTGCCTAAGGGCGCCGACGCGCAGATCGCCGCCGCCATCACCAAGAAGGAACGCCCCTCGGTGATCTGGCTGCATCACCAGGAATGCACCGGCTGTTCCGAATCGCTGCTGCGGTCCGAACACCCGACCCTGGAAAAGCTGATCCTCGACATCATCTCGCTGGACTACCACGAGACCCTGTTCGCCGCTGCCGGCCATCAGGCCGAAGCCGCCCGCAAGGCGGCCATGGAGAAGAACAAGGGCAAGTACATCCTGGTGGTGGAAGGCGCCATCCCCATGAAGGATGGCGGCATCTACTGCAAGATCGGCGGCCAGACCTCGTACGAGTTGACCAAGGAAGTGGCCGCCCACGCCGCCGCCATCGTCGCCGTCGGCTCCTGCGCCTCGTGGGGCGGCATGCCGTCGACGCCGCCCAACCCCACCGGGTCCACCGGCGTGGCCGAGGCCCTGGGCCGCAAGGACGTGGTCACCATCCCCGGCTGCCCGCCCAACCCCTATAACATCCTGGCCACCATCGTTCACTTCCTCACCTTCGGCGCCCTGCCCAAGGTGGATGAACTGGGCCGCCCGACCTTCGCCTATGGCCGCCTGATCCACGACAATTGCGAGCGCCGCAGCCATTTCGACGCCGGTCGCTTCGCCCTGGAATTCGGCGATCCCGGCCACCGCAAGGGCTATTGCCTGTACAAGCTGGGCTGCAAGGGCCCGGAAACCTATGCCAATTGCCCGTCCATCCTGTTCAACGACGTCGGCACCGGCTCGTGGCCGGTGGGCACCGGCCACCCCTGCATCGGCTGCACGGAAAAGCATATCGGCTTCGAGAAGCCCATCCACGCTTTGGCGACGCTCAAGACCAACCCGCCCACCAGCTATCCCCGCATCGTCGAGGAACAGGGCGCCGGTGCCAGTGTGGCGGCGGCGGCGGTGGTCGCCGGTGTGGCCGGTCTGGCCATCGGTGCCGGCATGAAGATCGCCGGCAATCTGGGCAAGAGCGAAACCAAGGACGGCGAGTAATCGACATGAGTGTCAACCGTCGAGACTTCATCAAGGGGGCTGCCGGAGGCGGCGCCGCGCTGGCGACAGCGGCGGTGGTGTCGGTTCCGTCCCCCGCCCAAGCCCGGCCCAATCTGGAAATGTCACCCAACGCGGTGGGGCTGTTGTTCGATTCCACTCTGTGCGTCGGCTGCAAGGCCTGCGTTTCCGGCTGCAAGGAGGCCAACGGCCTGCCGGCGGACGTGAACACCAGCGACGCCCTGTGGGACACGCCGTTGGATATCGGCCCCAAGACCTACAACGTCATCAAGCTGTACGCCGACGGCACCGCCGATCACAAGGACCAGGAAAAGGACGGCTTCGCCTTCATCAAGAAGTCGTGCATGCATTGCGTCGATCCCTCTTGCGTCTCGGTCTGCCCGGTTTCGGCCATGACCAAGGACAAGCAGACCGGCATCGTCGGCTATAACGCCGATATCTGCATCGGCTGCCGCTATTGCGTCGCCTCGTGCCCGTTCGGCGTGCCGCAATCGGAATTCGACACGCCGACGCCCAAGATCAAGAAGTGCGAGATGTGCCGTCATCGTCAGGCCGAGGGCAAGATCCCGGCCTGCGCCGAGGTGTGCCCGACCGGCGCCACCATCTTCGGGCCATTGACCGCCATCAACGAGGAAATCGCGCGCCGCCGCGCCATGAAGGCGGGCGAGGCCAATGTGTTCGAACGCCGCACCATCGGTTCCGGCGACACCCATGAACGTCCCGCCGCCCAATACGTCAACCACGTCTATGGCGAGACCGAAGTGGGCGGCACCCAGTTCCGCCACATGGCCGGCGTGCCCTTCGACAAGCTGGGCTATCCCAATTTGCGCGAAAAATCGTTCGCCTCGGAATCCGAAGGCATCCAGCACACCCTGTACAAGGGGCTGATCGCCCCGGCGGTGGTGCTGGGCGGACTGGTGTGGGCGGCCAAGCGGGCGTCCCACATCGACGACGAACACCCGGAGGAGTGAGCGGACATGGCTGGATTCCATAACGAGCACGAACCCCTGGGCGGTTCGATCCTTTCCAAGACCACCATCATCTGCGGCATCCTGGCCTTCATCGCCGTGGTGCTGCTGGCCAAGCGCATGGTCCTGGGCCTGGGCTCGGTCACCAATCTGAACAACGGCTACCCTTGGGGATTGTGGATCGTCTACGACGTGGTCATCGGCACCGCCTTCGCCTGCGGCGGCTATGCCATGGCGGTGTTGACCTACATCCTCAACAAGGGCGAATACCACCCGCTGGTGCGTCCGGCCCTGCTGGCCTCGTGCTTCGGCTACACGCTCGGCGGTATTTCCATCATCTTCGATCTGGGCCGCTGGTGGAACGCCTGGCACATCCTGGTGCCCGGCTACATGCAGACCAATTCGGTGATGTTCGAAGTCGCCCTGTGCGTCATGGCCTATATCCTGGTGCTGTGGGTCGAGTTCGCCCCGGCCATCCTGACCCGTTTCAAGCTGCTGCATCTGCGCAAGAAGCTGGACAAGGTTTTGTTCGTGTTCATCGCCTTGGGCGTGCTGCTGCCCAGCATGCACCAAAGCTCGCTCGGCACGCTCTTGGTGGTCATGGGCTATCAGATCCATGAATTGTGGCAGACCCCGATCCTGCCGCTGTTGTTCCTGATGAGCGCCATCACCATGGGCTTTTCCATCGTCGTGTTCGAGGCCCTGCTGGGGTCCGGCGGTTTCCAGCGTTCGGTCAAGCACGAGATGCCGCAGCTGGGCAAGCTGGCCGCCATCATCCGCACCATGATGATCGTCTATCTGGTGGTCCGCTTCGGCGACCTCGCCGTGCGCGGTGCCTTGGGGGCGATCTTCACCTCGGGCCTCAAGTCGGTGATGTTCCTGATCGAAATCGCCCTGTTCGCCACCCCGGTGGTGCTGTTCTCGTCGGCGCAAAAGCGCGCCAGCAAGAAGTTCCTGTGGATCGGCGCCTGCTGCCTGTTGCTGGCCGGCGCGCTTTACCGCCTGGACGCCTTCCTGGTCGCCTACCAGACCGGGGCCGGCTGGAGCTACTTCCCCTCGGTGCAGGAATTGCTGGTGACCATCGGCATCATCGCCGCCGAGATCCTGCTGTACATCGTCTTCGTCCGGAAGTTCCCGGTTTTCTACACCCACAAGCTTACGCCGGCCGAACTGGCCGCGGCGCACACCAAGTAAGGAGCCACGCCCGTGTCAAAGCGTATCACCATCGACCCCATCACCCGGATCGAAGGCCATCTGCGCATCGACGTCGAAGTCGATAACGGCAAGGTGACCAAGGCTTGGTCCTCCGGCCAGATGTGGCGCGGCGTCGAGCTGATCCTGTTGGGTCGCGACCCGCGCGACGCCTGGGCCATCACCCAGCGCATCTGCGGCGTCTGCACCACCGTCCACGCCATCACCTCGGTGCGCGCGGTGGAAAACGCCCTCAATCTGGAAGTTCCGGTCAACGCCCAGTTCATCCGCAACATGATCGCCAGCGCCCATGCGCTGCATGATCACATCGTTCACTTCTATCACCTGTCGGCGCTGGATTTCGTCGACGTGGTCTCGGCCTTGAAGGCCGATCCGGAAGCCACCTCGAAGCTGGCCGAATCGCTGTCCGACTGGCCGATGAACTCGCGCCACGTCATGGCCCAGACCAAGGAAAAGCTGGCCACCTTCGTGGGCTCGGGCCAGTTGGGTCCGTTCGCCAACGGCTATTGGGGCCACCCGGCCATGAAACTGACCCCCGAGGTCAATCTGCTGGCCGTCGCCCACTATCTGCAAGCGCTGGAAGCCCAGCGCCATGCCTCCAAGATCGTCACCATCTTGGGCTCGAAGTCGCCGCACATCCAGAATCTGGCGGTGGGCGGCGTCGCCAATCCCATCGCCACCGATTCGCAATCGGTGCTGACGGTGGAGCGCCTGCTGGCGGTCAAGGAACACATCGACGCCCTGTCCGAATTCACCCGCAAGGTCTATCTGCCCGACGTCGCCGCCATCGGCGCCTTCTATGCCGATTGGACCAAGTACGGCAAGGGCATCACCAACTACATCTCGTCGCCGGAATTCCCCACCGATTCCAAGGGCACCCAGTTCATGGTCCCCGGTGGTCACATCCCCGACGCCGATCTGGCCCAGTACAAGCCGTTCACCGCCTTCGGCGACCAGTACCTGCGCGACGGCGTCGAGGAATCGGTCAAGCACGCCTGGTACACCTATTCCAAGCCCGGCGCGCTGCACCCCTATAAGGGCGAAACCACGCCGCACTACACCGACTTCCAGGATGACGGCAAGTATTCCTGGCTGAAGGCGCCGACCTTCTATGGCAAGCGCGCCCAGGTCGGCCCGCTGGCCAACGTGCTGTGTGGTCTGGCCGCCGGCCATCAGCCCACCGCCACCTACGCCACCCAGATGCTGAACACCGTCTCGACCCTGCTGGGCAGCAAGGTGGGACCGGAAATCCTGCATTCCACCATCGGTCGTCACGCCGCCCGCGCTATCCGCTCGGGCGTCATGGCCGAGGTGCTGGCGCAAAACTGGTCCATGCTGATCGAGAATATCGGCAAGGGCGATCACACCACCTTCAACAAGCCGGTCTTCCCCAAGGGCGAAGTCATGGGCTTCGGCATGCACGAGGCGCCGCGCGGTCTGTTGTCGCACTGGACCGTCATCAAGGACGGCAAGATCGCCAATTACCAGTGCGTGGTGCCCAGCACCTGGAACGCCGGCCCGCGCGACGAAAACGACGCCATCGGCCCGTACGAGGCTTCGTTGATGGACAACCCCATCGCCGATCCCGAACAGCCCCTGGAAGTGCTGCGCACCGTCCACTCGTTCGACCCCTGCCTGGCTTGCGCCGTGCACGTCCACGACGACGAAAAGCGCGAAATCGTGCAGGTCAAGGCCTTGTAATCAACCTGCCTGAGTGATGTATGATTGGCTGCCGCCCCGCCCCCCGGGGCGGCAGTCTTTACCAAGGGAAGCATAAATGCGGCTGGTCGTTCTGGGTGTGGGCAATATCCTGATGTCCGATGAAGGAATCGGGGTTCACGCGGTCACCGCTTTGGCCGATGGTTACGACCTGCCCGATTGCGTCGAGATCATCGACGGTGGCACCTCGGGCATGGATTGCCTGGACCGCATCGCCGATGCCGACCTGCTGCTGATCGCCGATTGCATGCGCAGCCCCGGCAAGCAGCCGGGCGACATCACCCGGCTGGCCGACGACCAGATCAACGCCTGGTTCAAGACCAAGATTTCACCCCATCAGGTCGGCCTGTCCGACGTGCTGGCGGCCTGTTGTTTCCATGGCATCTCGCCCAAGAAGGTGGTGCTGATCGGAGTACAGCCGGCATCGTTTGAGACAAGCATGGAACTGACCCCGGCCATCGCCGCCGTGCTGCCGCGGGTGATCGACGACTTGCTGGCCGAGTTGGCGGCGTTCGGCATCACCGCCACGGCCAAGGCCGCCTGACCATGTGCATGGCGGTACCGTCACGGGTGGTCTCCATCGATGGACAGATGGCCGTGGTCGAGGCCTTCGGCCAGACCCGCCAGACCAGCCTGATGATGCTGGACGAGCCGGTGGCGGTCGGCGATTACCTGATCCTGGGCGCCGGCGGCAATTTCGCCGCCGAGAAGGTACCAGAGGAAACCGCCCTGGCCGCCATCGACTATTTGTCCCAGGTGCTCGAGGACGGCTTGGCCTGATGTTTTCCGAAGCCGGCATTTCCGTCAGCTTGCGTGTCCGCGACGGCGCGGTGGCGGCGGTGCTGATCCGCTCGACCCGCATGGTCCAGGCCGCCCGCCTGTTCGCCAAGCGCCCGCCGACGGAAGTTCTGCACTTGCTGCCGACGGTGTTTTCGCTGTGCGGCACCGCCCAGGCGGTGACCGGCCTGAATGCCATGGAAAAGGCCGCCGCCATCACCGCCAGTCCCGCGCAAAAAGCCGCCCGCACCTTGCTGGTGCTGGCCGAGACGGTGACCGAACACAGCCTGACCATTGCCCGTGACTGGCCGGCCCTGGCAGGCGGCCAGCCACGCCTGGACCACGCCAAGCGTATTCGTGGCGCCCTGGCCGGCCTGCGTGGCACGCTTTATCCACAAGGCGACTGGCTGAGCCCCGGCGGCGGCACCCTGACCGCCGATTGCGGCCGCATCTGCGCCGCCATCGATCAGGCCCGTCAGGCCATCACCCAGTTGATGGGACACGATATCGACGAACTGGTCCTGCCCATCGCCTTCCAGGCTTGGCTGGAACGCGACCCCACCCACCTGCCCGGTCTGGTCCAGGCCAAGGGTTGGGCCGGTATCGGTGCCGCCCCCTTCCTGCCCATGCCGGAAATGGGACCGCCCGATCTGGCCGCCCGCATGGCCACCGACCGCGATGGCCAGTATCTGGCCCGCCCCGATTGCGCCGGTCGGGTGTTCGAGACCGGTTCGCTGGCCCATTGGTCGTGGCATCCGCTGATCAGCGACCTGATGGATCGCTTCGGTGCCGGCCTGCTGCCGCGACTGGCGGCCCGTCTGGTCGCCCTGGCCGAAGGTCTGCGCGAAATGGAAGAGCTGGTGCGCGACCTGAAACCCGAGCCCGCCTGTTCGCTGCCCGGCCTGAGCGGCGAGGGGCTGACCCTGACCGAGGCGGCACGTGGCCTGCTGGCCCATCGGGTGGTGTTGAACGACGGCAAGATCAGCCAATATCAGATATTGGCGCCGACCGAATGGAACTTCCACCCCGAAGGCCCGCTGGTACGTGCGCTGCACGGCCTGCCCGCCGACCCGGACCTGGAGTGGAAGGTCCGCCTGCTGATCAACGCCCTCGACCCGTGCGTGGCCTGCGCCATCACCTTGGAGTAAGCCATGCATGAAATGTCCCTGACCGAAGGCGTGGTGCGCATCCTGGAGGAACAGGCCGCCACCCACGGCTTTGCCAAGGTCAAGACGGTATGGCTGGAAATCGGCGAACTTTCCCAGGTCGATCCCGAATCCATGCTGTTCTGCTTCGACGCCATCGCCCGCGGATCGCAGGTGGCCGCCGAGGCAAAGCTGGAAATCGTCACCATTCCCGGCCAAGCTTATTGCCTGGATTGCGCCAAGACGGTGACCCTGCCCCGCCGGGGCGAGGCCTGCCCCATCTGCGGCGGTTGGGGCTTGCAGGTCACCGGCGGCGGCGACATGCGGATCAAGGAATTGGAGGTGGAGTGATGTGCACGGTTTGCGGCTGCGGCGACGCCCAGGTGGAACACACCCACGATCACGACCACCCCCACGATCATGACCATCCCCATGATCATCACCACGATCACGGCCACCATCACCACCATCACGGTGACGACGTGCATTTTGGTGAAGGCATTGCCGGCGTGCATGTGCCGGGCCTGTCGCAAAGCCGCATCATCCAGATCGAACAGGACATCCTGGGCCACAACAAGTCTCTGGCTGATGTCAACCGCGCCTGGCTGGCCGAGCGCGGCATCTTCGCCCTTAATCTGGTATCCAGCCCCGGCTCTGGTAAAACCACACTGTTGTGCAAAACGGTGGAAGCCCTGGCCGGGCGCTATCCGCTGGCGGTGATCGAGGGCGACCAGCAGACCAGCAACGACGCCGACCGCATCCGCGCCACCGGCGCCCCGGCCATCCAGGTCAATACCGGCAAGGGCTGTCACCTGGACGCCCACATGGTCGCCACCGCCTTCGAGCGGCTGAAGCCAGCCGAGGATTCGGTACTGTTCATCGAAAACGTCGGCAATCTGGTCTGTCCCGCCGCCTTCGACCTGGGCGAGGCCTATAAGGTGGCCATCCTGTCGGTGACCGAGGGCGAGGACAAGCCGCTGAAATACCCCGACATGTTCGCCGCCGCGTCCATGATGATCCTCAACAAGGTGGACCTGCTGCCTTACCTGGATTTCGACGTGGCCCAGTGCATCGACTATGCGCGTCGGGTCAACCCGGACATCGTGGTGTTGCAGGTCTCGGCCCGGTCCGGCCAGGGCATGGACGAATGGCTGGCCTGGGTCAACGAAGGCCGCCGCCGCGCCATCGCCGCCAAGGTCACCGCCCTGAAAGCCAAGCTGGCGGCGGCGGAAGCGGCGCTGGGGCAATAGAAATGAGACACGGATGGACACGGATAAACACGGATGATGTTTTTCTGATCGGCGTCCATCCGTGTCCATCCGTGTCCATCCGTGTCATTGAATCCTGGATACCCAGGCTTTGACCGCCATCGCCCAGACCATCGCCCTGCCCGCCCCGGTACCGTGCACCTTGGCGGTGGGCGCCTTCCTGAAAAACACCATCTGCGTCACCAAGGACGACCGCGCTTATTTGTCGGTGGTGCATGGCGATTTGGGCACGCCCGAGGCCATCAACGCCTTCGACCATTCGGTCACCACCATCCTGGCCGAACTGGACGCCACCCCGACCCGCGTCGCCCACGATCTGCACCCCGATTTCCACTCCACCCGCTTCGCCCAAGCCCTGGACCTGCCGCACGTCCCGGTGCAGCACCACCATGCCCACGCTGCCAGCATCGCCGCCGAACACGGCATCAATGCGCCGGTGCTGGCCCTGGCACTCGACGGCTTCGGCCTTGGCCCCGGCAACCAGGCCTGGGGCGGCGAATTGCTGTATTGCCACGGCGCCACCTATCAGCGCCTGGGTCATCTGGCCCCCTTGCGTCAGCCCGGCGGCGATCGGGCCGCACGCGAGCCCTGGCGCATGGCCGCCGCGGCGCTACACAAGCTGGGGCGCGGGGCCGAAATCACCGGACGCTGGCCGCACATCAAACCCGCTGGCCTGCTGTCGAGCATTTTGGACAAAGGCCTGAACAGCCCGCCCACCTCGTCCGCCGGACGGCTGTTCGATGCCGCCTGCGGGCTGCTTGACATCCACCCGCTGGCCGAATTCGAAGGCCAAGCCCCCATGGCGTTGGAAGCCCTGGTCACCGATCCGCGAATCCTGGCCGACGGCTGGGTTTTGGCCGAGGGCGTGCTGGATTTCGCCCCGCTGTTGGCCCATCTGGCCGATCACCCCGAGCCGGGGACCGGGGCCGATCTGTTCCACGGCACCTTGATCGCCGGGCTGGCCCACTGGGCGGAACAGGCTGCGCATCAAAGCCAGTGCCGCACCATTGTCTTGGGCGGCGGCTGTTTCTTCAATAAAGTGCTGGTCACCGGTCTGGTGACGGCGCTGGATCAGCGCGGCCTGACCGCGTTGACCGCCATCAATGTGTCGCCGGGCGATCCCGGCTTGTCATTGGGCCAAGCGTGGATCGCCGCCCGAACGGAGATTTAGCCATGTGTCTTGCCCTGCCGTCGCGTGTGGTCGCCTTGCTGGACGACGATCAGGCCAAGGTCGATTTGGGCGGCGTCACCAAGGCCATCTCGCTGGCCCTGGTGGAAGACGTGGCCGTGGGCGATTACGTCATCGTCCATGTGGGCTATGCCCTGACCAAGGTCGACCCGGCCGAGGCGGAAAAGACCCTGGCCCTGTTCGCCCAGATGGAAGCGGCGGGGACAAGCGCATGAAATATATCGAGGAATACCGCGACGGCGATCTGGCCCGCCAACTGGCGGACAGCATCAGGGCCGAGGCCGACCCCTCCCGCACCTATCACCTGATGGAATTTTGCGGCGGTCACACCCACGCCATTTCCCGCTATGGCCTGGAAGACATTTTGCCCGCCAATGTGCGCATGGTCCATGGCCCCGGCTGTCCGGTCTGCGTGCTGCCGGTGGGCCGCATCGACGCCGCCATCTGGCTGGCCGGTCAGCCCGACGTCATTTTGTGCACCTATGGCGACATGCTGCGGGTGCCCGGCTCCAAGCGCCTGTCCCTGCTGAAGGCCAAGGCCGAAGGCCGCGACATCCGCATGGTCTATTCGACGCTCGACGCGGTCAAGCTGGCGCAAGCCAACCCGGACCGTAAGGTGGTGTTCTTCGCCATCGGCTTCGAGACCACCACCCCGCCCACCGCCGTCGCCATCAAACAGGCCCAGGCCTTGGGCCTTGGCAATTTCTTCGTCTTTTGCAACCACGTGCTGACGCCGTCGGCCATCGCCCAGATTCTCGACAGCCCGGAAGTGCGCGAGCTTGGCACGGTCAAACTGGACGGCTTCATCGGCCCGGCCCATGTGTCGACCATCATCGGCTCGCAGCCTTACGAATATTTCGCCGAAGAATACCAGCGCCCGGTGGTCATCGCCGGCTTCGAACCGTTGGACGTGCTGCAAGCGGTGCGCATGCTGGTGCGCCAGATCAATGATGGCCGCTTCGCGGTGGAAAACGAATTTTCCCGCGCCGTCACCCGCGACGGCAATGCCAAGGCCAAATCCCTGGTCGCCGACATGTTCGAGCTGCGCAAAAGCTTTGAATGGCGCGGCCTGGGGCTGGTGCCCTATTCGGCCCTGCGCCTCAAGGAAAGCTATGCCGCCTTCGACGCCGAGCGCCATTGGGACGTCCCCCAAGACAGCGTCGCCGACAACAAGGCGTGTGAATGCGGCGCCATCCTCCGAGGCGTGAAAAAGCCCATCGACTGCAAATTGTTCGGCACCATCTGCACACCCGAAAACCCCATGGGCTCGTGCATGGTCTCCGCCGAGGGCGCCTGCGCCGCCCACTGGACCTATGGCCGTTTCCGCGACACGAAAGCCCCCGCCCCATGACCTTGCCCCGCCGTTCCCATCCCCGCCCGCTCGACCTCAAGCATGGCCGTGTCGACTTGACCCATGGCGGCGGCGGGCGGGCCATGGCCCAGTTGGTGGATGAGTTGTTCGTCGCCGCCTTCGACAACGAGGTGCTGTCCCAGGGCAACGACCAGGGCGCCTTCGACGTCACCGCCGGACGCATGGTCATGAGCACTGACGGCTACGTCATTTCGCCGCTGTTTTTCCCCGGTGGCGATATCGGCAGCTTGGCGGTGCACGGCACCATCAACGACGTGGCCATGGCCGGTGCCCGCCCCATCGGCCTGTCGGCGGGCTTCATCATCGAGGAAGGCTTCGCCCTGGCCGATCTGGAGCGCATCGTCATATCCATGGCCGCCGCGTCGAAAGCCGCCGGTGTGCCGGTGATGACCGGCGACACCAAGGTGGTCGAAAAGGGCAAGGGCGACGGCATTTTCATCACCACCGCCGGAGTGGGCATGGTGCCGCCCGGCATCCATATTTCCGGCGATCTGGCGCGGCCCGGCGACGTCATTTTGGTGTCGGGCAGCATGGGCGACCACGGTGTCGCGGTGATGAGCCAGCGTGAATCCTTGGGCTTCGACACCGAAATCCTGTCGGATTCGGCGGCGCTGCATCATCTGGTCGCCGCCATGATCGCCGCCGCGCCGGGCATCCGGGTGTTGCGCGACCCGACACGCGGCGGACTGGCCGCCACCTTGAACGAAATCGCCGCCCAATCGGGGGTAGGCATGGAGATCGGCGAACAAGCCATCCCCATCAAGCCGCAGGTGCTGGGCGCCTGCGAACTGCTGGGCCTGGACCCGCTTTATGTGGCCAATGAAGGCAAGCTGATCTGCATCTGTGGCCCCGCCGACGCCGATGCGGTGCTGGCGGCCATGCGCGCCCATCCGTTGGGCGTGGATGCCGCCATCATCGGCCGATGCGATGCCGACCCCCACCATTTCGTCCGCATGAAGACCGCCATGGGCGGCACCCGTGTGGTCGATTGGCTGGCGGGCGAGCAATTGCCGAGGATTTGCTGATGCGCATCCTGTTATTGGCCCATTCCTTCAACAGCCTGACCCAACGTCTGTGGGTGGAACTGGAAGCCGCCGGCCACGCCGTCAGCCTGGAGCTTGACGTCAACGACGCGGTGACCCTCGAGGCGGTGGAATTGGCCCAGCCCGACATCATCATCGCCCCGTTCCTGAAACGCGCCATCCCCGAGGCGGTGTGGAAAAACCACACCTGTCTGGTGGTCCATCCCGGCCCGGTGGGCGACCGCGGCCCCGCCGCCCTGGACTGGGCCGTCATGAATGGCGCCGAAAGCTGGGGGGTGACCGTGTTGCAGGCCGAGGCCGAGATGGATGCCGGCCCGGTCTGGGCCAGCCGCACCTTTCCCCTGCGCCCTGCGACCAAGTCCAGCCTGTACCGCAACGAAGTGACCGAGGCGGCGGTGGAAGCGGTGCTGGAAGCCCTGGGCAAGCCAACACCCCACCGCCCCGGCCAAACCCTCTGGCGCCCGGCCATGACCCAAGCCGACCGCGCCATTGACTGGCAAAGCGACGACACCACCACGGTCTTGCGCAAGCTGCGCGCCGCCGATGGCAGCCCAGGCGTGTTGGACGGCGAGTATTACCTGTTCGACGGCCACCCCGCCGACGGTCTGTCGGGTCCGCCCGGCACCTGGATCGGCCAGCAGGATGGACGACTGGCGCGCGCCACCAATGATGGCGCCGTATGGATCGGGCGGATGCGACGGGCGGAAAAAGCCTCGCTGAAACTGCCCGCCGCCCAGGTGTTGCCCGGGGCAGCGGATTTGCCGGTGATCCCCGGCCATCACGACATCTGGTACGACGAACGCCATGGGGTCGGCTATCTGCACTTCCCCTTCCACAACGGCGCCATGAGCACCGATCAGTGCCAGCGCCTGCATCAGGCCTTCGTCACCGCCACCAGCCGCCCGACCAAGGTGATCTGCCTGATGGGCGGCCTGGATTTCTGGTCCAACGGCATCCATCTGTCGACCATCGAGGCCGCCCTCAGCCCCGCCGACGAATCATGGCGCAACATCAACGCCATGAACGATCTGTGCCAGGCCATCATCACCTGCGGCAGCCATCTGACCATCGCCGCCTTGCACGGCAATGCCGGGGCCGGCGGCGTGTTCATGGCCTTGGCCGCCGACATGGTGCTGGCCCGTGCCGGCATCATCTTGAACCCGCATTACAAGGGCATGGGCAATCTGTACGGGTCCGAATACTGGACCTATCTGCTGCCCAAGCGTTGCGGTCGGCTGAAGGCGGAACAGGTGGTTCAGGCCCGCCTGCCCATGGGCACCGTCCAGGCCATGGAACTGGGGCTGATCGATGGCATTTTCCCCGGCACGCCGCAGGAGTTCCGCGCCCGGGTGGTGGCCCAGGCGGAAAGCCTGGCCACCGCCATCGACATGGATGCCAAGCTGGCGGCGAAACGGCTGGCCCGCATCGCCGACGAGGCGGAAAAGCCGCTGGCTGACTATCGGGCCGAGGAATTGGAACGGATGAAGCTGAATTTCTACGGCTTCGACCCCAGCTATCATGTCGCCCGCTGGAACTTCATCCGCCGTGTGCCAAAGTCACGCACCCCGCTCTATCTGGCCCGTCATCGCCAAAAGTAGATTTTCTCACGAAGAAGTTTACAATACCAAGGTATTATCCCCTATACTCAGGATAGTTAGGGTGGCGACGCCATCGCCCTTATGCTGACCGGCTGGATGGGTAAGGGGTATCCGCGTGCCGTTGATTCGCCTGAAGCATCGCATCGCCTTGGGCTTCGTCGTCCTGCAATTGCTGTTGGCGGGGCTGGGGGTGTTGAGCGTCATCTTCATCGACCGCGCCGCCCAAGGCACCGCCGAGTTGTACCGCCATGCCTACACCACCAGCCACGCTCTGGGCGAGGTGCGCAACCGCATCTTCGAGATCAAGAGCATCCTGGCCCACAATATGGCCTTCCCCGGCCAATCCGAGCCCGATTATTGGATCACCGAGGTCAGGCGTCACCAAGAGATCATCGAACAGAACCTCGCCGCCACCGCCGGGGATGACGCCCCCGGCCTGGATTTGCAGGCGGTGCAGGCCGCCTGGCCGCCGCTGAAAACCTTCATCGACAAGAATGTCGATGCCATCAGCAGTGGCAACATCGACGCCGGCCACGATTTCTTCCATCGCCATGGTAATTGGGTGTTCGACCACGTGGTCGAAACCATCACCGACGTGATGATCGCCGCCAACGCCCTGGCCAGTGAACGGGTCGGCACCTCGGAAACCCTGCGCCAGGAATTGCGCGAAACCGTTATCGCCGTCATTGCCGTGGCACTGATTTCAGGCGGGCTCATCTCCGCGATCCTGACCGTGGCGATTACGGCACCGCTGGCCCGGCTGCGCAGCGCCATGCACCACATCAACGAAGGCGACCCGACAAGCGTCATACCCGATACCGAGCGCAGCGACGAAATCGGCGATATGGCCCGCGATCTGGAACTCTTGAAGCAGGAAGCCTGGGAAAAACGCCGGACCCAGTTGAAATTTGCCACCATCTTCGAAGCCAGCCCCGACATCGTCACCATCAGCGAACGCGACACCGGTCGCTTCCTCGACGTCAATGGCGGCTTTGAAACCTATCTGGGGCACAAACGCGAAGACGTCATCGGGCACTCGTCGTTCGAGTTCGGCATCTGGGCCAGCCCCGACGACCGCGCCGCCCTGGTCACCGCCCTGATGCAGCAAGGCCGGCTGGTCAATTTCCAAAGCCGGGCCAAGCGCAAGAATGGTGAAATTTTCGACGCCCTGGTCTCGGTCGAACAATTCCGCGTCGACGACAAGGATTGCATGATCTTCGTCGCCCGCGACATCACCCAGTTCAAACATCAAGAAGAATTGCTGCGCCGATCATTGGCCGAATTGGAACGCTCGAACCGCGAGTTGGAACGCTTCGCCCATGTGGCCGCCCACGACCTGCAAGAGCCTTGCCGCACCATTTGCAGCTTCTCGCAATTGCTTGACCGCAGCGATGGTGCGGTGCTGTCGGCGGAAGGGCGGGAATATCTGGGCTTTCTCAGCCGTGGCGCCATCCGCATGCGCGAACAAATTCAGGGTCTGCTGGATTATTCCCGCGCCGCCACCAGCCCGGCCCCGTTTCAGTCGGTCGACCTCGATCAGGTGCTGGATTGGGTGCTGGACGAGTTGCGGACCAGCCTGAGCGAACATCAGGCCGCCATTCACCGCCAGCCCCTGCCCGTCGTCCGTGGCGATCCGGCACAATTGCGCCAGTTGTTCAGCAACCTGATCAGCAACGGCCTGAAATTCCAGCCGCACGGCAATCAGGCACAGCTTTCCATTTCGGCCAAAGCCGCCCAGAATTTTTGGGACATCGCCATCGCCGATAACGGCATCGGCATCGATGCCCCGTTTCAGGACGGCGTCTTCGACCTGTTCCGCCGCCTGCACGGCCCGGAAGACTATCCCGGCAACGGCCTGGGCCTGACCATCGCCAAGCGCATCGTCGAACGCCATGGCGGCACCATCGGATTGCAATCCCAACTGGGTCACGGCACCACCATCCACTTCACCCTACCCGCCGGAGCCGCGCGGCCTTCCGCATGACAATAATGTTGCACATTGGTGATCTTGCGATTATGCACGCTTTGTGAGCACCGTCTTTCGCATGCTCACTAGAGCATTTTCACATCGAGCGTCCATATCCGTCGTGGGCGAAGAAATTGGCGCATTCCTCGGGCGGAAACAGGTCGATGAGTTTTCCGATCACGTCCCATAAGGTGTTGATGGTGCGGGCTTGCGCCTTTCGCAGCAGGCTCTTGAGCTTGGCGAAGGCGAGCTCGATGGGATTGAGGTCTGGGGAGTAGGGCGGCAGATACCGCAGGGTGGCCCCTCGGGCTTCGATGAGTTGCTTGACCCCTGCCACCTTGTGGGCGGGCAGATTGTCCATTACGACGATGTCGCCGGGCCGCAAGGTCGGAGCCAGGACCTGCTCGACATAGGCCAGGAAGATCGCGCCATTCATCGCCTTGTCGATGACGAAGGGGGCGGAGATTCCGTCATGCCGGAGCGCCCCGACGAAGGTGGTCATTTTCCAATGACCGTGCGGCACCGCAGCCAGCAGCCGCTGACCGCGCGGCGCCCGTCCGTAGCGCCGGGTCATGTTGGTCGATGCCCCGGTTTCATCAAGGAAGACCAAGCGGGTTGGGTCCAGCGCCGGCTGCTCGGCTCGCCAGGCGATGCGTCCTTCGGCTACGTCGGGACGTTCCTGCTCGGCAGCATGCGCACTCTTTTTTTCAGACTGAGGTCGAGCCGCTCAAGCGTGTTCCACAGGCCGCCGACGCTGATCGACACGCCCAATTCGGCCAGAACCCAGGCGCGCAACTCAGCCAGCGTGGCATCGGGCTCGACCTTGATCTGCGCCTGCAACGCCTCAAGGTGAGCCGCCAGCTTCTGTCCTGGCCGCCCAGGCCGTGGCTTCACCGTCGTCTCGCCGGTGGCCCGGCGGCGGCCTTGGGCCTTGTAGATGTACGAAACGCTCACCCGGAACAGCGGCGCCACCTCGTAGGCGCTCATGCCGCTGTCCACAGCCGCCAAAACTCTATCGCGCAAGTCCTGAGAATAGGACTGCCCTGAGCGCCACGTCATCGCATCATCCTCGGGAGCGTTGTTACCGAAGATGTTGAATCACAAAATGACCTCAGGGGGAATCCTCTACCGATTCCGCTCGGCGTGAAACCGCTCTAATCAGTCATAAGTCGGAGATCGTCGATGCCCCGCCTGCGTATTTCGGTCCTGACTCATCTGTTCGCCGTCATCGTCCTGGCCAGCATCATCGCCATTGCCGCCACCGGCATGCGAGCCATCAACGAGTTGAAGGTCGGCGGACCGCTGTACGAACGCATCGTGCTGGGCAAGGATCTGGTGGCCGACATCCTGCCGCCGCCCGAATACATCATCGAAGCCTATCTGGAAGCGACCCTGGCCCTGAACGACCCGGCCAGCGCCGAAACCCGCACCGCCCGTCTGGCCAAGCTGCGCGCCGATTACGACCTGCGCCACCAGTTCTGGCTGAATGCGCCGCTGGACGGGCCGATCCGCGACAAACTGACCAAGAACTCCCATGATTTCGCCGCCGCTTTCTTCGCCGAGACCGATTCCGCATTCCTGCCGGCGCTGAAGGCCGGCGACATGGCGGCGGCGCGGCAATCCTATGACCGCCTCAGCCGCGCCTATGCCGGCCACCGCACCGAGGTCGATGCCATCGTCACCGCCGCCGAGGCCATGAACGCCGCCACCGAAAAGCTGGCCGGCGAACGCGAGACCAGCCTGATGAGTCTGGCCTGGAGCGTGGCCGGCCTGGGCATCGCCCTGGTGGTCGCCGGCGTCAGCGCCATGGCCCTGGGGGTGATCCGTCCGGTCACCCGCATGACCGGCATCATGCACGCCCTGGCCGGTGGCGCCATGGACAGCACCATCCCCTATACCGGGCGCACCGATGAAGTGGGGGCAATGGCCAAGGCGGTGGCGGTGTTCAAGGCCAACGCCATCGAGGCCGAGCGGCTGCGCCAGGCTCAACGGCAGCAGGAAGCGGAAGCGGAGCGGCAAAAGCAGCAAGCGCTTTCACGCATGGCCGACAGCATCGAAACCCAGGCGGATCAGGCGGTGACCCAGGTGTCGCAATTCACCCAGCGGCTGACCGGCAATGCCGACAGCATGGCGCATTCGGCCGGCAGCGTTCACGCCAATGCCCAAGGGGTGGCGGCGGCGGCGGCCCAAGCCCTGGCCAACGCCCAGACGGTGGCGGCGGCATCGGAACAGCTGAGCGCCTCCATCGACGAAATCCGCCACTCCATCCACACCGCCCATCTGGCGGCAACCGAAGCCAGCCAGACCGCCGACACCGCCCAGAACACCATCGGCCGCTTGTCGGAAACCGTCGGTCGCATCAGTGAAGTGACCCAGTTGATCAACGACATCGCCAGCCAGACCAATTTGCTGGCGCTCAACGCCACCATCGAGGCGGCGCGCGCCGGCGATGCCGGCAAGGGCTTCGCCGTCGTCGCCAACGAAGTCAAGTCCCTGGCCAACCAGACCACCCGGGCCACCGATGAGATCGGCACCCAGATCACCCAGATCATGGCCATCACCCGTGAGGCGGTGGCCGCCGTCAAGGCCATCGTCGGCGCCATCGGCTCGGTGGAGACCCTGTCCACCGCCGTTGCCGCCGCTGTCGACCAGCAAGGCGCGGCCACGGCGGAAATCGCCCGCAATGTCACCCAGACCACGGTGGCGGCGCAGGAAGTGGCCACCCGCATCCATGAAGTGTCGCAAGAAGCCTCGACCACCGGCTCGCTTGCCGACGACGTGTCGGGGGTGTCGGCCCAAGTTGCCGACGGCATCGCCCACTTACGGCAATCCCTGGTCGCATCGGTGCGAACGTCCCTGGCCCAGGTCAGCCAACAGGCTGGCTGAACACGCCATCCAGGTGCTGAGTGCGGGTATGGCGCACCACCGTCTTGGCCAGCGAATAACGGGGGGAGACGAAGGCTAGGCGGGTTCCCGACGGCCCCACCGCCAGGACTTGGCCTTGGGCGATGGCGGCCAGACCCAGCATCATCACCTCGCCGTGACAGGGGATCAGCTTCAAGCTCACCACCGCACCGCGCTTGACCGGCTGTACCCCGGACAGCCTGACGCCACCCAGCGAGACGTCGATGGCCGGATAAATCCGCCCATCCACCCACACCATCAGGCCGTCGCCGGCATAACGGGTGTAGCGCCGCCGTTCGCTCATGGCGCCATTGTTCTTGCTGATGCTGCCGACCGATCCCATGAGTGCCTCGTCTTAGCCGCACACTCCTCATACCAAAGGTATGTGATAATCATTCGCGCCCAGTTTGAACGAGGTATGAACATCCGACCCGTTTTCGCCAACGGCCCCTTGATTCGGGCGCCGCTTCCCACCCACAATGCCCGTGGTTCCACCCTGGCAAGGCCCTGACGTTGAGCAAGCTGCCGATCATCCTGGTTATCGACGACGAACGGCAGTCACAAGAGGCCTTGCGCCGGGTTCTCGGCGACGAATTCCAGGTGTTGACCGCCTCCAATGCCGAAGAGGCCGAGAACGTGCTGGACCAGGAAATGGTCCATGCCATCTTGTGCGACCAGCGCATGCCGGGGATGCAGGGCGTCGATTTCCTGCGCAATGTGCGCGAGCGCTGGCCCGATCCGGTACGCATGATCATTTCCGGCTATACCGCGTCGGAAGACATCATCGCCGGCATCAACGAGGCCGGCATCTACCAGTACATCACCAAGCCGTGGGAACCGGACGAGCTGATCCGCACCATCCGCGAGGGATTACGGCTGTGGCAGTTGCAAAACGCCTCGGCCCAGGCGTCGCTGGACCTGAAGGTGGCGCCGGCCATGCTGGAAAGCCAGGTGGCGCAAAAGACCAGCCGGTTGAAACGCGCCCACCATTTCGACCGCATCGCCCATGCGCCGCACTCGCCCCTGACCGAGGCCATCGACATGGCCAGCCGGGTCGCCGCCTTTGACATCTCGGTGCTGATCACCGGCGAATCGGGCACCGGCAAGGAATTGCTGGCCCGCGCCATCCATTACAACTCGCCGCGCGGGACCAAGCCTTTCGTCGTCGAGAATTGCGGCGCCCTGCCCGACCAGTTGCTGGAATCCGAATTGTTCGGCTGCAAGAAAGGGGCCTTCACCGGCGCCTACGAGGACCGTATCGGCCTGTTCGAGCAGGCCGATGGCGGCACCATCTTTTTGGACGAAATCGGCGAAACCTCGCCCGCCTTCCAGGTCAAATTGCTGCGTGTGCTGCAAGAAGGCGAAATCAGGCCCTTAGGCGCGCGCCTGACCCGCAAGGTGGATGTGCGGGTCATCGCCGCCACCAACCGCAACCTGGAACAGGACGTCCACGACAAGCACTTTCGCCGTGACCTGTATTACCGTCTGGCCGCCTTTCCCATCCACATCCCGCCGCTGCGCGACCGTCCCGACGACATCACCATCTTGACCAAACGGCTGCTGGCCGACACCGCGCGCAATTTCGGCAAGACCGTCACCCATCTGTCGCCTGCCGCCATGGCCCTGCTGTCGGCCTATGACTGGCCCGGCAATGTGCGCGAGCTGATGAACGAAATGCAGCGCATGGTCGCCCTGGCCGAGGCCCCGATCATCGGCCCGGAACTGCTCAGCCCGCGCATCCGCCACCGCCAGCCGACGGCCAGCGCCAGTCAGCCCCAGGGCCAGAGCCTACGCGAACAGGTGGATTTGCTCGAAGCCCGCATCCTGGCCGAAACCCTGCAACGCCATCACTGGAACATCAGCCGCGTCGCCGAGGAACTGGGCCTGAGCCGGGTGGGGCTGCGGGCCAAGTTGGCCCGCCACGGGCTGGAGCGCCCGGACTGATGGCCGGACGACAGCCTCCCCTTCCCGTGGCGCCGGAACTGGCCGACGGCGACATCGCCCAGGCCCAAGAGGCGGCGTGGATCGAAGTGATCCGCAAGATGGAGGAAGTCTATTCCGACCTGATCCAGTATGAAATCGAACTGGAGGAAAAAAATACGGCGCTGGAGGAAGCCCAGCGCTTCATCACCTCGGTGCTGTCGTCGGTATCGGACATCCTGGTGGTCTGCGATTCCAAGGGCCGCATCCAACAGGTCAACCTGGCCTTTCTCCGCCTCACCGACATGGCCGAGATCGACCTGATCGGCCAACCCATCGACGCCCTGCTGGCCGCCGGCGCCGGCCCGGTCAGCCATTGGCTGGAGGCGGCCAGCGGCGAGGACCGCGAAATCCGCTTCGTCCACGGCAGTACCGGCACCACCGACCCGGTGGCGCTGACCTGCGCCACGCTTTTGGACCATCGCGGCCTGCCCGCGGGCACCGTGCTGACCGGACGGCCGGTAGGCGAGTTGCGCCGCGCCTACGAGGCGTTGAAGCAAGCCCAGGCGCAATTGGTGCAGCAGGAAAAGATGGCGTCGCTGGGCCGTCTGATCGCCGGTGTCGCGCACGAGCTCAACAACCCCATCAGCTTCATCGTCGGCAATGTCCACGTGCTGACCAAGTACCGCGAACGGCTGGAGGCCTATCTGGGGGTGATCCACCAAGGCGTCGACGAAACCGAACGCGAGGCCTTGCGCCGATCCTTGCGCATCGACACGCTGATGGCCGATCTGCCGGCGCTGATCGCCGGCACCCAGGAAGGGGCGCAGCGGGTCGCCGACATCGTCAAGTCGCTGAAGCGCCTGTCGTTCAGCCAAAGCGGCGCCGCCCAACCGGTCAATCTGGCCGAGATCGCCGAAAATGCCGTTCAGTGGGTGATCAAGGGCCGCAAGGCGCCGCCGGTTCCCCATCTCGAACTGCCCGAAATCCTGCTGGTGCCCGGTCATGCCGGGCAATTGCATCAGGTCATGGTCAATCTGATGGAAAACGCCCTCGACGCGGTGGAGGGCCAGGGCAACGATGCCCGCATCACCGTCAGCGGTCGGTTCACCAGCGGTACGGTGGTGGTGGAGATCACCGATTCCGGTCCCGGCATCGCCACGGAAAACCTGGGCAAGGTGTTCGACCCGTTCTTCACCACCAAGCCGGTGGGCCAAGGCACCGGCCTCGGGCTATGGATCAGCTATGGCATCGTCCGCGACCATGGCGGCGAGTTGAGCGCGGAGAATGTCGCCAGCGGCGGCGCCCGCTTCCGCCTGACCCTGCCCGGCTTCAGCTGATGTGCTGGCGGGTGATGTAGTCGTCCGCCTGCATCTCCATCAGCCGCGATACCGTGCGCTGGAACTCGAAGGCGCCGATACCGGTGGGGTACAGGCTTTCCGGTGGCGCCGCCGCCGAACAGATCAGCGTCACCTTATGTTCGTAAAGGGCATCGACCAGGGTGACGAAGCGCCGGGCCTCGTCCTTGTTTTCCGGCGACAGCAGCGGGATGCCCGACAGCACCAGGGTATGGAAGTGGCTGGCCAGCTCCAGGTAATCGGACGGCCCCAGGGGGCGCCCGCACAATTCGCGGAAACTGAAGCGGGCGACGCCGATGGCGGCGCGCGGGATGTCCAGCACCCGGCCATTGACCATCAACTGATCGGGCCGCGCCGCCGCCCCCTCGGTCAGGCGGGCGAAGTTTTTGTCCAACTCCGCCTCGGCCGCGGGACCATTGGGGAAGTGATAAACCTGCAGGCCGCGCTTGCGCCCCAGGCGATAATCCCGCTCCGAATTCAGCTCCAGCAAATCCAGACGCTGCCCCATCAGCTCGATGAAGGGCACGAAGCGCTGGCGCTGCAAGCCATCCTTGTACAGATCCTGGGGCGCCCGATTGGAGGTGATGACCACCACCACGCCGTTATCCAGCAGATGCTGGAACAAACGCCCGACGATCATGGCATCGGCGATGTCGGTGACCTGCAATTCATCCAGACACAGCAGCCAGGCATTGTCGGCCAGTTGCTTGGCCAAGGCCGGGATAGGATCGGCACCGCCGGATTTGCGCCATTCGTGCATGGCTGCGTGAACGTCACGCATGAATTCGTGGAAATGCACCCGCCGCTTGCCGGGCATGTTGGTGAATTCGTAGAACAAATCCATCAGCATGGATTTGCCGCGCCCGACCTCGCCGAAGATGTACAGGCCCTGGCGCGGGTTGCCGTCCTCGCAATCGCCAGGATGCCATTGCAGACCCGCCGGCACCGCGGCCTTGCCGCCCAGGCCGAAGCGGGCCAGCCAGCCCTTTTCACCGGCGCTGGGGCGATAGCCGCGAACAGCCTTGGACAGGCTTTGCAGTTTTTCCACCGCCAGTTCTTGGGCCGGATCGGGACGAACCTGACCCGCGCGCAGGCGGCTGCGATATTCAAAAAGTGGGCCTTCATTCATGGCCGCGCAGCCTACCCCAAAGGGGGGCAAAGGAAAAGGGCGCGGGTGGGTGCCCGCGCCCTTTTCCAGCTTTTATGCGACGCGATCAGCCGTCGGCGTTGATCTTGGCGATCAGATCTTCCAACACCTTGGGGGCGACATCGTTGCCAACCTGACAGGTACCGGCCTTTTCGTGGCCACCGCCGCCATAGGTCAGACACAACTCGCCCACATTGGTCTTGGCCGAGCGATTGACGATGGACCGACCGATGGCGAACACGGTGTTCTGCTGCTTCAGCCCCCACAAAATGTGGATGGAGATGTTGCACTGCGGATAGAGCGCATAAATCATGAAGCGGTTGCAGGCGTAGATGGTCTCTTCGTTGCGAAGATCAAGAACGATCAGGTTCTTGTACACCTTGGAGCAGCGCAACAGCTGTTCCTTGGCCTTTTCCTCGTGTTCGAAGAACAGATCGGTCCGTTCCTTGACATCGGGCAGAGCCATGATCTGCTCGATGCTGTGATTGCGGCAATAATCGATCAGCTCCATCATCAACTGATAATTGGAGATACGGAAATCACGGAAGCGGCCCAGACCGGTGCGGGCATCCATGATGTAATTCAACACCGTCCAGCCAGTGGGCGAAATGATGTCATCCAGCGAGTATTGGGCGCTGTCGGCCTTGTCGACCTCTTCCATCATTTTGTCCCAGGCCGCCGGGAAGCGCACGGCACCGCCGTAATAATCATAGACCACGCGGGCCGCCGACGGCGCCTTGGGGTCGATGATGTGGTTGTCCTTCTGGCCGACGCGGATGGTTTCCGACAGATGGTGGTCGAAGGCGATGTGCACGCCATCCACATAGGGAAGATTGGTGCTGATGTCGTTGGGGCCGATATCGATGACCCCGTCCTGCATATCCTTGGGATGGACGAACTTGATATCGTCGATGATGTCCAATTGCTTCAATAGGACGGCGCACACCAAGCCGTCGAAATCACTGCGCGTGACCAAACGGAATTTCTTGCCGTCGGACATGTTGTTCCTCCTTCCCGCAACCAAGGTCCAAATCTTACCCTGCCGAACGTTTTAGAACAACAAGGTCTGGACCCTATATCCTCTTTCCCCACGGGCGGGGGTGGGATAAACAAGAGAGGCGTCCATCCCATACCCAGCGAGCCAGCCATGCGCGCCGCCCCATTTGCCCTGTTTGCCATCGCCGCCATGCTTGCCTCCTGCGCCGAAGCGCCGTTCGTCGATCATGAGATTGAGAGCCTGATCGACAAGCGGGCCAACACCATCACCACCAACGGCACTGTCACCATATGCCATGCCGACAGCGCGCCTTGGGCCGAGGTGGAAGCGGAAGCCGCCTATGCCTGTGGTGAATATGGGTATTTCAGCCAGTTCCAAAAGACCCTGCGCTATCAGTGCCGGATCACCGCACCGCATCAATCCACCTTTACCTGCTATCACCCGGAAATGACCGATGCCAAAGGCCGATTGATCAACCCCGCCGACGAAAAGGCGATCGCCGAATGGCAAAAGCGCACCGGCAAGATGAAGCCGAAGCCGCGCATCGCCCTGCCGCAATCCCAGCAGCAGGCGGTCCCCACCACCCTGCCCTCCGGTCCGATGGCACCGGCGGCAAACCCGGTCGATGGCACTTCAACGGGTACCGCCGCCCCGACCATGGCCGCGCCGGCGGCGACGCCCCCTGTCGCCCCCTATCGCCCACTGACCCCCGCCGACATCGCCGGCAAGCCGGACATGGCTCCCGCTCCCATCCTGACCGCGCCCCCATCCCAGGCGCCGTTGTACCCGTCGGGTGGCTCGTACACCCTGCCACCGGGAAGCTGGGGCCAGCACTTCGAGGAATGAGCACACAAAAAACCCCGCCAGAGATACTCTGGCGGGGTTGATTGTTTCAGACCGGATCAGACGCCGCGCTGCAACAGCTTGGTCTTGATCGAACCGATGGCCTTGGCCGGGTTCAGCCCCTTGGGGCAGGTCTTGGTGCAGTTCATGATGGTGTGGCAGCGATACAGCTTGAAGGGGTCTTCCAGCGCATCGAGGCGTTCACCGGTCATTTCATCGCGGGAATCGTGGATCCAGCGGGCAGCCTGCAACAGCACTGCCGGACCGAGATAACGATCGCCGTTCCACCAGTAGCTGGGGCAGCTGGTCTGGCAGCAGAAGCACAGGATGCATTCCCACATGCCGTCGAGCTTTTCCCGCTCTTCCGGCGATTGCAGCCGTTCGCCATCGGGCGGCGGCGGGGTCTGGGTCTGCATCCACGGCTTGATCGACGCCAGCTGGGCATAGGGCACGGTCAGGTCAGGAATCAGATCCTTGATCACCGGCATATGCGGCAGCGGATAGATCTTGGCGTCGCCCTTGATGTCCTCGATGGGCTTCAGGCAGGCCAAGGTGTTGGCGCCGTCGATGTTCATGGCGCAGGAGCCGCAGATGCCTTCACGGCAGGAGCGGCGGAAGGTCAGCGTCGAGTCGATCTCGTTCTTGATCTTCAGCAGGGCGTCCAGAACCATGGGGCCGCAGGCGTCGAGATCGATCTCGTAGGTGTCCAGACGCGGGTTGGCACCCGAATCGGGATCGTAGCGGTAAATCTTGAACGCCTTAACCTTCTTGGCACCGGCAGGAGCCTTGTGGGTCTTGCCGTTCTGTACCCGGGAATTGGCGGGCAGGGCGAATTCGACCATGTCTTTCTCTCCTTGACCGGCCTTAGTAGACGCGCTTCTGCGGCTTGATGTACTCGACCTCGTCGGTCAGCGTATAGGTGTGGACCGGACGATAGTCCAGCTTCACCTTGCCGTTCTCGACCCAGGCCAGCGAGTGCTTCTGCCAGTTGACGTCGTCGCGATCCGGATAATCCTCGTGGGCATGAGCGCCGCGCGATTCGTGCCGGGCTTCCGCCGACACGATGGTCGCCTGGGCACAATCCATCAGGTTTTCCAGCTCCAAGGCCTCGACCAGATCCGAGTTCCACACGGTGGAACGGTCGTTGATCTTGATCTGCGGCAAGGTGGAGGCAACCTGCTCCATCTTGGCGCAGCCTTCGGCCAGGGTCTTCGAGGTACGGAAGACGGCGGCGTCGTTCTGCATGGTCTTTTGCATGGCCAAGCGGATTTCGCTGGTATGCAGCGAACCATTGGCGTTGCGCAGACGGTCGAAGCGGGCCACCGCGTTGTCGCCGGCATCCTTGGCCAGCGGCTTGTGGGTGGTGCCGGGCTTCAGCGTCTCGGCAGCGCGCAGGGCAGCGGCACGACCGAAGACGACGATGTCCAACAGCGAGTTGGTGCCCAGACGGTTGGCGCCGTGCACCGACACGCAGGCCGCCTCGCCGATGGCCATCAGGCCCTCGACGGTGGCGTCGGGGTTGTCGGCGGTCGGGCGCAGCACTTCGCCATGCACGTTGGTGGGGATACCGCCCATGTTGTAGTGCACGGTCGGCAGCACCGGGATCGGCTGCTTGGTCACGTCGACACCGGCGAAAATCTTCGAGGTCTCGGAGATGCCGGGCAGACGCAATTCCAGATCGGCCGGGTCCAGGTGATCCAGATGCAGGAAGATGTGGTCGTTGCCGGCGCCGACGCCGCGACCTTCACGGATTTCCACGGTCATGGCGCGCGAGACGACGTCGCGCGAGGCCAGATCCTTGGCGGTGGGGGCATAACGCTCCATGAAGCGTTCACCCGCCGAATTGCGCAGGATGCCGCCTTCGCCGCGCGCACCCTCGGTGATCAGACAGCCCGAGCCGTAGATGCCGGTGGGATGGAACTGCACGAATTCCATGTCCTGCAACGGCAGACCGGCGCGCGACACCATGCCGTGACCGTCGCCGGTGCAGGTATGGGCCGAGGTGCAGCTGAAATAGGCGCGGCCATAGCCGCCCGAGGCCAGCACCACCTTGTGGGCGCGGAAGCGATGCAGGGAACCGTCGTCCAGGTTCCAGGCGACGACGCCGCGGCAGGCGCCGTCTTCCATGATCAGGTCGAGAGCGAAATATTCGACGAAGAATTCGCACGAATGCTTCAGCGACTGCGAATACAGCGTGTGCAGGATGGCATGGCCGGTACGGTCGGCGGCGGCGCAGGCGCGCTGCACCGGCTTTTCACCGAAATTGGACATGTGGCCGCCGAACGGGCGCTGATAGATCTTGCCTTCCGGGGTGCGCGAGAACGGCACGCCGAAATGTTCAAGCTCGTACACCGCCGGCACCGCTTCGCGGCACATGTATTCGATGGCGTCTTGGTCGCCCAGCCAGTCCGACCCCTTGACGGTGTCGTACATGTGCCACTTCCAATTGTCCTCGGCCATGTTGCCGAGAGAAGCGCCGATACCGCCCTGGGCGGCCACGGTGTGCGAGCGGGTGGGGAACACCTTGGTGATGCAGGCGGTCTTCAGACCGGCGGCACCCATGCCCATGGTGGCGCGCAGGCCGGCACCGCCGGCGCCGACGACCACGACATCATAGGTGTGGTCGATGATCTTGTACGCAGCCATTGCGGTTAGCCTCCGATGGCGACTTTGAGGATCGAAACGGACATGCCGACCGCCAGCAGGGCGGCGATCAGGCGCGTGGCCAGCAGGGCGGCGAACTTCTTCGCCTTGCAGGTCACATAGTCCTCGATGACCATGGAAAGACCCAGCGACGCATGGTAGCAGGTCAGGCCGATGGTCAGGATCAGCAGGGCGGCGTTAGGCCCCTTGGCGATCCAGGCGGTGAAGACGGCGTGGTCGGCACCGGCCAGACGGGCGATGGACACCACGAACCACAAAGACAGCGGGATCAGACCGACGGCGCTGACGATGGTGGACCAGTGATGGCCCATGCCGGACTTGGCCGAACCAAGGCCGCGAGCGCGACCGATGGGGGAGCGAAGGGTGGTCATGTCAATGTTCTCCCTTAGGCCAGACCGATGATCCAGGCGATCACCGTCAACACCACGGTAGCGCCCAGCGCCACCTTGGCCGACAGATACGCCTGCGGAATTTCAAAGCCCCAGCCCGAATCCCACAACAGGTGGCGGATGCCGTGGCTGAGATGGAAGAACAGGGCGACCGTCCAACCGAACAGGAACAGCTTGCCCAGGAACGAGCCGAACACCGCTTGGGCGACAGCGAATTCTGCGGGCCCCGAGGCGGCGGCGCACAGCCACCAGGCCAGGGCGAACATACCGATCGCCAAGCCGACGCCGGTAATGCGGTGGGAGATGGACATGATCGCCAGCAAAGGCAGGCGATAAACGTCGAGATGCGGAGAAAGCGGCCGGTTGCGCGTGCTCATGGATTGGGCCCCCGAGACTTCTGAAGTGCGGGGCAAAAACGCCCCCTACATGCGGCAATGTGCGGCACGTGTTTAGCGTTTAGGCGCGCCCGAGTCAACGCAAAGGACCACACTTTTTGGCAGGGCCAGCTACCCATGCCCCGCCCAAGGGGGTAGGGTCGCCCCTCGGCCGCCCGCCGCCATGCCATGCGCACATGCGTGAACTGCCCGGTGCACAGCAGCAAAAGGAAAAACCGCCCAATCATACGCATTTCCGCCATGCGCGGCTTTTGCATCAAATTTTAGGAAAAACACGCAAAAATAGAATCTCACAAATCTAATATTGAAAGTGGCATAATAGATAACAAATAAAAAGAGAAAGCAGGAGAGCGCCATGACCAGCAACGACCCCATCCCCGCGCCAAATGTGAACGTCAATCGTGACGTGGCGTTGTTGCGCCAGGAAGTGCGCGACCTGCGGCGCCAATTGCTGAACATCGTGCGCTACGTCAACGCCCACATGCCGCCCCACAGCCCCGAGGCCCTGCCCGACCGCCGCCATTGTCATGATTGCGGCGCGCCGCTTAGCCACCACCGGGCGCAGGCGGGAGAATTGCTGCTATGCACCGCCTGCGGCTGGAGCGAGTTCGTCAGCCGCGACGGCCACGAATATTGCGAGATTCACCCCGATCAGGTGCCCTATCTGCAACCGCACCCCAGTTGGACCACCTGAAGCATGCGGAGGCGACCATGTCGCTGCTTGACCTTTTGCACCTGGGCGCCAAGCCACCCGTGCCGTCCCCGGTGGACGAACTGATCCAATGGGACCAGACGCTGTCGGTGGGCAATCCGATGATCGACAACGAACACCGGGAAATCATCCATGTGCTCAACCGGTTTTATGCCGATTGGATCACTGCCGGGCATCATCTGGACGTGGAAGAGGAACTGCACCACCTGAGCGCACTGGTCGACACCCATTTCGCCAATGAAGAAGAACTGATGACCCGCCGCCACTGCCCCAGCCTGACCGACCACATCCAGGATCACCGGCAGATGCAGGCGGAATTGCGGGCCATTACCGCCAGCTTCACCACCTTGGGCAGCGCCAAGCTGGAAGCCCGCCTGCTGCGCTTCATCCGCAAGCTGGTCATGGGCCATGTGCTGAGTTGGGACATGGATGCGCGCGATTATCTGCGGGCCTGAAACGCCGACGGCCCGCCTGTTGCCAGACGGGCCGCTGCATCACGCAAGCCTCAGCGGCGGGGCATCAGCACGGTGTAATCGAAATCCAACACCACCGCCGGGTCGAAGCTTTTGCCGTCTTCCAGCTTCAAGGTGAAGTCGGCGCCCGAGCGGTTCTTCAGGGCGACCAGGCGCAGGCGCAGGGCGCCGAGGGTGGAACGGCCCGGAATCTCGAACTTTTCCAGCACTTCCGACCAGGCATAGATGGTGTCGCCGGCAAAGGTCGGGTTGACGTGACGACCGCCGTTGATGGCTGCGATCTTGAAGGCATTGCCCAACCCGTTGAACGACAGCGCCCGGGCCAGCGAAATGATGTGGCCGCCATAAATCAGCCGGCGACCGAAACGGCCCTGACCCTCGGTATGCTGGTTGAAATGGACCTTGGCGGTGTTCTGCCACAACCGGGTGGCCATCATGTGCTCGGCTTCCTCGATGGTCATGCCGTCCACGTGGTCGATCTTTTCACCCACCGCGTAATCGTCCCAGCGATGGGGCGACCCGGCCAGGACGTCGTCATACTTGCCGGTGTTCAGACCCGGCGGAATGATCAGATCGCTGGCCGCCACCGCATCGGGCAGATCGGGCACCAGCTCCGCCGGGGCGGCGGCATTGACATCGCGCTTCTTCACCATCACCCAGCGGATGTAATCCACCACCATCTCGCCCTTTTGGTTGACGCCAGTGGAGCGGACATAAACGACGCCGGTCTGCTTGTTGGAATTTTCCTTGAGCCCGATCACCTGCGAGGTGGTGGTGATGGTGTCGCCGGCATAGACCGGGGCGCCGAAGCTGCCGCCGGCATAGCCCAGATTGGCCACCGCGTTCAGGGAGACGTCGGGCACGGTCTTGCCGAACACCACGTGGAAGGCGGCCAGATCGTCCAGCGGCTGGCCGGGCATGCCGCAATCGCGGGCGAATTCCGCCGACGAATTGAAGGCGAAGCGCGAGCCGTAGAGCGCGGTGTAAAGGGCCATGTCGCCTTCGGTCACCGTGCGCGGGGTGGCGTGGCGGATTTCCTGGCCGATGCGGAAATCCTCGAAGAAATTGCCGGAATTGGTCTTGGTCATGACGATGTCCTTACTGGGCCAGAGCGGCGTCGAGTTGGGCGATCTGCGCGGCCAGGGCAACCAGACGCTTGGCGTTTTCCACGTGCAGGTTCTCGATCAGCTTGCCATCGACCACCACCACGCCCTTACCTTCCGCCGCCGCCGCCGCATGGGCGGCGATGATGGTCTCGGACCACGCCACTTCTTTTGCCGACGGCGCGAACACCTGATTGGCGACGGGAATGGTCTTGGGGTGAATCAGGGTCTTGCCGTCGAAGCCCAGCTCCAGCCCCTGAAGGCAATGGGCCTCGAAACCGGCATCGTCGTTGAGGTCCAGATAGACGCCGTCGATGGCGGCCAGGCCATAGGCGCGCGCCGCCAGCAGGCACAGACCCAGGGAGGTGATCATGGGCAGGCGCATGGCGGTATGGGCACAGTGCAGATCCTTGGCCAGATCCGAGGTGCCCATGACGAAACCACCCATGCGGGGGCTGGCCAGGGCGATTTCCTCGGCCCGCAGCATACCCTTGGGGGTTTCCATCATGCACCAGATGGCCATGTCGTCCGGCGCCCCGTTGGCCACCATGATGGCCTCGACCTGACGCACCATGTCGGCGCTTTCCACCTTGGGAATCAGGATGCCGTGGGCCCCGCACGAGGCGGCGGCGGCGACGTCGGCATAGCCCCACGGCGTCCCCAGGCCGTTGACGCGGACCAGCAATTCACGACCGCCGTACCCACCGGCCTTGACCGCGTCGCACACCTGCTGGCGGGCCACGTCCTTGGCATCGGGGGAGACGGCGTCTTCCAGGTCCAGGATCAGGCCGTCGGCGGCAAGACCACGGGCCTTTTCCAGGGCACGGGCGTTGGAGCCGGGCATATAGAGGACGGAACGGCGAGGACGGGCGGTGGCGGCCATGGAACATTCCCTTGCAAAAGAAATCAGGCTGGGGAACCTAGCAAGTTGCGCCACGCTAGGCAAGGTTGCAGCGCAACAATAGGTCGCCGGAGCCCCCTTTTTCATGAAGATTCTTTCGCTGTCCTCATCCGTGGCCCATGGCCATGTGGGCAATTCGGCCCTGACCCTGCCGTTGCAGCGGCTGGGCTTCGAGGTGACCACCGTCAACACCGTGCAGTTTTCCAACCATCCCGGCCATGGCGTGTTCGGCGGCGACGTCTTTGCCGCCGAACACGTGGCCCGCATTATCGACGGATTGGACCATGCCGGTTTCCTGACCGGCCATGACGGTATCGTGTCGGGCTATCTGGGCGATGCCGCCAATGGCGCGGCCTTGTTGCGCGCCGTCAACGCCAATCCCGGCGCCGTCTTTCTGTGCGACCCTGTGATGGGCGACCAGGGCCGCTCCTATGTGCGACCCGGCATCGCCCAGGTTCTGGCCGGCCCGATCCTGGACGCGGCGCAGATCGTCACCCCCAATCTTTTCGAGCTGGAAAGCCTGAGCGGCCTGCCCGTCGCCAGCCTCGACCAGACCATCACCGCCGCCCGCAGCGTGTTGGCGCGAGGGCCACGGCTGGTGGTGGTCACCAGCCTCGAGGTGGCCGACGGCATGGCCTGCGCCGGCGTCACCGCTGATGGCGCCTGGCTGGTGACGACGCCGCGCCTGGACTTCGCCCAGCCGCTCAACGGCGCCGGCGACCTGCTGGCCGGCTTGCTGTTGGCCGAAAGCCTGACCCATGCCGGGGCGCCGGACCTGCTGGCGGCGGCGGTGTCGCGGCTTTTCGCGGTGCTCGACATCACCCATCGGCTGGGGCAACGGGAACTGGCCCTGGTGGCGGCGCAGGACGCGGTGGTCAGCCCGCCGCAATGGTTCGGATCGCAACCATACTAAGGTTGTTCGCCGTGCCGCTTTCTGCTTTCCTGCCGTCCACACTCCATCACCAGGATCATCTGGTTTGAGCGATTATCTGTACCTGCGCGGCATCGCCATCGGCTTCGCCATCGCCGCCCCCATCGGCCCGGTGGGATTGCTGTGCATCAGAAAGGCCCTGGCCGACGGTCGCATCGCCGCCTTCGTCGCCGGCCTGGGCGCGGCCATGGCCGACACCTTCTTCGGCGCCGTCGTCGGCCTTGGTTTGGGGGTGGTGTCGGAATTCATCCACGGCCACACCCATGTGCTGAAAATCATCGGCGGCCTGTTCATGCTGGGTCTGGGCCTGCACACCTGGCGCGCCGCCGCCGCCAGTCTGGAAGCCCCGCCCGAGGGCGTGCGCGGCCCCGGCATGGCGCGGGACTTCCTGTCCACCTTCGTCATCACCATCAGCAATCCCGGCACCATCTTGGGCGTGGTCGGGGTGTTCGCCGCCCTGGGCGCCTCGGCCCAAGCCACCACCGTGGCGACACAATTGCAACTGGTGGCCGGAATCTTCACCGGCTCGGCCCTGTGGTGGGCGGTGCTGACCGAAATGACCATCGCCATCCGCGCCCGCTTCACGCCGGAACGCATGCGGCTGTTCAACCACATTTCCGGCGCCCTGCTGATGGGGCTGGGCGGCCTGACCCTGGCGTCGTTATTGTTTTAGAGCATCGAGCCTTAAATGCGATGCATCCCTACGTCTCAATCGTCATTCCCGCGCAGGCGGGAATCCAGCGAACCGTGTCGGCATCAGCGCGTGACTCCTGGACCCCCGCCTGCGCGGGGGTGACGGGTGTTGCCTATGGAGGTGGTTCCGATTTCAGGCGTGCGGCTCTAGCGTTCGCGCCGCAGGATGAAACGGGCGGTCTTGCCCTTGGCATTGGCGGCGACGGCGAAAATCTTGCCGTCGTCGGTCAGCACCCCATCCAGGGCGAACTGACCGCCACCGGCATCCAGCTTGAAGGTGCACGGGCTGATCTGCTCGACGCCGCCGTCGATGCGGGTACCGGCGCTCCAGCCCATACCGTCCTCGACACTGCCCTTGCGGTCCAGTGCCCAGGCCAGCCCCTGGCCCTGGCGGCTGAACTCCCACCGGCTTTGCGGGCTGACCCAGCGGCCGAGCAGCCAAGCCCCGTCACTGGCCTTGGACTGATCGCAAATGGCCTCGGGCAGAGAGCCGGGTGGGCCGATTTTCGGGAATTGCGGCAAATCCTCGGCGGCGGCGGGCAAGGCCGCGCACAGGCACAGGGCGAAAACGGCGAAACGCATGGACAGGTCCCTCATCGGCTGGGGCGGGCGGGCACATAGCCGCGTTCCCGCATGCACATGTCCACATAGGCGTTGATGCGCTTTTTCGCCTGGGCGCGGTCGTAATCGCGGAAATTGCTGTCGACTACGCTTTCGCGATAGCCCACCTCTTCCTCGGCCCAGCGGACACAATAATTCCACTCGGACTTCCAGCGGTCCTTGGGCGTGGTCGGGTGCTGCCACGGCACCGGGGCGGCACAACCGGCTAAGGTCAGGGACAAGCACAGACAGGCGATGATGCGGGGTGACAAAACGGGCCTCCGGCGAAACTGGGCGCATTGCGCCACAGCCCCGCCGTCAGGTCAAGCCGCGCGCAAACCGCCGAGGAAATGGCCCAAGGCCGTGCGCAGCCGCTCCGCCTGCGTCGTCAGCGAATCCGAAGCGTCGTGAACATGATCGGCCTGGGCATGGGTTTCATTGGCGGCTTGGGAAATGCCGCCGATATTGTCGCTGACCTCGAGCGAACCGCTGGCCGCCTGGGCGACCGAGCGGGCGATCTCGTCGGTGGCGGCACCTTGCTGTTCCACCGCCACGCTGATGGCGGCGGCGGTTTCATGGATGCGGCGGATGGTGCCGCCGACCTGATCCATGGCCCCTGCCGCCACCGAGGTGGTGGCCTGGATGGCGCTGATCTGCTGGGCGATCTCATCGGTGGCCTTGGCGGTCTGGTTGGCCAGGGCCTTGACTTCGTTGGCGACGACGGCGAAGCCCTTGCCGGCCTCGCCGGCGCGGGCCGCCTCGATGGTAGCGTTGAGCGCCAACAGATTGGTCTGGCTGGCGATCTGACTGATCAGGCTGGTCACCTCGCCGACCCGGCCCACCGCTTCCAGCAGACTTTCCATACTGGCATTGGTGTGGGCCAACTCAGCCACCGCCGCCTGCGAGAAACCGGCGGAATCGGCGACCTGACGGGTGATCTCGGCGATGGAGGCCGACAATTCCTCGGCGGCCGAGGCCACCGTCTGCACGCTACCCGAGGCCGCTTCCGACGCCCCCGCCGCCGCCCGCGTCTGCTCCTGCGCCTGACGGGCCAAGGCCGACAGGCTGAGGGAATGGCTGTTCAACTGGGTCGCCGCGCTCACCACCTCGCCGACGATGCCCTGAACGTTGTCCTCCAGGGTGTCGGCCATGTCGAGCAGTGCCTGCCGGCGTTCCTGTGCCAGCCGTTGCTGCGCCTGCTCCTGTTCGCGGCGCAGGGCCTGGGCCTCACGCATGGAATCGCGGAACACCGCCAGAGCGCGGGCCATGGCGCCGATTTCGTCGTGGCGGTCGGCGCCCAGAACCGGGGCGTCGAGGTCGCCGCCGGACAGCCGGGTCATGGTGCTTTCCATGCCGCGCACCGGCGCGATCACCCGGCGCTGCGTCACCGCCAGCCCGATCAGGCACAGGGCCAGGGCGAACAGGGCGGCGATGATGGACAGGATCAAGGTGCGCGAGGCCTGGGCCTGCTGGCTGGCGGTGACGCTGACCGCCAGTCGGGCGGCGGCGTCCTGGGCCTTGGCGATGGTGGTCATGGCGGTGCTGGCGGCGGCGAACCAGTCGCTGCCCCCCACCGGGTAAGACTGCCCGGCCTGCCCGGCGGCATAGACTGAAGCGCGCAGCTTTTCGAAATCGCCGAAATAGCGGGCCTCGATATCGGCGGTGGCGGCGCCCATGGCGTCGCGCATGTTTTCCTGCCGCGCCAGGATGCGGGCGAATTCCCATGCCCCCAGCACCCGACCGCGGAATTCCCCCAGCACCGCCATGTCCGCCCCATTCATGGGACGACCGGCGGCGATCAGGCCGTTGGCATAGCCGCGTTCACGCCCGGCATATTCCCCCATCACCGCCAGTTGCGAACGCAAATCCTCGGTCATGGCGGTCAAGGGCGTCTGGGCATTGGCCTGAATCAGTCCCAGCCGCAGCATCAGCCCGGTTTCGATCGCCGCCGAAGCGGTGGGGAACCAGGCCTTGATCACCGCGCCATCGCGCCCGCTGACCTCGACCGCCAAGGCGGCATCGACCTTGCGGCGCAATTCGTCCAGGCGCTGCCGGCGGTCGGTCAACTGAGTGGTCAAATCGGCACGGGCGGCGAAATCCAATTGTCCCATGGCAGCCAAGGCCTCGGTCATGGCGGCATCGCCGGTCCGGCGGCGCTCGTCGATGGCCTTGCGCTGGTCCGCCGTCGCCGGCTGGACGCCCCCCAAGGCCCCGGCGGTCAGGCCACGTTCCGCCGCCCAATGACCGGCGGCGCTCAGCAATTGTTCCGACAACCGACCTTGCAGGGCCGCCCGTTCGGCGCTCTGCCATTGATGCATGGAATCAACGGCGATGAAGGTCACCGCCAAAATCGCCACCACCGCCAACGAGCCCAGCAAGGCATTGATGATCGCACGGATGCTCATGGGGTCCCCACCACCAAAATTTGTAACTGATCTATATCAAATATTAATGTGCATATAAAGTACCTATTTTGTCATAAATTGTAACCATCTCGTCCCGATCCACGCATTGTCAGCCTGCCGCCGGGGGACTAGACTGCACCGCACAATGACCCCCTAGGAGATGACCATGAGCGGCGAATCCCTGCACGGCTATTATTTCGAGGAACTGAGCGTCGGCCAGTCGGCCATTTTCGCCAAGACCGTCACCGAGGCGGACATCGCCGCTTTCGCCGGGGTGTCGGGTGACTTCAACCCGGTGCACGTGAACGAGGAATTCGCCAGCCAGACCATGTTCAAGGGCCGCATCGCCCATGGCATGCTGTCGGCGGCCTTCGTCTCCACCGTGTTCGGCATGAAGCTGCCCGGCCCGGGCTGCATCTACGTGTCGCAGCTGTTGAAGTTCAAGGCGCCGGTGAAGATCGGCGATACCGTCACCGCCCGCGTCGAAGTGACCACCCTGGTGCCGGAAAAGAAGTTCGCCACCTTCAAGACCACCTGCACCGTGGCCGGCAAGATCGTGCTGGACGGCGAAGCCACCTTGATGGTGCCGTCCAAGGGTTGATGAACAGCGGGGGCGCTCAGGCGCCCCCTTCCTTTATGATCCGTCGCAGCCGGTCCAGACAGGCGGCACGGTCGGGGGCGTAATCGGCCTCTTCCCACCATGCCTCGACCTGGGCCAGGGACTGACCGATGGCCGGACCGCGCGGAACCCCCAAGTCCAGGCAATCGGCACCGCGCACCGGCAGTTCCACCGGCTGCCAATGATCGGCCTGATCCAGCAAATCCTGCCACATCCGGCTTTCGCGCGAATCCAGCAGACCTGAGCGCGAGCGATGCTCGGCCCAGGCCACCAGCACCAGATCGCGGAAGGTGTCGGCCCCCACCCGCCGCAAGGCCCGGCGGGCGGCGCGGCGATCCATGTCCATGCGGACGTCCACCTGGGGGCAGACGATGGACAGGATGCGCCCGGTCTGCGCCGCCGACAGTTTCAGCCGTTCGCCCAGGACCGCGACCCCGGCGGCATCGGTGGACAGCATGGCGGCCAAACGGCGCAACGGATCGGGGTGGATGGTGTCGCGCACCATGGCCCGGCTTTCCAGCCAGGTCAGCACCTTCAACCGACCGATCTCCACCGCTTCCGGCAGGACATGGGCCAGGATGCCGTTGGTCTTCATCACCATCAGCACCAGGGCCGGATCGGGCGCCTGCAACAGCCGGATCAACTCGCCCGCCACCCGTTCGCCCGACAATTCCACCAGACGCGGCGCCAGCTTGCGGCAGGCGGCCATGGCCTGGGACTCCAGCGAGGTGCGGCCATAATGGGCGAAAAAACGGAAGAAGCGCAGCAGCCGCAGCAGGTCTTCCTCGATGCGGCGAAAGGGATCGCCGACAAAGCGCACATGGCCGGCGCCCAAATCGGCCAAGCCGCCGAAGGGGTCGTAGATGCGGCCCTGGGGGTCGGCGAACATGGCGTTCATGGTGAAGTCGCGCCGGGCCGCGTCGGCGGTCCAGTCGTCGGTGAAGCTGACGCGGGCGTGGCGGCCGAAGGTCTCCACGTCCTCGCGCAAGGTGGTGATTTCGTAATGGGCCTTGCCCACCACCGCCGTCACCGTGCCATGGGCCAGACCGGTGGGGATGACGCGGATATGGGCGCGCTCCAACAGTGCCATCACCCGGTCGGGCGGATCGTGGGTGGCGATGTCGATATCCTTGATCGCCCGTTTCAGCACCGAATCGCGCACGCAGCCGCCGACAAAACGCACCTCGGCGCCGTCGGCGGTAAGTGCTTTGATCACCGCCTGGGTTTCCGCCGCCTGCATCCAGGCCTGCGGCGACAATTGGCCGATGGGTTCGCTGCCGTCATTGGGCGCTCTCATGACGACCCCAAGACTTCCGACAGATTGACCAGGATACCGGCGGTGGCCCCCCAGATCACCCGCTCGTCCCAGGTCATCGACCAGAACGGGCGGTGGCGGCCCTCGATCACCCGGCGGTGCAGCTTGTGGTTTTCCGGGTCGAGCAGGAAGTTCAGCGGCACCTCGAACACCTCGGCCACCTCGAACGGATCGGCGTTGGTTTCCACCGGCGGCACGATCACCCCGACCACCGGGGTGACGATGAAACCGGTGCCGGTGATGTAATCGTCGAGCCGGCCCAGGATGGTGACGCGGTCGCGGGGCAGACCGATCTCTTCCTCGGTTTCGCGCAAGGCGGCGATCACCGGATCGCCGTCGTCAGCCGGTTCCAGCCGCCCACCGGGAAAGCTGATCTGGCCGGGATGATGGGCCAGATGCGCCGTGCGCTGGGTCAGCAGCACGGTCATGCCATCGGCGTGTTCGACCAGCGGCACCAGCACGGCGGCCGGGGTCAGCGGCCCTTCCGCCAGGGCGGTGCGGCCAGGCACGTCGTCGCCGTCGATCAGGCGTTCCAGCATGGCATCGCCGCGCCCCGCCGGATTGAAGCCGGCGGCCAGACGCGCGCGCAGCCCGTCGTGGGTCACTCCAGCCGACCCAGGGGGAAGAAGGTGCCCTTGCTCCATAATCCGTACATATTCTCGCCGTTGACGATTTCCTCGTAGCCCAGGGCCACCAGTTCGTAATAGACCGCCCGGGTCAACCGCGCCTCAAGGCCGTCACGCACCATGATATAGGGGATGGGCTCGCCGGTTTTGGCGCATTCGGCGATGCGCAGCGGGTGGTCCGCATCCATGGTCACCAATTCATCCACATTGGTACGAAAACTGATCACCAGATCGCGCCCGCATTGGCAGGTGAACAGCTCGACCGCCAGGAAGGGCACGTCGTCGACGATGATGGTGCCCTGTTCCTCGGGCGTCACCAGCCAATAGGCGCCGTCCTCGTCCCTGTGCAGAACCGACGCGAACAGGCAGACCATCTCTTTGCGATTGATCGGCGAGCCATGGTAAAACCAACGGCCATCGCGGTCGATGCGGATCCCCAGATCGCCGCAATGATCCGGTTCGGGACGGGTTTTCAGCCGTTTCTCGACCAAGTGCACAACCTCCTGGGCGTTCTTCCGCCCGTTTTGAGCCATCCCCGACAGGAGAACCCGGTGACCAGCCCCAGAAGCAGCCTTAATTCGGAGCAGGAGGCCGCCGACCTCAACCGCCTGATCGCCAGCGCCCGCGACGCCGTCGCCCAGGTGATCTTCGGTCAGGATCAGGTCATCGAGGAAAGTCTTATCACGCTGCTGGCGGGGGGTCACGCCCTGTTGATCGGCGTCCCCGGCCTAGCCAAGACCCGGCTGGTGCAAACCCTGGGCACGGTGCTGGGGCTGGCGGAAAAGCGGGTGCAGTTCACCCCCGATCTGATGCCCGCCGACATCCTGGGCTCGGAGGTGATGGAGGAAGCCGCCGATGGCCGCCGCTCGTTCCGCTTCATCCAGGGCCCGGTGTTCAGCCAGTTGCTGATGGCCGACGAGATCAACCGCGCCAGCCCCCGCACCCAGGCGGCGTTGTTGCAGGCCATGCAGGAAGGCCGGGTGTCCATCGCCGGCCATTACCACGATCTGCCGGCACCGTTTCATGTGCTGGCCACCCAGAACCCGCTGGAACAGGAAGGCACCTACCCGCTGCCCGAGGCGCAACTGGACCGTTTCCTCATGCAGATCGATGTCGGCTATCCCGATTGGGAGGCGGAAAAGCGCATGCTGGTCAGCACCACCGGCAACGCCGAGGCGCAACCGCAGCCGGTGATGGGGCCGGCGCAATTGCTGGCGGCGCAGGCGTTGATCCGCACCTTGCCGGTGGGCGAGGCGGTGGTCGATGCCATCCTCACCCTGGTGCGCGCCGGTCGCCACGAAACCAGCCCCCTGCCCGAGGTGCAGCGCCATGTCGCCTGGGGGCCGGGGCCGCGCGCCGCCCAGGCCCTGATGCTGGCCACCCGCGCCCGCGCGCTGTTGGACGGACGATTGTCGCCATCGGTGGACGACGTCGTCGCCCTGGCGCCGCCGGTATTGCGCCACCGCATGGCCCTGTCTTATTCCGCCCGCGCCGACGGCGTGTCGGTGGACCACATCATCGCCCGCCTGATCGGGACGGTGGCGTGACCACCACCCCCGATCCCGCTCATCTTGTCCAGGCCCAGGCCCAGGATCTGGCCGCCCGCCTGCCGCCGCTTCTGGTGGCGGCGCAACGGGTGGCGGCGTCGCTGACCGGTGGCAGCCACGGTCGCCGCCGGGCCGGAGCGGGCGAAACCTTCTGGCAATATCGCCGCGCCATCCCCGGCGATGCCGCCACCGCCATCGACTGGCGGCGCTCGGCCCGGGGACCGGGGCTTTACGTGCGGGAAAGCGAATGGGCGGCGTCGCAAGGCATCTGGCTGTGGGCCGATGCGTCCGGCTCGATGGAGTGGCGGTCGCTGGCCCAATTGCCGACCAAGGCCGAGCGCGCCCGCCTGCTGACCCTGGCCCTGGCCGCCGGCCTGCTGAATGGCGGCGAACGGGTGGCCTTGCTGCAAGACGGCAGCGCCCCCGCCTCAGGGTCGGGTATCCTGCCGCGTCTGGCGACGGCGCTGCTGAGCCCCCCGGCGCACCCCGGCCTGCCCCGCCCGCACCGCCCGCCGCGTCATGGCGAAATCGTGCTGATTTCCGACTTTCTCCACCCCGCCGACAGCATCGCCGCCGAAATCGCCGCCTTGGCAGCGCACGGCGCCAGCGGTCATCTGTTGCAGGTCATGGACCCGGCCGAGGAAACCTTGCCCTATGCCGGGCCGGTCCGCTTCGCCGGGCTCGAGGGCGAGGCCGAAATCACCAGCCGCCGGGCCGAGGATTGGCGCCAAGCCTATGGCGACAGAATGCGGGCCCACCGCGATGCCATCGCCGCCAGCGCCGCCGCCCACGGCTGGAGCTTCGCCATCCACCACACCGACCAGCCGCCGCAACATGCCTTGCTGGCGCTTTATAGCCGGCTGTCATTGCCGCGTAATGGTATGGGGGGCCTGGGCCGATGATCGGCTTTTCCACTCCCTGGCTGCTCGCCGCCCTGGCGGCCTTGCCGGTGCTGTGGTGGCTGTTGCGGCTGATCCCGCCGTCGCCCCGATTGGTGCGCTTTCCCGCCATCACCTGGCTGTACGGCCTGCAGGGCCAGCGCGACACCGCCGCCCGCACGCCGTGGTGGCTGTTGCTGTTGCGTCTGATCATCCTGGCTCTGATCGTCGCCGGCAGCGCTGGTCCCGTCCTGCACCCAGAGGCGCCGCCCCGCTCGGACACCCCTTTATTGCTGGTGATCGATGACGGCTGGGCCGCCGCCCGCGCCTGGGACCAGCGGCGGCAAGCGGCCTTGGACATCCTGGCCGAGGCCGGGCGCCGCGCCCGCCCCATTCATCTGCTGGCCACCGCCCCGCCCACCGATGGCGCGGCCATCGCCGTCCTCGGGCCGATGACCGCCACCTCGGCCCGCGCCGTGATCCAGGGGCTGGAGCCCAAGCCGTGGCCCACCGACCATGCCGCCGCCGCCGGCGCGGTGTCGGCCCTGGGGCACGACCACGTCATCGAAGTGATGTGGATCGGCGACGGCATCGACAGCGGCCACGGCAAGGCCCTGGCGACGGCATTGCAATCCCTGGGCGGCGGCGTCACCGTGCTGACCGCGCCGACGGGCCACATCCTGCGTCAACAAGCGGGCGGCGGCGACCCGCCGGTGCTGACCATCAGTCGCCTGCCCGGCAGCCTGGGCGACGAGCGTCTGGCCATCCGCGCCACGGATGGCAACAACCAAGTGCTGGGGCGCGAAGAGGCGCTGATCGCCGCCGGCCAGACCCGCGCCACCGTGCCGTTGCGGCTGCCGGCGGAAGTGCGCAACCGCCTGACCCGCGTCGACATCGAAAACGAGACCAGCGCCGCCACCACCTTGCTGTTGGATGAAAACTGGAAACGTCGCGTGGTCGCCCTGGCCGGCGGCGGCGATGACAGCACGCCGCTGCTGGCGCCGCTTTATTACGTCGAGCGGGCGTTGTCGCCCCATGCCGAACTGATCAAAGGCGAAATGTCCGCCCTGATGTCGCGCCGCCCCGACGCCTTGATCGTCGCCGACCTGCCGCTGCCCGACGGCACCGGCGACATCCTGAAATGGGTGGAGCAAGGCGGTGTGCTGGTCCGTTTCGCCGGACCGGCAACAGCGCGAATGGTATCGGCGGGCGGGGCCGGTGACGGCTTGCTGCCGGTGCGCTTGCGGGCCGGCGGGCGATCCCTGGGCGGGGCCATGTCGTGGACCGAGCCGCAAGCCCTGGCCGGCTTTGCCGAAAACGCGCCGCTGGCCGGCCTGCGCCTCGACCCGGAAATCCGGATTTCCGCCCAGGTTCTGGCCGAGCCGGCGCCGGAACTGGCCGAGCGCGGTTGGGCCCATCTCAGCGACGGCACACCGCTGATCACCGCCGCCCGCCGAGGTCAGGGCTGGCTGGTGCTGATCCATACCAGCGCCAACGCCGCCTGGAGCAACCTGCCGCTGTCGGGCGTGTTCCCCGACCTGATGCGCCGGTTGATCGTCCTGGGGCACAGTGCCGGCACCACCTCCGGCACTCTCGCCGCCAGCGAGGTTCTCGACGGTTTCGGCCGCCGCCATCCGGCCAGCGGCGTCGTCGAGGCGCTGCCGGCGGATCATGCCGCCCTGGCCCCCTCGCCCCAGCATCCGCCCGGCCTGTACGGCCCCGATGAGGGCCGTGTCGCCTTCAACCTGGGGCCGCGTCTGGCCGACCCGGTGGCGCTGGCATTGCCTTCCGGCATCACTGTGCGCGCCATCGATCAGCGGGCCGCCGCCTTGGATCTGTCCGGTTCTCTGCTGGCGGCGGCCCTGGTGCTGCTGGTTCTCGACCAGATGGTCGCCGTGGTCTGGCGCGGCTGGCGCCGTCCCGCCGCCGTCCTTTTGATGCTGGGATTGATCGCCGCCCCCCAGGCCCGCGCCGCCCCGCACGAGAACACCGACGACGCCTTCGCCCTGCGCGCGGTGCTGTCGACCCGGCTGGCCTTCGTCCATACCGGCGACGGCTTCGTCGACGGCAAGACCCGGGCCGGGCTGACAGCGTTGTCGCGGCTGGTGGGGGAACGCTCGACCGCGCGGCTGGACACCCCCATGGCGGTGGATCTGGAACGCGACCCGGTCTTGTTCTTCCCCATTGTCTATTGGCCGCTGAGTGCGGCGCAGAAGCCGCCCTCCGCCGCCGCCATGGACAAACTGAACGCTTATCTGCGCTCGGGCGGCATGATCGTCCTGGATACCGGGGTGGAAAGCGCCAATACCGCCGATCCGGCCATCCTGCGCAACCTGACCCAAGGTCTGGCGGTGCCGCCTTTGATCATGGTCGACGGCAATCATGTGCTGACCCGCTCGTTCTATCTGCTGAAGGAATTACCCGGACGCTGGGACGGCGCCGTCTGGGTGGCGGAGACCGGCGGCGACGGCCCCGACGGCGTCTCGCCGGTGGTGGTCGGCGGCAACGACTGGGCCGGCGCCTGGGCCTTGGACGGCCAAGGGCGGCCGTCCTTTCCCTGCGTCCCCGGCGGTGAACGCCAGCGCGAACTGGCCTGGCGCTTCGGCGTCAATCTGGTGATGTACGCGCTGACCGGCAATTACAAGGCCGACCAAGTGCATTTGCCGGCGATCCTGGAGCGCCTGGGCCAATGATGAACGCCTTTGCCGACCTGCAATTTTCGCCGTTGATCCCGCTGCCCTGGCTGCTGGCCCTGGCGCTGACGGCGGCTGTGGCCACCGCCGCCGGCCTGTGGCGGCGGGTTGCCGGCAGCTTCTGGCGGCTGGCGGCCATGGCCCTGGTGCTGCTCGCCCTGAGCGACCCGCGTCTGGTGGCCGAGCAACGCCAGCCACTTGCCGATATCGTCCTGGTGATGGTCGATGACAGCCCGTCGCAACGTCTGGCCGACCGCCCGGCACAAACCGCGCGAGCCCTGGCCCATGTGCAGGAAAAGCTGGCCGCCCTGCCCAATCTTGAAGTCCGAATCCGCCGTCACGACGGCGACAGCAAAGTGTTCGCCGCCATGCAAGCGGCCCTGGCCGATCTGCCGCGCCGCCGTCTGGCGGGCATCATCCTGATCAGCGACGGCCGCGTCCACGATCTGCCCGCCGCCGCCTTGGGGGCGCCGTTGCACGTGCTGCTGACCGGCAGCGCCGATGAACGCGACCGCCGCGCCATCATCACCCGCACCCCGGCCTTCGCCCTGGTCGGGCGCAACGCCCAGATCGGCCTGCGCCTGGACGACCCGCACGGCAAGGGCAGCGCCCCGGTCACCCTAAGCATCGACGGCGCCGAATTCCTGTCCACCACCCTGCCCTTGAACCGCGACGTCACCATCGACATCCCGGTGCGTCATGCCGGTCCGGTCATCGTCGAAGTGGCGACACCGGTCACCGATGGCGACCTGATGCCGGCCAACAACCGCAATGCCGCCGCCATCGGCGCGGTGCGCGACCGCCTGAAAGTGCTGCTGATCTCGGGCCAGCCCCATGCCGGCGAACGGGTATGGCGCAATCTGCTGAAATCGGACGCGGCGGTGGATCTGGTGCATTTCACTATCCTGCGCCCGCCGGAAAAGGACGACCGCACCCCCATCCGCGAACTGGCCCTGATCACCTTTCCGGTGCGGGAATTGTTCGAGGAAAAACTGAAGGATTTCGATCTGGTGGTGTTCGACCGCTATCGCCATCGCGGCATCATGGCGGCGCCTTATTATCAATTCCTGACCCAATACGTCCATGGCGGCGGCGCCCTTCTCGCCGCCGCCGGGCCGGAATACGCCGAAGCCGACAGCATCGTCGAGTCCGCCTTGGGCGACATCCTGCCCACCAGCCCGGAAGGCGGGTTGATCCAATCCCCCTTCGTCCCCACCCTGACCGAGGCCGGACGGCGCCACCCGGTCACCGCCGGATTATCAGAGCCGGCGCTGTGGGGGCCGTGGCTGCGGCAAATTCCGGTGCGGCAAAATCGCGGTATCGCCCTGTTGCAGGGCGCCGACGGCAAGCCGCTTCTGGTGCTGGATCAGGTCGGTCAGGGCCGGGTGGCCCAGGTTCTGTCCGACACCATCTGGCTATGGGCGCGCGGCTATCAAGGCGGCGGCCCCCACGACGAATTGCTGCGCCGACTGGCCCATTGGCTGATGCGCGAGCCCGAACTGGAAGCCGAATCCCTGAGCGCGATCATCCAGGGCGGGCAATTGCAGGTCACCCGCCGCACCCTGGCCACCAGCGGCGGCCATGCCGAAATCACCGCTCCCGACGGCACCGTCGTCGCGGTGACGCTGAAAGATCGCGGCGATGGCGCCTGGGTCGCCACCTTGGCCGCCCCCCAACCCGGATTGTGGACGGCACGGGCCGATACCCATGTCGCCCTGGCCGCTCAAGGCAGCCTGACCAATCCCGAACTGGCCGAAATCACCGCCACCCCCCACATCCTGGCCCCGGTGGTCGAGGCCAATGGCGGTTCGATCCGCTATGGCCAAAGCGACGGCCTGCCCAACCTGCGCCAGGTGGGCGGTGGCGGCGCCGTGGCCGGACCTCACTGGCTGGGACTGGTGCGCAGGGGCGATTATGCCATTCACGGCATCCACCAAACGCCCCTGCTGCCGCCGGCTCTGCTGCTGGTCTTGGCGGCGGCGGCGCTATTGCTGGGATGGAAGCGGGAAAGCCGGTGATATCGGCGAAACCGATTTAACCAATCATTCGGACTCATTACCTATAGATTAACGCCGTCTCCGCCAGTACACTGCGCCGGTGACAGAATGTGACGAACCGCCACGCCACATAGGGGTAATCTGCTGGTGCCGCAAAAGACGTTTGGCCTGAAAGTCGGGGATCAAGGCCGGGGGGCGATGCATAACATTGTCCACAGGTTGTTGCCTGAGTGGCAGGTTTTCGTTCGCGATGCCGATGGCCAGGCCAAGCATTTCATCGTCAGTCGGCGCCTGCAATTGCTGGGGCTGGTGGGCGTTGCCGCACTGGCGTTCTGGGCCGGGACCAGCACCACGCTGCTCAGCCACCGCCCCACAGAACTGGCGGAAAAAGAACGCCGGCTCGACGAGATGCTGGCCACCAACCGCGTCGCTCAGCAACGGCTGGTGGCGGCGGAAAAGCTGGTGGGCGACATCGCCCGCGAGGTGGACTCGGTCCACGCCAATTTGCAGACCCTGGCCGAATCGTCCGATGTTCTGGCGCGCGAACGCAGCGTGCGGGTAACGCCGCGCCCGTCCCTGGCCCCGACCGAGGATCAGGTGGCCGAGGCCGACGAATCCCGCCAAACCCGGCAAAAGGTGCGCGATCTGGAAGCATCGCTGGCGCGCTTGCAATTGGCCTATGCCAAGGCGGCGCAGCAGGTGGCGGAAAGTGCCGGCGCCCGTATCAGCGAAACCGAAACCCGCCTGAGCCGCCTGGGGCTGGACCCCATGCGCCTGTTCGCCGACAGCAAGCGTTCGCCCGGCCAGGGCGGCCCGTTCATTCCGTTCCGCGGCGCCGTCGATGGCGACGGCACGGCGGGGACGATGATCACCAAGGTCCAGCATTGGATCGGGGTCAAGGCCACCTTGCAGCGGCTGCCGCTGGCCGAGCCGATCCACAGCGGTTATGACTTCAACAGTGGCTTCGGCACCCGCAACGACCCGCTGAACAATCGTACCGGCATTCATGAAGGCATCGACCTGGGGGCTCCGATCGGCACCCCGGTCTATGCCACCGGCGACGGCACGGTGATCGATGCCGGTGAAAAGTCGCGCTATGGCCAGACCGTCGACATCGACCATGGCAACGGCCTTGAAACCCGCTATGCCCACCTGTCGCGCATCAAGGTGCAGCCGGGGCAGAAGGTGACGCGGGCCACCATCATCGGTCTGGTCGGCAATACCGGGCGTTCCACCGGCCCGCATCTGCACTACGAAGTGCGGCTCAACGATGTTCCCCGTGATCCCATCAAATTCATTTCGGCAGGGCGTGATGCTGCGAAAACTCGGTAAGACCCCCCCCACCGCCACCGCGAACGTGGTCTCCATCATCGGCGCGGATGTCCGCATTGTCGGCGACATCATCACCGAAGGCGAAATGCAGATCGATGGCCGCGTCGAAGGCGACATCACCTGTAAAACCCTGGTGATCGGACCGGGCGGGCACATCGTCGGCGAAATCAAGGCTGAACGGGTGCGAATCCATGGCGAGGTGTCGGGCAAGTTGAGCGCCGACCACATCACCATCGGCCGCACCGGCCATGTGACCGGCGACATCCAGCATGACAGCCTGGAAATCGAGTCGGGTGCCCAGGTCGAAGGCCATTTCCTGCGCAAGGGTCACGCCCCGGCAGTGGAACAGGCGGCTTTACCCAAGCCCGGCAACGGCGCCGCCGTGCCGGCGGAGGTGATGGCGGCAGCCGAAGCGGCGGAAGCCATCGCCGCCGCCGAAGAGGTTCCGGCCACCGTCAACTAGGCTTGATGCAAGCCTAGGCAAACTGCGCCTTAGCCTTGCGGGCAGCGACGGCTTCCGCCGGCGCATAGGCCTTGCCCTGCCACAACAGGTGATAGCCGGTTTCTTCGTTGCCGTTCTCGCACAATTCCAGCACGTCCTTGAACAAGGGCTGGAAAGTGGCGGAACGGTGCGATTGCTCATGCTCGGCGAAGCTGCTCCAGAAGGTGACGATCAGGGCTTCGCGATCCTTCAAGGGCGATTCAACCGTCTGGCCGATGGTCGAGCCCTCATTCGAGATGAAGCCGGCATTCAAGCAGACGAAGCCGCCGATGAAGCCGGTTTCCGAATGATAGGTTTTGACGTTCTCGCATAGCATCGCCACCCGCTCCTGCAAATCGTCCACGTCATACCCCGCTTTCAGCACCACACGGTTGACGGTGACGACGCCATCGGCGGGAAAACCTTGAATCAGCATGAAGTACCTCCACATCAATATTACATTGCTCTAATTTGGATAATAATTCTAATTGTCAAGGGCTAGGCAAAAAAAGGGGCCGCTTGCAACCATCGGCGGCGATGGCACAATGCGGATCTCATCCGAACGGGGGACGTGATGGAAGGGGACAAAAAACCGAACGCGGCGGCGATCGCCCTGGCCGAGGGCAGCCAGGCGTGGACGGCGGGCAAGACCGATCAGGCGGCGGCGGCGTTCGCCACCTCGGCCTTGCTGGCGCCGGGGGTACCGCTGGGCCATGTCAATCTGGGGGTGGCGCTGCGCCGGCAAGGCCACGTGGCCGCCGCCGTGATCAGCCATCGCCGGGCCTTGGCCCTGGCCCCCGACGACGCGGTGGCCCATTCCAATCTGGGCAATGCGCTGCGTGAACTGGGCCAACTGGCCGAGGCCGAGGATCACCTGCGCTGGGCCGCCCGAACCCAGCCCGACAATCTGTCGTTCCGTTATAATCTGGCCCTGCTGCTGCGCGACCGCCGCAAGCACGGCGAAGCCCGGGCCATGATGGCCGATCTGGTGGAAGCCCAGCCCGAAAGCGGCGATTACGCCTGGGATCTGGCCTTGGCCGACCTGTATTTGTCCGATTATCAGCGTGGGTTCGCCGGCTATGAAGCCCGGTGGCGGCTGGCGCGCTCGCCCAAGCGGGCCTTTGCGACGCCCCAGGTCTTGCCCGGCCAGGATCTGCGCGGCAAGACCGTGCTGGTCGCCGCCGAACAGGGCTTTGGCGATGCATTGCAATTCGCCCGCTTCCTGCCGGTGCTGGCCGAACGCTGCGGCCTGCTGGTGGTGGAATGCCTGCCGGAACTGCAATCGCTGTTCGCCGCCATCCCCGGCATCGCTCAAGTCTTCGTCAAGGGGGCTCAACCCCCGGCTCATGATTGCTGGATACCGATCATGAGCCTGGCCCATTGGCTGGAGGTTGATCCGGCCAGCCTGCCCGGCCCGGTACCCTATCTGACCCCGCCGCGCGCCTTGGCCCGCCCCCTGGGTCACCCCCCTGGATCGGTCTTGAACGTGGGGCTGATCTGGGCCGGCAAGACGGTGCCGCGTGACCGTTCGTGGCCATTGGAGCGGCTGTTGCCGCTGATGGAAGACCCGCGCATGGCGTTTTGGAGCCTGCAAATGGGCGAACGGAGCAGCGACCTGAAAACCACCGGCATCGGCACTTTGGTGCGTGACCTGTCGCCGGCCATCACCAGCTTCGCCGATACGGCGGCCCTGATGAACGGGCTGGACATGGTGGTGACCATCGACACCTCGGCCGCCCATCTTGCCGGCGCCCTGGGCAAGCCCACCTGGATGTTGCTGCGCTATGTGTCGGATTGGCGCTGGCTGGACCAGGGCGACACCTGTCTGTGGTATCCGACCATGCGCCTGTTCCGCCAACCCGATCCCGACGATTTCGACACGCCGGTGGCGCAGATGAAAATCATGCTGACCCAGGCCGCCGACAAGATGAGCGCAGCCAAGGCTTAACGCCCCTGCTTGTCCTGGCTGCGTTTGACCACGGCGATGCCCAAGACGCCCAGGGCCACGCCCCAGATGGGGCTGGTATTGACCAAGGCGGCGATGATGATCGGGGCTTGCACCGGCTCGGCGACCACCGCCCACGCCACCGCCCCCATGGTGGCGACCCAGGTCAGGGCCATGGCATAGCCGAAGGTGGGACGCCAGCGCCGTACATACCAATCCTCGGACCGGCTTTCGCTGCGCAGCGATTCGTTGATCTGGGCCAGGGCGGCACTGGCCTCGGTACTTTCCAGTTCGGTCATGCGCTCCAGATGACGGTGGGCCTCGGCCACCTGTTCAGGTGCGACCTGACCCGCCTGCAAGGCGCCGCCCACCTGGCCAAGGGCCTCGGCGGCGACCTTGGCCGCCGGATGGTCGATACTGTCCAAGGCACCGCCCACCGCCTTGACCAGTAAGGGCAGGCCGATACTGGCCAACAGGGCTGGGATCATGATGGTTACTCCACATCGTTGTAGAACAGATGGTTGCCGATTTCCGCCGACGGCAGACGGTGACGCGCCCAGGGCGGCAGCACCGCGCGGGTATGGTAATGGGTGGCGCCGCGAGTGGGGTCATCCAGTACGCCGGCGGCGGCACGGCGCGCCACGCGCAGGCAGATGCGGAAGCTGCGGTCGCGTTCCGTCACCGCCAGCAGCTTGGCCCGGTTGGGGTCGCCTTCGTTCCAGCAGCTGAATTGCCAGGGCTTCTGGCACACCTGCTCGATGGAATTGCCCCACCAATAGCGATCACCCCGAGCCTGAGCATGGCGCACCCGGTTGACGATGATGGCGGCCACCGCCTCGATGCCGCGCACCGGCTCGCCGCGCGCCTCACCCCACAAGGTGCGGGCCAGGATATCGACGGCGGACCCAGGCGGCGCCGGCAGGGTCTGGCTTTCGCCGTCGGGGACGGCCTCGACCAGGATCACCGGGGCGTTCATGGCCGACCTCCGGCCACGCCCACATTGTCCAGCTTGGCCTCGATGCGGACCAGATGCTCGGTCAGACGGCGCTCCACGTCCTTGAGATAGCCGGTGGTGGCATAGCTTTTCGCCACTTCCAGCTTATAGGCGGCCAGGGATTCCCGCGTCTGCCCCACTCCCACTTCCAGCCGATGGGCCAGATCGTCCAGACGGTCATCGGCATCCTGGCGCGAGCGCCAGATCAGCCAGAACAGACCACCCAGAACAGGCAATTCCACCGCAGTGATCCACCACAGCGGGCTCATACTCCAGTGTTCCATTTTTGTTCTCCAAAAAACTACACTTCAAACTCGGTGACCGCCCGCAAATTGCCGCCACCAGGGCGCCAATCGGCGCGTTCGGCCAGTTTGCCGCCGGGCCGGCCCAGGCGGACCGGTTGGGCCAGCAGGCAGCCGGCCACCGCGTCCAGGCCGTCGTCGCGGCATTTGCCGCCGGGTTGCCATTCGCGCATTTCCGCCACGAACGGCGTCGCCCATACGCTGCGATGCACCGACAGGGCGCCGGCGGCCAGCACCGCGTCGAAAGCGTCGATGATGCGCTGGTCCTTGGCTTTGCGGCTGGCCACCTCGACCACCGCGCACGGATAGCCGGCCTTGGCCAGTTCACGCCGCAGCAGACCGGGAAGGAAACGGCCCAGGCCGTTGGTTTCCAGGCAGATAGAGGGCAGATGCAGATCTTGGACGAAGCCGGCCACCTGACGACACAGCTGGGTGGCTTCGTCTTCATCGGCGCGGGCGGGGTCGTGGGTCAGGTAGTGCACCCGATGCAGCCAATAACCGCCGTCCTGATCGGTGAACAGGGCGGCGACCACCGAGGCATCGCCCTTGCCCGGCGCGCCATAGGCCGGGTCCCACCAGCACGACGCCGAGACCAGCCGTTTGTCGTCCAGGCTCAGCACCGGCAGGCCGTTGCCTTCGGCATAGACTAGATCGGCCTGATACAGGCGCAGACGGTCGGGGTCCAGCCGGCCATCGGCGATGTTGACCGGCATCAGCATCATCTGGCTGTCGAATTTGTTGGGGCCGGTGCGGCGGCGGATGCCGGCGATCTTGTCGGCGGGAAAACGTTCCGGCCAGGCACTGGCGCCGTTCTTATCCAGAAGCGGCAGCTCCAGACGATGGAAACCGTCGAGGAAGGGTCTCTCCTCGCCCGCCTCCAGCCGTGGCTGACTGGCATAGATGGTATAGAACGAATGCGGCGTGCCGACGTAAAGCTGCAAGCCGCCGGGGACCAACACATATTCGATCTCGCCCAGGCGTTCGCGCAGATCCTGGCGTTTGGGCGCGCTGTCGCAGGTATTGGGCACCTCGACGTCATCGCAGATGACGATTTCGGCACGCGAGCCGGTGATGTTGGCGCCGATGCCCTTGGCCACCATGGAAGGGTCGCGCAATTCGCCCGGACGGTTGACGGTGAACTGATCCGAGGCCCAATGGTCGCGCCGCTTGGGCTTCAGCCCCTGGGTCAGCGGGTGACGTTCGATGATGCGCTTGACGTTCCTGACCATCTTTTTCGCCAGGGCGAAATCGGCGGCCAGGATGATGATACGCAGATTGGGGTCGCACAACAGCGCCCAGGCGCAGAACAGGCCGACGATGGTGGATTTGCCGGAATTGCGAAAGGCCATCAGCAGCAATTCGCGATGATGGCTTTTGTACTTGCGGGCCAGCCAGCGGGCCATGCGCAGATGATGGGGCGGCGTCGATTGCCCCAGCTTGGCGTTCCACACCCAGACGAATTCGGGGAAGCCGATCCCTTGGCTCATGGCTCGTCCCCATCCAGGCCCTCAAGCGCGTCGCGGGCCTGGGCCAGCAGACGATCCAGGCTGGACGCTTCATCGTCGGCGGTGTCGATGCCGGTTTCGGCCCAACGGGCCAGTTTGACCAGCATCTCGATATGCGCCAACGCCGCCTTGGCCGCCGCCTGCCAAGCGGCGAAACCCTTGGCATCGGCGGGCGGATCGTCGGCGACGAAACGCAGGTAATCCTCCAAGGCGGCACGGATGCGGGACGGCAAATCCGCACGGCACGCCGCCCGGATGGAGCCCAGGTCTTCGGACATCGCGTCCTCCTGATGTTGTTGTCATGGCAAAAGAAAACCCCGCCCCGGACAGGCCGGAGCGGGGGGATAAAGAGAGCAAAGGCCTTAGCGTGCCTTGGCCGGAACCGTCTTGGTCCCGCCCAAGGGGGCTTCGGCGAAGGCGGCGTAGATGTAGGTGCCGTTGGAATTCGTCCCAGCGTCGATGCTGCGCACTTTGAAACCATTGGCCGTAAAGTCGAGCTTGTTCGCATTACCCAGAGCTTCGGGGGTGCTGTTGTTCGTTTCGAGCATATTGTCCACGACATTGTAGGGACTGCGAGCGGCATCAAACATGCGCCAATTCTCGGCGCTGTCAGTCCGCTTAATCAACACGAAGCGCGGACGGAACCCGCAATGGACGAACGGCCCATCGCTGGAACCGTTGCCGGTATAAGCGCCGAACTTGGAGAAGCCCGGCACTTCCGCCCAACAATAGGCGATGTAATTATCGCCGCCATAATTAACCCGTTCATGATTGCCAAGCGTAACCACGGCGGTCGATGGCGCGGTGCTGTTCCACATGCCGGCATCGGGGCCAAGATTTCCTTCGGTGGTGTTCAGGCGCATCACCCCGGAATTTCCCAAGGCCGCATGGAAAACCATCCAATCCATGGTGTTGGCATTGCGATTACCAGACGAGACATTTTTCACTAGGATGAATTTTGGCGCAGCCGACAGGCCATGCCCGAAACTGGTACCGGCAGTGCCGGTGCCCGCATACTTGGCGATACTGAACCCCGCCGTCGGATTGGCACTGACGGTGGACGGGATGGAGCCGACGGTATTGGCCACCGGAGCACCACCGGCTTTCCAGCACCAAGCGACATAATTACCGCCACTGCCATTGGTCGCCATCGCGCCGTTGGCAGCGAAGCCATTGGCATTGAACGACACGATCCCATTGGTATCGGTGGCTTCACCATTGCTCAGATCCGAATACAGCATCTTGGTTGGGCCGCGAACGCTGTCGTACAGACCGTGGCTTTCGATATTGTCCCGGCGCTTGCACCAAACCAGATCGGGCTGGAAACCCAGCCCGGTGACAACCTGGGATGTACCGGTGCCGGTATAGGTCACCACGTCCATATGCTTGCTCGGCGCTTGGATCACCGGCTTGGGCATGTTGGCGGTGCACAGGGCTTTGAAACCAGCCGGGACCGTCAGATTGAAGCCCGAGGCGCCGAAATAACAGGTCACTTCATTGTAGGCACAGCCCATCATCACCCAGTCGGAAACCTGGGCAGAGAGAGTGTAGGTGGGTGACGTTCCCTGTGCGGGATCGCCACCGCCGATCCAGGTATTGTCATAACCAAGCCACAGCATCTTGGCGTCCAGATCGACAGCGACCTTCATCACCGAGGCGGTGTTGAAACCCGCATCGACGATGTCGGTATACACCCCATTATGGGCATAGCGGATTCCCTGGTTGGGCGGCGAAGCCAAGGTGTACAGGCCATAGCCGTCCGCTCCGCCTTCGCTGCCGCCGGGATACTGATTGAGGCCGTCGTTACGCGTAACCGCGCCGGGCTCAATCCCGATGCCGCAATAACTATTATTGGCGGAATTGGTCTTCATTTCAAAGTACCACTTGCCACCGGACATCGCCAACGACGACCGCCACCACCGCACGGCAGCGCTGCCATTGGCCGAAGTATTGCCGTTGGACAGGACCAATCCGCTTTGCATGTTCAGTCGATTGATGGTCGCGTAGTTGTTGGTCGGCGCATCCGTCACCACATCCGCCGCCCCCAGGCTGACCGGAAGCCAGTGGTTGGCACCGGAAGCCGACCGACCCAGGCTACCATCGGTCCAGGTCAAGGCCGGCGGAGCTTCAGACACGGAAACACCGGCGGCAATGCTGGCAATGAAGCTTTCGCCCAACAAGCGGGCGCTCGGCGAATAGAGATAGGGCGTACCGATCAGATCGGCATCGTGCCCCCATGCCAAAGCTGAGGCGGGGCAGGCGACCGCCATGACATAGGTCCCGGTTTCCGGCACCAGATAATTGACCGCCACCTGTTCGAGACCGCTGCCGGCATGATTGAAGGGCGCCGATACCCACATCACCGTATAGCCGTTACCGCCATCGTCTCGCAGGATGTAGACGGACTTGCCGGTTTCGGCACTGCTCTGGGTGACGCCGATCTGAGTGATCCACGCCTTGTTCGGCAAGGGCCGATCTGGATTGATGACCACCTGATACGTGCCGAAACCACCCGCAAAGGCCGTGTTGGCGGTTCCGCCGGCACCACCGGCATCGGCGAAATCCAGATGGAAACCGTTGGTGCCATAGCCGCTCGTATCGAGAGCAAGCAGCTTCAAATCCGCGCAGTTGATGGTGCCGCCAACCGTGTCCGAGACGATGTGCGCCCAGACATGGGTAAAGGAACCGCTGACTGCGATGGTTTTTTCCAGCCGTCCCACGTCGGTGAACGGACCACTGCTCCCCATGATTGTACCGTCGGTGGCCGAGGACGGCAGACCGTTTTTGCCATAGATGGTAATGCTGATGTTACCGTCGACGTTGTCCTGGAAGCCGGAGCCAACCGGGGCGACGGCAACGACCCGAGTCAACGCGACCGGAGAGACAAAGGCCATGCCCACATAACCGCTATTCGCATTGGCTGGATAGGTGCTGGCCTGAGTGGCGTCGGTTCCATCAAAGGCACCGGCCAGACCATCCCGTCCGGTCATATCGCCAAAGGCAGTGCCGCCATCCCTGCGGATGACATTGGCCGGCAAAGAAGCGACCCGCTTGGGCCGCCACGAACCGGTGATCAGATCGGTTTCGCCGAAAGCGGACGGATCAAGGGCGGCGCCGTCGATCAGGGTCGGCTGGGTGATGTAGCCGTTGAAGGTTCCGTTGGCAATGGCGGCATTGCCTTCGCCGATGCGATGCTCATAGGTGGTGTTGACGTAGCCTTCGATATTCGCGAATTCGGTCAGCACGGTGGTCGGCTGTTCGATTCCGTTCCAGTAAATCTTGGGCGTCGCCGTCGTCACATCCTTTGATATCACCAGATGTCCCCAGGACGCCGTGTCTCGGAACACGGCGTTGGTCTGGACCCGCCCGACCCATGTGTTGCTCACGCAGACCCACAGATTCAGCTTGTCGTTGGCATCGAAGAACACCGACTCGCTTTCGTTCGAGTTGATGCCGGTGATCAGCAGGAATTGTTGCGTCCCGATAGCACAGCGCTTGACCCAGGCCGAAAACGTCCAGGTCTTGCGGTTGCCGACCGTGCTGGGCGTGCGGGTGAAATAATCCGCCACCCCGTCCAAGCGAACGGAATTGGCGATGGAAAAGGCGGCCTTGCGGCCGCCCCCCAGCATCATGCTGTCACTGAACATGGTTTATGCCTCCACGTCGTTATAGGCGTACTCGATGCGGTCGGTGGCGCGGATGTGGTAGTCGATGCGGCCCTGACCGGTGATCTCGGACGGCGCGCCGGTGTCGCCCACCCGCTTCCACTGGTCACCCATGCCGGCAATGGCGAAGCCATTGGGGATGATGCCGATGGTGCCGCGCTGACCGATCGCGGCGGCGCTGGGATTGGCGAAGGTGATGTCAGCCGACAGGGTCAGATCGAAGTTCTGGTAGGTGCTCATATCCAGGGTGACCGAACCGCCGACGCTGGCGGCGAACAGCGCGCGGTTGCGCTGCGGTGCGCTCCAGTCCTGGGCCACGTTCAGATAGGCGACGTTATCCAAGCCCAGCCGGGTGCGAGCCCCGGACGCGTCGGTCAGGTTGAGCAGGTTGCGTTCAGCGAGAGCGTAGTTGTCGCGCAGGTTCGTCTTGGCGACGTCATCGGGGGCAACCTTGGTGACGAATTTCGCGTCGGCGTCGTCCTGAAGGTAAACATCGCTCGCCTTCGCCACGTCATAGGCTCCCCGAAAATCCTGCGCTTCGGTGCCGACCGGAGTTTTCTTCAAATAACGCAGGTCGCTCGCCACTTCCGACAGGACTTGCAGACGAGCCCGGCCAACCTCTCGATCAACGTTGTCCAAAGTGTCGGTGGCGACGCCATATTCCTCCACGAAGGCGACGATTTCGGCGTCGGTGGCATCCTTCTTCAGATACAGGTCACTGGTTTCCTCGGTGTTCGCCACCACCAGGACCTGACGGCCTTCGCCGTCTTCCTGGGCGGTCAGGCTGATGCCGGCGCCGGCCACCAGCTTGTCCGACAGATAGCCCGACGACGCGTCTTCCGACGAAACGGCGGTGCGGCCGCGATGGCGGATCAGCAGGGTCTTGCCGGCGGACGGCGCCGCCAGGAACACCACCACGCCGCCGCCCGGGCTGGCGGCGCCGTGCACGGTGAAGCCGGACGTCTGCTCGACATTGTCGATCAGAACCTGGATGTCGGCTTCCTGGTCGATGGGAAAGGAAAAGGCGAAGGCATCGCTGATGCCGTTGGTGCCGTAGGAATGCTGCAAGGTCATCGTATGCTCCATGAAAAAAGCCCCGCCGGGGATCGGCGGGGCTGGAATTGGGGAAGGGGCCGTCATACCCGCGCAGGCGGGTATCCAGGAGTGGCGGAAAAGACGGAGGAGCACCCTCTGGACTCCCGCCTTCGCGGGAGTGACGGTTTTCGCGGAGATGTCAGGTCTTGATGATGAAGTTCAGGGCCAGCGACGGCGGCATGTTGTTGTGGGGGGCGTTACTACCAACGCTATTAGTCGTCTGGACCAAGACCCCATCGCTGCTACCGAGAACAGGTCCGCCCGCACCACTCGAGGGGCGATGTGATTCGTAATTATGGCTGTGACTGGGCATTTCCGCCACGCTCAGCACGTGCGTCTCTGCCCCCACCTTGTCGCCCAACGTCCGGTTGGTCAGCGACGTCCCCTGACCGGCACCGATGGCGGCGCGACCGCGCAGATCGGGCAAGGCGAAGGTGGTGGCGCCGTCGCCGACGCCATAGACCGTACCGACCACCGCGAACAAGGCGGCATAGGTGCTGCGCGACACCGCATTGCCATCACACAATAGCCAGCCTTCGGGGGCGGCACTGCCGGCGAACTGGATCAACGACCCGGTCGGGCTGCTGCCCGACGGGCCGGCAGCCGGCAACAAGGCCGCCGGCACCAGACCGGAACCGTCGAGAACGACGACGTTGCCGGCACTACTGCCGACATTCAACAAAGCCGCATCCCCCAGGCCCAGATTGGCACGCACCAGCGCGGCGTCGACGGTGGATAAAGTTTTGTCGGCAAAGGCAGTGGCGGCTTGGTCCCTGGTGTAGACCTCACCGGTCGAATAAACCTCAAGATTACCGCGTGCCGCCGCCTTATCGACGACGTCGCCCAGATTGGCGCCCTTCTTCAGCGCCAGATTGGAACTGGTGGTAACCACGGCATTTACCTCACCGGTCGAATACACGTCAAGATTGCCGCGCGCCGCCACCTTATCGACGACGTCGCCCAGATTGGCGCCCTTCTTCAGCGCCAGATCGGAGCTGGCAGTGATGGCGTCATCAACATCGTCGGTCGAATAGACCTCAAGATTGCCGCGCGCCGCCGCCTTATCGGTCAAATCGGCCAAATTCTGCGCGGCCTGCAAGGCCCCATCCACCGCCGAGGCGGCAATGGTCAAAGTCTGGCGACCATCGGCATCGGCGGCAAGGCTCAGGCTGACGCCGCCCCCCGCCACCAACTTGTCGGCCAGATGGCCGCTGGCGGTGTCCAGCGCGCTGACGCTGACGCGACCACGATGGCGCAGGGTGACCACCGCGCCCAAGGCCGGGGCGGCGTCGAACAGGACCGAGCCACCGTCATTGCCGCCGGCGCCGCGCACGACGAAGCCGGAAGTCTGCTCGATGGCGTCGATCAGCACCTCGACATCGCTGGCGGCATCGACGGCGAAGGAAAACGGAAACAGCGTGGCGGCGCCGTTGGCGCCGTAAGTGTGCTGCAAGGTCATCATAGGCTCCATGAAAAAAGCCCCGCCGGGGATCGGCGGGGCTGGGAAGAAAAATCCGGATATGGGTCTTCAATCCGGTGCCGACGCGGCCAACAGGCCGCCTCGTTCGTCGCGCAGGGTTTGCGCTTCCGCCTCCAATGCCGCCAGAGTGGCGGTATCCTCGGCACTGGGAGTGCCGGTGGCGAGCGCCCGCAACGGGCGGATGGCCTGGCGGTCAAGGACGGCCAGACGGATATCGATGGCCGCCAATTGCTCGGCCCGGGCCATGGCGGCCAGTTCATCCTGCGCCTGCCTGCGGATGACGCGGTCTTCCGGCGTGAGCGGCAGTTGCGACACCGAACCACAGGCCAGGTCGAACACGGTCTTGATTTCGTCCATTGTGCCCTCTCCTCAGGCGGTGATGCGGCAGCGCATCACCCGGATGCGGCCATAGGGATGGATATCGCCGGAACCGGCGAACAATTTGACCGCGCTAATCGGTGCCGGCGGGGTGAAGTGGGCCTTGGCGGTGATGAAACTGGCGTGGCCGGAACTATAGGCGTGATAGGCGCCGGAATATTCGACGAAGGCCGGGTACCATCCGGTCGAAACATTGGCGGTATGGTGGAGGTGCAGGCACCCCAGACGGATGGCGCGATAGGCCCGATCAGACGCATCGGCGATCATGATGTTGGCTTGGGTCGTGCCGCCAAACAGGGTTTGCGCGCCATATCCCTCGGCCTGCTTGATGCCGGCAACGTTGTAACTGGCGCCATAAGTCGGGACGGCGCCATAGCCCAACACCACATGCAGCGTGTTGCTGCTGGGATAGGTGCTGCTGTGGCTGACTTCCTCGAAATACACTTTGTATTCATAGAGCGAGGTGTCGAGGCCGGAAATCACCACGGCAGCGGAACTGGTGGTCAGGCTGGTGATTCCGGCCACTTCCCATCCACCGCCCAAGGCATCAAGCCGCACCTTCCGGGCCGCCCCGACCGAACTGTCCCAGGTCATCACATAATCGGCGGATGCATCGGGACTGGTATCGGTATCGAGCAGATCAACGGCCTTGAGCAGATTGGCGACCTGCATCCTACGGTCGGTACCGGCGGATTGGTCGTGCAACAGCACCTGATCGTCAAGCGCCACCGCCGTTTCCTCGTCGCGGGTGCTCACGGCCAAGTCAGCGGCGGCGGGCACGCCCAGATTGACCCGGGCCAAGGCCGCATCGTCCACATCGGCCAGATTGGCCGTCGCCGACAATGGATTGTCCAGGCTGGCGGCGGCGGCGACTGCCTGATCGCGGGCCAGACTCGCCGTCGCGGCGGCAGCCATCGCCCGACTGGCGGCTTGGGTGGCATCGCCCACCGCGTCGGGATCGTGAGTGGAATTGACCAGGGCGGTGCCGCCGGCATTCCACTTGAGCCCACGGCCTGCCGCCGGTTCCGGCAAGGTCAAATCGATCGCCGCCAGGGCGGTGGGGGCGCGGCGCACGGCCCGGTCCACGTCCTCGGCCACCTGCTGCAACGCTGCCACCTGATAATCCAGTTCGTCGTTCAGGGTCTTGGCCCGGATCAGGCCATCGGATTGATAATCGGTGGTCCGGGCGATGGTCAGGCGGCGACGCAAGGTGACGCGGGTATCGGCAGGCGGCGGCACCGCGAACAGGGCAACGCCGCCGGTGGATACTCCCACCCCCGATACCGTATAGCCGCTGGCCTGCAGGCTATCGTCCAGCCAGACCTCGAGATCGGCCAATTTGAAGATGGCAAAGGGAAAGGTGAAGGCGCTTTGGATGCCGTCGGCCAGGTACTGCACCCGGGGCGCGACATCGTTGATCTGGATATGCTAGATCATGTTTTGTTCCTGCCGTTAAGAGGATATTTTCATCTCGGTGGCCACCGCCAGCACCGTGCACGGCAAGGGCGCGTCTTGGGCGATTCGCCATAAGGGGGCGAAGGCGTCGCGCTTCCAGCCGATGGCCCTGATCTGCACGTCGCCGGAAAACAGCGGCGGCCCGGCGTCGAAGCTGTGGCGGCCAAAGCGGCGGAACGGCACCGGAGTGGGGCCCTTGCCGGTATCCAGGTGTAAGGCTTGGGTATCGAGCAGACGGAAATGCGCCCGGATCAGCCGCACCACCGCCCCCGGACCGGCGCCGCCAGCGCTTTGCACCACCGGCGGCAGGGGCTCGATCTCGTGGGTATAGGGCAGACCGACCTGCACATTTTTAGCCGGTTCCGACAAGGTGACGGCGCCGTCTTGCACCTCCAGGGTTTCGATGGCGGCGCCATCGGCCAGCACTCGCACCACCTGCCCTTCCAGATGATCCAGACCGGACCAGAGGATCTTGGCGGTGTCAGCACTGCCGGTCAGCGCCGCATCCAGGGACAGAGATTCGTCGAAGCATTCGACCGACACGATCCCCTCGCGTTCGACCAGGACATAGACCTCGCCTTCGACCACCGCCACCGCCAGAAAGCGACCGGCTGTGGTATGGGCGGTCCAGGCGGTAACCTTCTCGCTGCGATAGACGGTGACGGTGGCCAAACCGCCATCGCTCATGACCACGTGGAACAGACGGCGCCCGGCATCATAATCCTGGTCCACCGGCGCCAGCATGACGTGCTTGGCCAGCATGGCCAGATCACCCGACTGATAGGCCTGCTCGACGTCGGCGAACAGGAATTCGCGCAGATCCTTGCCGTTGCGCGACACGAACAAGGTGGCGCCGTCCACGTCGCGGGGCGGCACCGTGCGATCAATGGGCGAGCCCACCCGGGTCTGCCGGGTCAGCTGGATCGAACTCGGCGTCAGCGGCTGGCCCGACACCATCCATTCCGCCCCCGAGGTGAAAACCTGGAGGTGGCGACCGGAAAAAACATGGCGGATGGCGTTGACCTGATCGGACAACAGGGCGAATTCGATGGCCTCGTCATCCAGGGCCTCGCCCAGGTCGAAGTTGAACAAATCCGACGATTTGGACAGCCACAACCGGTTGGGCTGGTCGCGGCTGCCGCCGATGACCAGCCGGTCCTGGTGGAAGCAGACGGAAACCGGCCAGCCGCGCACCGCCGACAACGCCTGCTCCTCCCAATCCTTATGAGCCGAGGTGTTGACCAGATTCTGCTTCACCGTGGCGCTGGCCTGAGTGGCCGAGGCGATTGCGGTGATTTCCACTTCCTTTTGCTGCAAACGCAGGCGGGTACCCACATGCGCAGCGACAAACACCGCCGCCGAGGCGGTCAGGGTGATGGACCCCGAAGTGGCTGACGGCTGCAGCGTCACCTCGTCGGCGGCGAATTTATGATAGGGCTGGAACAAAACCCCATCGGCTTCATGAAACGTCCAGTTGCTGATGGTCCAGGCGCTGTGCGCGGTCCGGGTCAGCTTGCGCGGCGCCACCTCGGGATGGACGATCAGCAAGGTGTCGGCGGTCTGGGTCCAGTTGATCTGCTGCAACTGTGCCTCGGTCCACGGCGTGTCCACATGGGCCACCGCCACGCCATCGGCGTAGATGTCCAGGTGCAGATGGGTCAGCACCAGCAGATAGGTCTGTTCGGTGTTGAACTCGAAGGCGATCAGCCGGCCCTTGCCCCGGGCAATGTCCACATGGCGCAGACCAGGGCGCCGCGATACCCCGCCGATGGGGGCGATGAAGACGTTGCGCAGACGCTTGGCGCCATTGCCATACGCCGCCAGATCGCCGCGCCCCAGCATGTCCAGCGACAATTCGCCGGCGGTGAAGTTGGTCTTGGCCAGGGTGATGTTGCCGCCGCTCATGACCGCACCTCGACCAGCGGGAAACTGGTGATGGCCGAGGGCACGTCCTGCTGGGCGTCGATCAGCTTGGCCCGGCGGTATTCATCCTCGGACAGACGATAGAGGAACTCGGCCCGGCTGGTGCTTTCGGTCAGCGGAATGCAGAACTCGGCGGCCAGCCGGGCGATCAGCACCTGATCGAAAAACGGCGGAAAGGCCATCTCGTCGGGGCGGAAGATATAGGTCAGGGTGACTTCGTCGGCGTCGCAATGCAGCCGGCTTTCGGCGATGCGATATGACAGGCCGTAACCTTGGCCGGCGACGCCCGCCGACATGGCCCGCAGGAAATCGGCGGGCAATTGATAGGCCATGGAATAATCGGCCACCGGCTGCGCCACCAGACGCGGCAAGGTGACCTGACCGGTGGCGAACTTCCACGGATAGGACGAAAGCGTGGCGTCGCGCACCGACGGATAGAGATTGGCGGCCACTTCCGATTCGGCGGTGCCTTCGTCGAAACTGGCGATGGTGGTGGCGCCCAGCTTCAGCAGCGCGCGCGAACATAGGGCGATGGCCGACAATGCCATGGCGGGTCTCCTGATGAAAAAACGGAAAAAGGGGGCCGCCCAAGCCTGGGACGGCCCCGGTGTTCAGGCTCAGTCGGTGTTGGCCGTCCCCACCTGGGTCATGTCGGCGACATCGACCACGCCGGCGGCGGCTTGGCGGACGAAGAACAGTCCGGCCTTTTGCGTGCCCGCGGTTTCCAGGTTGGCGATGATCATGTCGCCGGCGCGCAGCATGTCGGCGGCGGGATTGAAATACCCCGACGTATCGACGACGGCGCCGGCATCGGGGGTGGCGTAATGCCACAGGGTGAAGCCGTTGGCATAGGCCAGGACGGACAGATCCTTGGACAGATAAGCCATATTCAGGGTCTCCTTACGCTTCCAGGCAGCGCAGCGACACCACGCCGGCCGGGTCGATCAGGGCTGAGCCCTGCGACATCATGTTGTTGCAGAACCAAGCGGCGCGATCGCCGTGATAGGTGATTTCCGACTTCACTTCCGAGCCGACGGCGTGGCCGATGGCGGTCTTGTGGTACCAATAGCAATGGCGGACACTGCCGGACTTGGTCAGACCGGAATGGGGCATCCACAAGGTGCCCAGCCAGTTCTTGGCCTGGGTGCCCTTCCACGGCAAATCGTCGTCGCCGACATAATCGGCGTCGGAAAACTCGGCGATCTGCAACAGATCGGACCATTGCTTCCAGCCGACCACGGCGTAACGCTCGCCGTCGTCGGGCACATCGGCCTCGCCCAGCATTTCAAACGCCGCCAACACCTTGTCCTTGGTCAGGGCGGTGGTGCCGTCGAGGGCGTAATTGGTGGACTTGTCCAACTCAGCGATGATCAGTTCGTCGGTCTTGCGGCCCAGGGCATAGGCGCCGGCATTGACGAGGACGGCGCGTTCGTCGTGCTCGATCTTCAATTCGTCCAGCTTGTCCAGCCAGTCGCCGGCGTAATAGTCGTAAAGCTGGCATTCCACCGTCTGGTGATCGACGTTCATGACCGGCACCTTGCCGTGCCGGGCCTTGGTGCTGGCGCTGCCTTTGCCCACCTTCTGGAATACGGCGATGGCGCCGGTGACGTTGTTGCGGGTGCGCACGGTGTTCCTGAGCTTGGTGCCCTGGCGCTGATAGGCGGCATGGACCTGGGCGCCGTAATCCTTCGAGTAACCGTTGATGACCGAAGTCGACATGATGATTTTCCTTTGAAAGTCTGGGTCTTGGCGTGTGGGTGCGGGTTCCGGCACCGGTTCTGGCCCCAAGGACCGCCGTGCCGTTGCCGCTGCCGCCGGGCCGCTGCCCGGTGGGGCTGTCGGTTCTCCGGCACGGCGTTTCGACCCCTCTTCCGCGCCGAGAGGACAGGCGCGGAAGAGGGGGAGGTCAGCGCGTGACGGCTCGCACCACGAAGGGCGCGCCGCAGCTGCCGGACCAAACTGTTTGAAAGAAAAAAATCCCGCTGTTGCGGGGCGTGAAAATGGTTATGATCAAGCCGCTACGCGGATAGGGTTTTCCTGGCCTTTTAGAGGATTGCTGAAACGTCATGACTCAAGTCGAAAACACGGCGCGCGGCGCCTCCGGCACTCAGCGCACCGATCGCATCGAGGCGCGCGCCAATGCGCTGCTCAGCGATTGCCGCCGCGCCTTCCATGCTTTTGGCGAACTGGACGAGCTGGCGGAAAACCTGCGCATCTTGTCGCTGAACGCCGAATTGGCCGCCGGTCGCGCCGGCGACAAGGGCCGCGCCGTTCGCGCCCTGACCCAGTACACCCGCGAACTGGTCAACCGTCTGGCCCAGATCCGGGGCGAGATGAACCAGCTGCGCACCCGCACCGAAACCCTGTCGCAGAAGATCGAAGACGAACTCAAGCAGTTGCGCAGCATCGAGGAATCCTCGGCTGACGGCGCCGACAGCACCCAGTTCGCCGAGATGATGCGCGCCCTGGTCGACAAGCTGGACGATCTGTCGTCCAACGTCGAAGACCTGTCGCGGCGGGCCCATGGCGTCGAGGAAGTGGTCAGCCAGTCCGATTCCATCGCCACCAACATCGCCATCGAAGCCGCCGCCGCCGGTGTCCACGAAAAGGAATTCCGCACGGTGTCCGACACCATGCGCCGCTACGTCGACAACCTGCGCACCATGATCGATGACGCCTCCGACGCCGTTCGCCGCGCCCTCGAGAAGGTCGATTCGCTGCGCCGTCTCGGTATCGAGAACCTGCAAGGCCTGCGCGGCTGATCCCAGCCCCGCCATCCGGCAAAGAAAAACGGCCCCAGAGCAATCCGGGGCCGTTTTTCTTTGCCGCCTGAGCTGCGGGCGCAAGTGTAGCGGTGATGGGAACGTTTGTAGAACAAAGAGGCCCGCCTGTCAAGCGGCTTTATCATCAGTGGATGTCCGCAGCGCAAAAACCGACCTGAACGATTGTCGGGCCTTGGTTGCCTGGGTTACCTTACCTCAGGATGAGTCACACAAGGGGACCGAGACAATGAGCGCCATGCACGAACAGGTTCGGGAATTGGCTTATCGTCTATGGCAAGAGGACGGCGCGCCGGAAGGACGGGCCATGGATTACTGGCTGCAGGCGGAGGCCGCCTTGACCGCCATCCCGGCCAAACCCAAAGCGGCACCTAAGGCTAAGACCAGCGCGGCAAAGCCCGCCGCCGCCAAGGCGAAAACGGCGGAACCCAAGGCCAAGAAAAGTCCGGCCAAGCCCAAGGCCTGAGCCCACCGTCACGGCGACCTGATCAAAGCCGATGTTCGGCCTTGATCAGGTCGCCGATGGAAACCAAGCCGATGACCCGGCCTTCGTGCACCACCGGCAGATGGCGGCAGCGGGTCTCGGTCATGATCGACAGCAGGTTGCCGACCTCGTCGTCGGCACGGCAGGCGATGACGTCCCGATTCATGCATTGGCTGACCGTACGATCGATGGCTTCATGGCCATGCATGGCCATGCTGCGGGTCAGGTCGCGCTCCGACAGAATACCGATGATGCCGCCGCTGCCATCGACACACAGCAAGGCGCCGATATTGCGATCCAACATCAGCCCGGCCGCTTCGTGCAGACTGGCACCCGAACCGATGGTGTGAACTTCGTGGCCCTTGTCGCGCAGGACATCTTCAACGGTCATGACAAAACCCCAAGGTATTTCATGGTGGCGTCTTACCCTATCTTTGCAAACAGGATTTTCGTCGGAGAAGAACCTGGATCGTCCGGCCTGTAAACAAAGACTAACCAATGCGATCATGCCACGCTATCATCCCCGCCCAACCTGATCAGGAGCCCCCCGTGCGCGACACCGGACCAGGAAAGCGCTGTTCCGTCTCGTCCATGGGCGTCACCGGCGCCTTGCTTCTTGCGTTGACGTTCGCCGCTATCCTGCTGGTCGTCGATCTATTCGACGGCCGCAACCGGATATTGGCGGAGAGGGCCGACATGGCCTTGCAGAAAAGCCAGTTCATGAGCCAATGGTTCGGCACCACCATTGTGGCGACGGATTATGTTCTGCGCGACATCATCGGCAAGGTCCGCCCCGACGATCTGGTCTACCCCGATCCCGATCCGCAGCATTTCCAGCGCATGCAGGCCCTGATCCGCGACAAACTGGCCACCCTTCCCGGTGTCGAGGGCATCACCCTTTACAGCAAGGATTGCGTGTTCACCGCTTCGGCGAACCCGAAATTGCTTGGATTCCGTAGCAATCAAAAATTTTGTACCGACAAAAGCGAACTGATCGGCCCAGAAGCCCGCATCCAATACATCCCCATGGACAAATCGGCGACCCGCCGCCCCATGATTCTGGTGTCCCGCAATCTGGTCTCCACCGACGGACACTTGCAGGGCGGCGCCCTGGCCGCCATTGATCTGGCCCTGGCCCAAGACTGGATTTCCAGCTTCACCGTCGGCCCCAACGACGTCCTGGCCCTGGTGGATTCCGACGGCACCTTGCTGGCTCGCAACCCGCCGCTGCCCCAGGCCATCGGCACTCGCAGCCCATCGCCGCCCGGCCAGCCCACTTTTGGCGAGACCCGATCCAGCGCCAACTTCACCGCAATCTCCCCGCTGGATGGACGCGAACGCATCTTCGGCATCAGCAAGATCGAGAACATCCCGGTGCTGCTGATCGTCGGTTACGACAAGAACGGCACCCTGCACGAGTGGGAAAGACGGACCTGGCAGTTGTCGGCGGGCTTCGTCATCCTGCTGGCTTTGTCGCTGGTGGTCCGCCGCTCGCATCTACGCGCCCTGGCTCAGCGCGAGGCATTGCGCAAGCTGGCCACCACCGACACCCTGACCGGTATCGCCAACCGCCGCCAATTGATCGAAACCGGCGAACACGAGGTCGCCCGCGCCCACCGCTATGGTCATGCCCTGTCCGTCCTGATTCTGGACATCGACCACTTCAAGGTCATCAACGACACCTGGGGACACCCCACCGGCGACCGTGCCATCCAAAATGTCGCCAAGGCGATGGCCCGTCTGGTGCGGGATCAGGATACCGCCGGTCGCCTGGGTGGCGAGGAATTCGCCATCATCCTGCCCGAAACCGACGCGGCGGGAGCCGCGATCATGGCCGAACGCCTGCGTCAGAGCATCGAAACGGCAACGACGACCCAAGCGGATGACGGCACCGTCATCCACTTTACCGTCAGCATCGGCACCGCCAGCCTGGGCGCGCAGGAATCCACCTTCGACAGCCTGCTGAACCGGGCGGACAAAGGGCTGTACCAAGCCAAGGGATCCGGTCGCAACCGGGTCATGGCGGCGGAATAAACATTCCTACCCCTTGCGCTTGGGCATGGCGGCTTTTCCCGGCAGGTCGCGCGGGGCCAAATCCAACACCAGTCGATTACCCCGGTGCCCCGCCGGGTCCGGCCCCAAAGTGAATTGATGTTCGATGCGGGCCGGAATCTTGGCGTGGACGACCAGGAGCCCCCGCTTCAGCCCGCGACGCATGAAGTCGAAGCGGGCAATCAGGCCGAAAGGCTTCAGATGGTGGCGGTTGGCCTCCCAATCCACAGACGGAATACCCACCAGGATACGCCGCCCATCATCGGCCACATGGGTGTAAAAGCGGGTCAACTCGCTGACATCCAGAACCAAGCGGGTCAGGTTGGGGTGCTGCCCCATGCGGGTTTCTTCGGCTTGCGTTCGCGCCGACGGTCGCTCGGCGGCCACCGCTTGGGTACCGCCAACCAGCATACAGACCAGCACCATCCATCCGATCACACGCAAAACCGCCTCCGTCCCACCGGACATGCGCACAGCAGATTAACATTTCCACGTATTTTGTCATGCGCTGGCATTGACCGCTCCATGCGGCAAATGCAACCCCACCCGAACGGGTTGCTGTGGAAAACCGAAACGGCAAAAACCACTTCGATTGCGAGAAGAATAAAACACTATAATCAATACAATATTGCGTAAAAACACAAAACCATAAAAGAGAAATAATTAAAACAACCGCACAACAATACATTATACAACACACTCAATACAATGAAGGCACAAAACATGGAATACTATTTCCACACAAATTCACGCACAATGAAATCATAACGTCAAACAACTTCAAAACCGGACATCTTCGAGAAATTTTATATCCCTGTTGCCACTCCCGCATTTGCTGTATGTGCGTTTGCAAAATTTGCATACGCAGACAAGTGCAGAGGGAAACCCGAATGGACGATCACATTTATGAACGGGTGGTAGCCCACCCCAAATATGCCGAGTTGATGAGCAAGCGCAATCGCTTCGCCCTGTTGCTTTCGGCCATCGTGCTGGTGGTGTTCTACAGCTTCGTCGCCGTCGCCACCCTGAAGCCGGCCTTGTTCGCAGCGCCGCTGTCCGAAGGGCTGACCTGGTGCGTCGGTCTGGTCGCCGGCTTCGCCATCCAGGCTTTCGCCTTCGTCATGACCGGTGTTTACGTGTACCGCGCCAATGGCGAGTTCGACGCGCTGAACCGCATCCTGATCGAGGAGGCGGGCCGATGATCCGCGCACTCGTCATCTTGGCTGCGCTGGCCGCCCCCACCGCCGCCCTGGCCGCTGGTGGCGCCATCGACGGCGCCGTGCAAAAGCAATCGGTCAACGTCATGGCTATCGCCATGTTCCTGGCCTTCGTCGCCGGCACCTTGGGCATCACCTATTGGGCGTCCAAGCGGACCCGTTCGGCCAGCGACTTCTATACCGCCGGCGGCGGCATCACCGGCTTTCAGAACGGCTTGGCCATTGCTGGCGATTATATGTCGGCGGCCGCTTTCCTCGGTGTTTCCGGCATGGTCTTCGGCAAGGGTGTGGACGGCGTGTTCTATACCGTCGGCTGGACCGTCGGCTGGCCGCTGATCCTGTTCATGATCGCCGAACGTCTGCGCAATCTGGGCAAGTTCACCTTCGCCGACGTGGCCAGCTATCGCCTGAGCCAAACCCCGATCCGCTCGCTCGCCGCCACCGGTGCCCTGGCGGTGGTGGTGTTCTACCTGATCGCCCAGATGGTCGGGGCCGGCAAGCTGATCCAGTTGCTGTTCGGCCTGGAATATTCCTATGCCGTCGTCCTGGTCGGTGTGCTGATGATGGCCTATGTCACCTTCGGCGGCATGCTCGCCACCACCTGGGTGCAGATCATCAAGGCCTGCCTGCTGCTGGGCGGCTGCACCGTGCTGGTCGTGCTGTCCTTGGTCTATTTCGGCTTCAACCCGGAAGTGCTGATGCAAAGCGCGGTCAGCAATCACAAGGCCGGCGCCACCATCCTGGCCCCGTCCTCGTCCATCTCGGACCCCATCACCGCCATTTCGCTGTCGCTGGCGTTGATGTGCGGCCCGGCGGGCCTGCCACATATCCTGATGCGTTTCTTCACCGTGCCCGATGCCAAGGCGGCGCGTAAAAGCGTGTTCTACGCCACCGGCTTCATCGGCTATTTCTTCATTCTGGCGGTGATGATCGGCTTCTCGGCCATCACCATCGTCGGCACCAACCCGGCTTACCTGGATCAGGCCGGCAAGATCATCGGCGGCGGCAACATGGCCGCCATCCACCTGTCCAAGGCGGTGGGCGGCGACGTCTTCCTCGGCTTCATCTCGGCGGTGGCCTTCGCCACCATCCTGGCGGTGGTCTCGGGTCTGGCCCTGGCCGGCGCCTCGGCGGTCAGCCACGATCTTTACGCCCGCGTCATCAAGAAAGGCAGCGCCACCGAGCGCGAGGAAATGTTGGTGGGCCGCGTGGCGGTGCTGGTCCTGGGTGTCCTCGCCATCATTCTCGGATTGTTGTTCGAGAACCAGAACATCGCCTTCATGGTGTCCCTGGCCTTCGGCTTGGCGGCGTCGGTCAACTTCCCGGTGCTGCTCTTGTCCATCTTCTGGAGCGGCCTGACCACCCGGGGCGCCTTCATCGGCGGCTTCCTCGGGCTGATCTCGGCGGTGACCTTCGTCGTGCTGGGTCCGGCGGTGTGGGTCAATGTCTTGGGGAACAAGGCGCCGCTGTTCCCTTATGAACACTACGCCCTGTTCTCCATGACCATCGCCTTCGTCGGTATCTGGCTGTTCTCGATGTTCGACAACTCGGAACGGGCGGCAATCGACCGCGCCGCCTTCCGCTTCCAGCGGGTGCGGTCGGAAACCGGCCTAGGCGCCGAAGCGGCGGTGGCCCACTGACAACAAACCCCGCCGGGTTCGCCCGGCGGGGTTTTTCTTTCAGAGAAAGCGGTCCAGCAACCGCTCGACCCCGCCCACATAGGGGCCGCCGAACAGCCGCACATGCACCAGCAGCGGGTAAAGCAGATAAAGATCCCGGCGTTCTTCGAAGAAGCCGGGTTCGATGGGGTTCAACTCGCCATAGACGGCGAAAAAATCATCGCCGAAGGTACCGAACATGGTGGAGAAGGCCAAATCCATCTCGCCATGACCGTAATACAAGGCCGGGTCGATGAACGCCGCCACCCGACCGCCCTTGACCAGGATATTGCCGCCCCAGCAATCACCGTGAACCAGGGCCGGGCGCTCCGGTTCCATGATCCAATTGCCCAAACGCGCGGCCAGACGCTCGATGCCATCCATCATCACCATGGGCAGGTGCCCGCAATCCAGGGCTTTCCGGGCCATGGCCAGCAGCCGCTGATCGCGGAAGAACTCCAGCCAGCGAACGGCGGGAACATTGCTTTGCGTCAAACCGCCGATCACCGTATCGCGGTCGAGGCCGAAGGAATGCCAGGTGTGACGGTGCAAATCGGCCAGAATCTGGGCGGCATGGCGCTGGGCCGCATCATCCAGGGGATCGCCGGCGGGGACATAATCCATCAACAACAAATCATCGCCATCATGGATCACATGGGGAACCGGCATGCGGGTCTGGGCGGCCAGCAGGCGCAGCATCCAGCCCTCCACCGCGACGGCGGGGCCGGTCTTGGCCACCACCTTGCCGCCATTGGTCAAATCCACCTGCCAGACCGCTGCGCTCGTGCCGCGGGCCATGGCCCGCGCCCCGGCCACCTTGCGTCCGGTATAACGCTCGACCTGCCGCACCAGTTCCGGCGTCACGCGAGCCGCGTCCTGACATGGTCCAGCAGGCCGCGTGATCCGGCCTCGATCATGTCCAGTACCCGCTCGAAACCGTCACCGGCGCCATAATAAGGGTCGGGAACGTCGCGCAGGCCCAGTTCCGGGGCAAAGGACAAGAACAGCCGCACCTTGTCTTCCTGCGCCTTGGGGCACAGCTGAATCAGGCTTTGCTGATGCGACCGGTCCATGGCCAGAACCAGATCGAAATCGTCGAAATCCGACGCCTTCACCTTGCGCGCCCGCTGGCTCGACAAGTCGATCCCGCGCTTGCGGGCGGCGGCGGCGGAACGGCTATCCGGCGGTTCACCCACGTGATAGGCATGGGTACCGGCGGAATCAACCATGATATGGTCTGATAGGCCGTGGGTTTCCACCAGGGCGCGGAACACGCCCTCGGCGGTGGGGGAACGACAGATATTGCCGGTACAGACGAACAGAACTTTAATCATCAGATGGGCATATCGCCTTCCAGGCGCCATCGCAAGGGTCTTCACCACATCGAGGTCAACATGCGGCCAATCCCAGCAACCGGTTCCATCGTCGTCCTGACCGGCGCCGGTATTTCCAAGGAATCCGGCCTTGATACCTTTCGCTGCGAGGACGGCATCTGGTCCAAGGTGCGCCTGGAGGACGTCGCCACCCCCGAGGGGTTTCAGGCCGATCCCGACTTGGTGCATGATTTCTACAATGCCCGGCGACGGTCGCTGCTGGACCCATCCCTTGCTCCCAACGCCGCCCATCAGGCCCTGGCCGAGTTGGAACGGCGCTGGCCGGGCAAGGTGTTGATCGTCACCCAAAATATCGACGACCTGCACGAACGGGCCGGCAGCCGCAACCTGATCCACATGCATGGCGAATTGCTGAAAGTACGCTGCACCCATTGCGCCCTGCCGCTGCCCTGGCATCAGGATCTGAGCGTCGACCATACCTGCCCCGATTGCCGCCGCACCGGTACGCTGCGGCCCCATGTGGTGTGGTTCGGCGAAATCCCGCTGCAGATGGAACAGATCATGGCGGCGCTGATGAGTTGCGATCTGTTCGTATCGGTGGGAACGTCGGGCAATGTCTATCCGGCCGCCGGCTTCGTCGCCCAGGTGCGCCGCCTGGGTCGTGCCCATACGTTGGAGTTGAATCTGGACCCCAGCGAAGGCGCCAACCTGTTCGCCGAAAGCCGCCACGGCCCGGCAACCCGGTTGGTGCCTGAATTCATTGATCAATTGCTCAAGGATTGACTCGGAAACTCAGGTGGTTGCCTTATGTGCGTCTGCGAAACGGCGGATGAGCGCCCATGACCACGGAACACGCGCCCCGGCGCAATGTTTTTGCCCTGATGTTCGGCGCCATCGGTGTCGTCTTCGGCGATATCGGCACCTCTCCGCTTTACGCCATGAAGGAAACCTTCGCCGGTCACCATCCGCTGCCCTTGGATCGGTTGCATGTGCTGGGGGTGCTGTCCCTGATGTTCTGGTCGATCATGCTGGTGGTGTCGGCCAAATACGTCGCCTTCATCATGCGCGCCGACAATCGCGGCGAGGGCGGCTCGCTCGCCTTGCTGGCCCTGGCCAGCCGCGCCACCCACGGGCGTACCGGCCTGGGCCTGTTGGTGGTCACCCTGGGAATCTTCGCCGCCGCCCTGTTCTATGGCGACGCCGTCATCACCCCGGCCATTTCCATTCTATCGGCGGTGGAAGGCTTGCAGGTGGTCGCCCCGGCCATGCAGCACTACATCATCCCCGCCACCTTGGCCATCGTCGTCGTCCTGTTCCTGATCCAACGCCACGGCACCGATGCGGTCGGCAAGGTGTTCGGTCCGGTGATGCTGTTGTGGTTCACCGTCCTGGCCGTCACCGGCATCCGCAATATCGGCCTGACGCCGGAAGTATTGAAAGCCTTGTCCCCCCATTGGGCCATTCTCTTCATTGCCAATGACGGTTGGACCGGCTTTCTCGCCCTGGGATCGGTGGTGCTGGCGGTTACCGGGGCCGAGGCGCTTTATGCCGACATGGGCCATTTTGGCAAAATCCCCATTCGACTGGCCTGGTATCTGGTCGCCTTGCCGGCCCTGCTGCTGCAATATTTCGGCCAAGGGGCCTTGTTGCTGGCCCGCCCCGAAGCCATCGAAAACCCGCTGTTCAACATGGCCCCCGGCTGGGCCGGCCTGCCTTTGCTGCTGTTGGCCACCTGTGCCACCGTCATCGCCAGTCAGGCGGTGATCTCGGGGGCGTTTTCGGTGACCCGCCAAGCCATTCAGCTCGGCTATCTGCCGCGCATGACCATCATCCATACCTCGGCCCAGGAAATCGGTCAGGTGTATCTGCCGGTGATGAACTGGATGCTGCTGGTGGTGGTCATCGGTCTGGTCATCGGCTTCAAGACCTCGTCCAATCTGGCCGCCGCTTACGGCATCGCCGTCACCGGCACCATGATCATCACCACCGCCCTGGCCGGCATCGTCATGGTGCTGAATTGGGGCTGGCGGATACGCCGGGTGCTGGTCCTGATGGGGGTGTTCATGGTACTGGAAATGGCCTTTTTCCTGGCTAATTCCACCAAAATTCCCGATGGCGGCTGGTTCCCACTGGCGATCGGTATCGTCATCTTCGTCCTGCTGACCACCTGGAAGCAGGGGCGCACCCTGTTGATGGCCAAACTCTCCACCGAGGCCATGCCGGTCGAGGATTTCGTCGCCGCCCTATCCGACCGTGTCGTCCGCGTGCCCGGCACCGCCATCTTCCTGACCGGCACGCGTGAAGGCGTGCCGCTGGCCCTGCTGCACAACATGAAACACAACAAGGTGCTGCATGAACGGGTCATCCTGATGACCGTCAGCGTCGAGGAGGTGCCGGTGGTGGCGGAAGACCGTCGCTTGGAATCCATGGTGATCTCGCCGGGTATCCAGCGACTGATCCTGCGTTTTGGTTTCATGGAGGATTTGAACATCCCCAAGACCCTGGCCCATGCCCGCACCGACCAATTGGGCTTTTTCTACGAGCCCATGTCCATTTCCTATTTCCTGTCGCGGGAAACCATCATCCCCTCTGTCACCCCCGGCATGGCGCCATGGCGCGAGGAAATCTTCGCCTGGATGTCGCGCTCGGCCACCAACGCCATGGACTTCTTCCACCTGCCCAGTAACCGGGTGGTGGAATTAGGGGCGCAGGTGGAGATTTAAGAAGACGGCGTTAATCGCTGTCTGCGCCCACCAGCCCACCGGTGCCGCCCAGGCTGTGGCGCAGGGCGCGACGCGCCATCAGCTTTTCCTGGGCTTCCGCCGGCAGATCGGCCAGCGCCAGAACGCCCTTGCTGATCAACGCCTCGATCAGATCCTCAGCCACCCGGATGAAGTCGAGATCGGCCTCCAGGAACGGATCGCCCACCCCGTCCTCGCGCAGGGCCACCACCCGGCCGACGAAGTCCAACACTTCCGGGTGATCGGGCGGCAGATCCTCGGCCTGATCGGCCAAGGGATATTCGGACAAGGCGACAACGGTACCGTCATCGTCACGCAGAACATAGGGCATGGAATCAGCCTAACAAAAAAACCCCTCCACGGTCACCCATGGAGGGGTTTTCAAAACCGACGCGAAGCGGCTTAGTGCAGCTTCTGCGGCAATTCGGCAATAGCCTTGTCCACCAGCTTGGCAGCCTGATCGGCACTGATGGACGAAGCCAGGACGTCACGAGCGGCGCTGATGGCCACTTCCACCGCCACGTTCTGCACTTCACGCAATGCCGCGGCTTCCGCCTGGGCAATACGGTCCATGGCCTGGGCTTCGCGGCGCTTGAGGCTGGCATCCAGGTCCTTGGCGGCCTGTTGCGCCAGACGCTCGGCCTCGGCCTTGGCGTGGGCGATGATTTCCTCGGCTTCCTTCATGGCATCGCGCTGCTTGCGCTGATAGGTGGCCAGCATTTCCTGGGCCTCCTCACGCAAGCGGGCAGCCTCGTCAAGGCGAGCCTTGATCTTGGCGGCGCGGGCATCCAGACCAGCGCCCAGGGCGCGGATCACCGGCTTGAAAGCCAGACCGGCGACCAGGAAGAAGGCAACACCAACCCAGAAGGCGGCATCGGCATAGAACGGCACGGCATGATGCGCGGCGTCGGCAGCATAAGCGACGGAGATCATTGGCCTTGCTCCTTCAAAGCGGAAGCGACGGCGGCTTCCAGCTTGGCCTGATCGGCATTGCCGCCCACCAGACGGGAGACGGTGGCACCGGCCACATCCAAAGCAACCTCGCGCACATTGGTGAGCGCGGCATCCTTGGCGGCAGCGATACGGGCCTCGCCAGCCTTGATCTGTTGGGCCAGCTTGGCGCTAAGATCGCGGGTGCGTTCCTCGGCCTGCTTGGACAGACGCTCGCTGGCTTCCTTGATGACGGAATGGGCATGAGCCCGCGACTCGGACAGCGCCTTTTCATAGGCGGCCACGGCGGCTTCCGCCTCGGCCTTCAACTGCGCAGCCTTGTCGAGATTGTCGTCGATCTTGCGCTGACGCTCGTCCAGGACGGCGCCGATCTTCGGCAGGGCCACCTTCGCCATCAGGACGTAAAGGGTGATAAAGGTGACGGCCAGCCAGAAGAGCTGGGGCGCGAAGAACGCCGGATCGAACTGGGGCATCCCGATGCTCCTGAACGGGTTTCATAACCGGGATATCGGAGCGGCCGGTGGGCCGCGATCACCTTAAGGCAATCGCGGCGCCAAACCGTTCCGAAGGAGAAACCTTCGCCAATAATTAGGCGAAGAGCACCATCAGCGCCACGACCAGGGCGAACAGCGCGATAGCTTCGGTCACGGCGAAGCCGATCCAGCCGTACAGTTCCACGTTGGCCTTGGCGGCGGGGTTGCGACCGACGGTGGCGATCAGGCTCGACCAGATGTTGCCGACGCCGATACCCGAGCCGATCATGCCGATGGCAGCCAGACCAGCACCAATGAACTTAGCAGCGCTCGCTTCCATTTACTTAGCTCCTTCAGGACTGAAAATCGAAAACGTTAGGTTGAAATCCACACCCGATGACCAAGCCCAGTGGGCTCAGTGCATATGGATGGCGTCATGCAGGTAGATGCACGACAGGATGGTGAACACATAGGCCTGCAGCAGGGCGATACCGAACTCGAGAACGGTGACCGCGCCCAGGAAGGCGAAGGGGACGATACCCGGCAGCACGTAGAAGCCGCCCAGGGTAACGACGAAGCCGCCCAGAACCTTCAGAATGATGTGACCGACCGTCATGTTGGCGAACAAACGAACGGCGAGGCTGAAGGGACGGGAGAAATACGAGATCAGCTCGATCGGCACCAGGATCACGGCGGTGGCGATGGGCGCACCTTCCGGGAAGAACATGCGCAGGAAGTGGGTTCCATGGCGGGCGAAACCGATGATGGTGACGCCGGTGAACACCACGATGGCCATGCCGAAGGTGACGATGACGTGGCTGGTATAGGTGAAGGCGCCGGGAACCATGCCCAGCAGGTTGCCGAACATGACGAACATGAACAGCGAGAAGATGAAGGGGAAGTACTTGCGTCCGGCGCTGCCCACGTTGTCGCGCAGCATGCCGGCGATGAATTCGTAGAACACCTCGGCCATGGACTGCCAGCGACCGGGCACCAGGGCCCGCGAGCGGACCGAGAGCGTCAGGAACGCGGTGATCAACACCACCGAAATGACCATCATCACGGCGGAATTGGTGAACGAAACGTCCACGCCGCCGATTTCCAGCGGGATGATGGGCTTGATCTTGAACTGCTCGATCGGATTAGCCACGAGAGTCTCCTACTTGTCCTTCTGTCGCTCCGCCAGCCGACGCTGGGCAGCTCCCAATCCCACGCTTGCATCCATACCCTTGGCAGCGCGATAGGCGTTTGCAACGCCGGCGGCTCCACCAAGAAGCAGAAACAGCACCATCAACCAGGGCGCGGTGCCAATCAGGCGGTCCAGGAAATAGCCCAAACCGACCCCGACAGCAACACCCGCGACGAATTCGACCGACAACCGCATCCCCAGACCGATCCCCTGAGACGGATTGCGCCGCTCATTGTTTCGACCCGCTTCCTCGGTCTCCCGTTCGCGCGCAGCGCGGATACGGGCATCGAGTTCATCGAACGAAGAATGCTTCTGTTGCTCATCCATGTCGTGCGAGCCCCCTGCACTCCCCGTTCTGGTCCCTTAAGTACCAAAAGCGCGGGCACCATAAGGGGTGCATAAGCCGGTGTCAAGACCTCAAACCGCGTTTTATAACACACTGTTTTTAAATGATAATTTTACCCCTTCCTACCCTCTCCGGGCAGGCCAATGCTGCAATGCGAGGGATTCACCCCCTCCCCGAAGGGGTGGTGCCACTCCACCAGTTCAGGCAGGGACGACCGAATCGCGTATGGCTTCCGCCGCCGACAGGTCGACCGAGACCAATTGCGAGACGCCGCGTTCGGCCATGGTCACCCCATAAAGACGGTCCATGCGGGCCATGGTCATGCGGTGATGGGTGACGATAAGGAAGCGGGTGCGGGTGGTCTGGGCGATGCCTTCCACCAGCGAGCAGAAGCGGTCCACATTGGCGTCGTCCAAGGGCGCGTCCACTTCGTCCAGCACGCAGATGGGGGCGGGATTGATGAGGAAGACGGCGAAGATCAGGGCCAGCGCGGTCAGCGCCTGCTCGCCGCCCGACAGCAGCGACAGCACCTGCATGCGCTTGCCCGGCGGCGAGGCCATGATTTCCAGGCCGGCTTCCAGCGGATCGGCGCTTTCGGTCAGGGCCAGATGGGCGCGGCCACCGCCGAACAGCTTGATGAACAGATCGCGGAAATGCTGGTCCACCTGATTGAACGAGGCTACCAGCCGCTCGCGCCCTTCCTTATTGAGCTCGGCGATGCCGCCGCGCAGCTTGGCGATGGCGGCGACCAGATCGTCGGATTCGGCCCGCATGGCGTTCATGCGCTCCTCCAACTCGGCCACCTCCTGTTCGGCCCGCAGATTGACCGGCCCCATGTTGTCGCGCTCCCGCGACAGGCGGTCGAGCTTGGATTGCAATTCGTCGCGGTCGGGGCGGCTGCCCTCGACGAAATCGGCGATGTCGCGCAATTGCTCAGGCGTCATGTCCAGGCGCTCGTTGATACGGCCCGCCACCATGCGGCAATTCTGATCGGCGGCGGAAACCGCGGCCTCACGCCGGATGCGGTCTTCACGGGCGTTGGCCAGCGCCGCTTCGGCGGCGCGCATTGCGCGGTCGGTTTCCGCCTGCGCCGCCTCGGCGGCGGCCAGGGCATCGGCGGAGGCCTTGCGCCCCATCTCTGCCTGGTCCAGGCGGTCGAGCAAGTGGGTCCGGCGCTTGGCGAAGCTGTCGGGCATGGTGGCCAGACGCTCGATTTCCAGCATCAGGGTCTCGCGCCGTTCTTCCAGTTCTTCCACATGCTGGCGGGCGGCATCGGCGCGGCGGCGCCATTGATCCATGTCGCCGGCGATGGCGTCCAGGCGACGCTTGCGCTCGCCCACCTCGCGAATGATGCGGTCCAGGCCCGAACGCGCCTCGACCAGGGTCGAGCGTCGCTCCGCCACCTCGGCCCGCAGGGCGTTGACGCGATCCTTACCCGCCTCCTGCTGCGGGAAGCCGGCGACCACGTCGCGGGCCATCATCAATTCGGCTTCGGCTTCCTCGAAATCGGCGGACGCCGCCTCGGCCTGTTCGGCCAGGGCGTTCATGCGCGATTCATGGGCGGCGAAACGTTGGGCCAGCTTGGAATGGAGGTCGCGGGCCTTGGTGGTCTCAGCCTCGGCCCGACGCACCGCGTCCTTGGCGGCGCGTTCGTTTTCAGTGGCTTCTTCCACCGCCTCAGCCGCTTCCTGGGCCTTGGCCTCGGCATCCTCGACCCCCAGCTCGGCGTCGTCGAGCCGCGCTTCCAACTCCCGCAGACGGTTGCGTTGGGCCAGCCGCACGGCCATGGCGCTGGGCGCCCCGGCCCGCGCGGTGAAACCGTCCCAACGGATGACATCGCCGGCGCGGGTCACCAGCATCTGGCCGGCGGCCAATTGCCCGCGCAGGGCTTCCCCAGCATCGGCATCGGCGACAATGCCGACCTGTCCCAACACACGGGCCAGGGCGGCGGGCGCGGTGACGTGACGAGCCAGCGGGTCGATGCCGGCAGGCAAGGCCAAAGGCGGGTCCAAGGGTGGCAGGGCCTGCCAGTGCAATGGCGCGGCGCCGTCGAGCGAGGCGTTGAGGTCGTCGCCCAGGGCGGCGGCCAAGGCGGGCTCGAAGCCGGCGGCGGCGGCGACCTGATCGAGAACCGGCGCATATTCGCCCCCGCTCCCTTGCGCCAGCACGGTCTTCAGCGCATCGGCCTCGGCCTTCAGGCGCGAGCGCGCCGTCTGCGCCGCCTGGAAGGCATCACGGGCGGAATCCCGCGCCGCCTGGGCCTGGACCCGGCGGCGGTCCCAATCCTCGGCCTCGGCCCGGCTTTCCTCCAGATATTCCAGCGCCGATTCCAGATCCATCTCGGCGGCGGTCAAGTCGGTGCGGTCGATGCCGTCCTGCTGGGCCTGCTCCTGCTGGGTCCGCACTTGGGTGACGCGGTCGCGCAGACGGTCGCGCCGGGTTTCGGCATCGGCCAGACGGCGCAGCGCCGTCGCCCGTTCGGCGTCGGCGGCGGCCACTTCGTCCATCAGCCCGGCCAGTTCCTTTTCGGCGGCGGCGACCGCTTGCACCGCCGCCTCCATGACCGCTTCCGCCTCGGCCCGGCCTTCTTCCTCGCCCAGGGCAGCTTCGGCCAGCATTTCCTGCTCGCCGGCCAAGCGATCGACGGCGCCTTGGGCATCGGCGGCACGGGCGTGCTCGCGCCCCAAATCCGACGCCGCCTGAGCCAGACGGGATTCCAGGTCGCGGCGCGTTTCGGCCAGACGGCCTTCTTCCGAATCCAACTGCTCACGTTCGACGATCAGGCGCTGCCAACCGGCTTCCACCTCGGCGTGGGCGCGGCGCATTTCCGGCAAGTCCGCCGCCGCTTCCGCTTGGGCGGTGGCAGCGATGGCGGCCAGTTCGGTGGCTTGCTCGACCTTGAGATCGGCCTCTTTCATGGCCATGCGCGCGGCGTCGATGGTGGCCAGGGCTTCCAACCAGGCCAGATACAGCACCTGCGCCTCGATGGAACGGATTTGCTCGGACAGCGTGCGATAGCGGGCCGCCTGCCGGGCCTGACGCTGCAAGCCCTTCAACTGTTCGTCCAAGGTGGCCAGCACGTCGTCGAGGCGGGCCAGATTGGTCTCGGCGTTCTTCAGCCGTAATTCCGCTTCGTGTCGGCGCGAATAGAGACCGGAAATGCCCGCCGCCTCTTCCAGCAGCCCGCGCCGTTCCGACGGTTTGGCATTGATCAGGGCGCCGACCCGGCCCTGGCTGACCAGCCCGGACGAGCGCGCCCCGGTGGCGGCGTCGGCGAACAGCAATTGGACGTCGCGAGCGCGGATTTCGCGGCCATTGACACGATAGCTGGACCCCTGGCCGCGCTCGATGCGGCGGATGACCTCGACCTCGTCCATATCATACTGGGGCGGCGCGGTGCGGGACGTATTGTCCAGCGCCACCAGCACCTCGGCGACGTTGCGCGACGGGCGGCCCGAGGTGCCGCCGAAGATGACGTCGTCCATCTCGCCGCCGCGCATCTGCCGGGCCGAGGTTTCGCCCATGACCCAGCGCAAGGCCTCGATCAGGTTGGACTTGCCGCAGCCGTTGGGGCCGACCACCCCGGTCATGCCGGGTTCGATCAACAGCTCGGTGGCGTCGACGAACGACTTGAACCCCGACAGACGTAGCTTGGTGAACTGGATCACCGGGTGCGCGCCCCCAAGCGCCGCGGCTTACTTGCCGGCTTCCGTCAGAATCTTGTTGAAATCCTCATAGGACTTGGCGCCCACCACCAGCTTGCCGTTGACGACGAAGGACGGGGTGGAATCGATCTTGAACTGCTCGTGCCCATGTTCGGCCCGGGTCTGAATGCCCTGGAACAGATCCTGGCGTTGCAGGCAGGCATCCACGTCCTCGCCGGTCAGGCCGGCCAGACGCACGGTCTTCTTCAAGGCATCCAGCGGGTCTTTCGAGCCCAGCCACTTGTCCTGCTGATCCATGATCAGGCCGAGAACGCCGAAATAACGCTCGGGCCCGGCGCAATGGGCGATCATCGAGGCGCCGATGGACAAGCCGGCGGGACCGGTGGGGAAATCGCGGTAGACCAGCTTGGCCTTGCCGGTGTCGATCCAGTTCTTCTTCACCTCGGGCAGCGTCCCCTTGTGGAAGGTGGCGCAATGGCCGCAGGTGGTCGAGGCGTATTCGATGATGGTGATGGGGGCATCGGCCTTGCCCAGCACCCGGTCGATGGGGAAGCTGTCGTCCTTGCCGGCGGCCGAAACGGCGGGGGCGGACAGGGCGACCAGGGCAGCGCACAACCAAGCAAGAACCTTCACGGCCTACCTCCATGGAAAGATGGCCGGATATTAGGCGCCGATCTCCCGCCGTTCAAGGCTTCCCGCCCAGATGACGGCCCAGGCGCTCCAGCGCCGCCCGCAAATCCGGGTCTTCCACCCGATCGAGCGCCGGCACGTGACGGTCGGAAACCTGTGCCGCCGGCGGCGGTGGCGCGGCTGGCCGCTTGGGCAGCGGGCCGTGGCGGAACTTCAGCCGGGCCACCGCCGCCCAGCCGAAATAGCCGTTGATCCGTTCCAGGATCAGCGGTTCCAGGTGCTGCAACTCGGTGGCGAAAGCCGAATTGGCCACCTTGATCTCCAAGGTGCCGCCGGTGCGTTCGTTGGGCGGGAAGCGCACGCGGATGGGCAGGGTATAGGTGGCCACCGCGGCACCGACGATGGCCGGCCAGTCGACGATCATGGCACCGCCGGCAAAGCCGTGACGGCCAAAGATCGGCTTGGTCAGCGATCCCACCGGGATGCCCACCTGCACCATGCCGTAACGGCGATTGTCCTTTGTCTTCTCGTCACTCATGGACCTAGGATAATCCAGCCGCTAAGGTGCCGCCATGTCCGTGTGTGATCCATCCGCCCTGGCCCGTTCCCTGCTTGCCTGGTACGACCGGGCCGGACGCGCCTTGCCGTGGCGGAAAAAGGGCAACGAACGCCCCGATCCCTACCATGTCTGGCTGTCGGAAGTGATGTTGCAGCAGACCACGGTGGCGGCGGTGACCCCCTATTTCCTGCGTTTCATTGAGCGCTGGCCGACAATCGCCCAACTGGCCACCGCCCCCACCGACGATGTCATGCATGCCTGGGCCGGCCTGGGCTATTATGCCCGCGCCCGCAACCTGCACGCCTGCGCCAAGATGGTGGCCCAGTGGCGCGGCGGCCAGTTCCCCGATGACGAAGAGGCGTTGCGCAAGCTGCCCGGCGTGGGCGACTACACCGCCGCCGCCATCACCGCCATCGCTTTCGGCAAGCGCGCCGTGGTGGTGGACGGCAACGTCGAACGGGTGATGGCCCGCCTGTTCGCGGTCACCGAGCCGTTGCCGGCGGCCAAGGGGCGATTGAAAGCGCTGGCGGCACACCTGACCCCGGACATGCGCCCGGGCGATTATGCCCAGGCGGTGATGGATCTGGGCGCCACCATCTGTTCACCGCGCAATCCGGCTTGCGGCATCTGCCCGTGGATGAACGAATGCCAGGGCCGCCGTCAGGGCATCGAGGCGCAATTGCCGGCCAAACTGGCCAAGCCGGAGCGCCCGACCCGTCACGGCATCGCCTATTGGACCGCGCGCAAGGACGGCGCCGTGCTGATCCGCCGCCGCCCGCCCCAAGGATTGCTGGGCGGCATGATGGAAATCCCGTCGACGCCGTGGCGCGACGACACCCCGTGGGACATGGCCGAACTGGCCGCCCATCAGCCGGTCGCCGCCCAATGGCGCCCGCTGCCGGGGCTGGTGCGCCACACCTTCACCCATTTTCATCTGGAATTGCGCCTCGTCGCCGGCAAGGCCAGCGCCAACGCCACGCCGCTGGGTCTGTGGGTGGCCTTGGACAAGCTGTCCGACCACGCCTTGCCCAGCGTCATGGTCAAAGTGGTCAAACATGCCCTGGCCAAGGCCTATTGAGAAAAAGGAGGAAACCAACCATGCGCGCCTGCATTCTGGTCTGCTTGCTTGGCCTCGCCGCCGCCCCGGCCCTGGCCGCCGATCATACCCCCGCCGGCGAACGGCTGTTGCTGGCCCCGCCCACCGGTTGGCAGCCGGTGCAATTGTCGCGTACGGACAAGATGGTGGTGACCCGGCTGTATCCGCCCGGCCAGGACGAAAAATCGTGGACCGAAATCCTGACCGTGCAGATTTATCCCAAATCAGGGCAGACGGCACGGCAGTTCGCCGACAGTATCGTCCAGTACACCCGCGACGCCTGCGAAGCCGCCGGCCCCAGCGCCGTCAACGAAAAGCCGGTCAACGGCTATCCCATGGCCAGCGTCTCGGTCACCTGTTCCAAGGGCAAGGCCTCGGGCCAGGGCGGCTTCGTCCTGGTCACCGCCATCCAGGGCAAGGACGCGCTTTACGCGGTCCAGCGGCAATGGCGCGGCGCCCCCTTCGGCCCGCGCGACACGCCGGCCTTTCCGCCCGACATGCTGCGGCAGTGGAGCGCCTTCATCCACAATGTCAGCCTGTGCGACACCCGCGACAGCCGTCATCCCTGTCCATAATGGTACCCGGGGAAAAGTACACTGAGGCGAAGCCGAAGGACTTTTCCCCGAGTATCCATCAATGTTGCTCGCGCGTGGCGGTGAAGCGGATGGCGGGGAAATCCTGCTGCGCCCGACCCAATTGCCAGGTGTTGCGGGCCAGATAGACGGCGGCGCCTTCGCGGTCCTCGGCCATGTTGGTCTTGTGGGCCAGGGCGAAACGGTCCATTTCCTTGGCATCGTCGCAACTGACCCAGCGGGCGGTGACGAAACCGCCATCCTCGAACCCGGCCTTGATGCCGTATTCGGATTCGATGCGGGTGGTCAACACGTCGAACTGCAACGGCCCGACGACGCCGACGATCCAGGTCGAGCCGTCGACGGGCTTGAACACCTGGGAAACCCCCTCTTCCGCCAGATCGTCCAGGGCCTTCTTCAATTGCTTGGCCTTCATCGGGTCATCCAGGCGGACGCGGCGCAGCACTTCCGGGGCGAAGGTGGGAATGCCCAGGAAGTTCATGTCCTCGGCTTCCGACAGGGTGTCGCCGATGCGCAACTGGCCGTGGTTGGGGATGCCCATGATGTCGCCGGGGAAGGCCTCTTCCGCCAGTTCACGACTTTGCGCCAGGAAGAACACTGGGTTGACCAAAGCCATCAACTTGCCCGAACGCACATGCTTGACCTTCATGCCGCGCTTGAAGCGGCCCGAACAGATGCGGAAAAAGGCGATGCGGTCGCGGTGGTTGGGGTCCATGTTGGCTTGGATCTTGAAGACGAAGCCGGCCACCTTGTCCTCGGTCGGCTCCACCAGCCGCTTGTCGGTCTTGCGCGCCAGCGGGCTGGGCGCCAACCGGCCGATGCCGCGCAGCAATTCGGCGACGCCAAAGGTCTTCAAGGCCGAGCCGAAGAACACCGGGGTCATGTGCCCGGCGCGGAAACTTTCCAGATCGAATTCGGGATAGCCGCCCCGGACCAGTTCCACCTCGTCGCGCAGGCGGGCGGCGGCGGCGGCCCCCACCGCTTCGTCCAGCTTGGGGCTGTCCAGGGGGGCGTCCACCGCCATCTCGGCGATGTGATCGCCGCGACCGGGGTCGAACATGATGACGCGGTCGTTGACCAGATCATAGACGCCCTTCAAGTCGCGGCCCATGCCGATGGGCCAGGTCACCGGCACCACGTCGAGGGCCAGGGTCTTTTCCACCTCGTCCAGCAGGTCGATGGGCTCGCGCCCCTCGCGGTCCACCTTGTTGATGAAGGTGACGATGGGCATGTCGCGCATGCGGCAGACTTCGAACAGCTTCAAGGTCTGGGTTTCGATGCCCTTGGCCGCGTCCAGCACCATAACCGCCGAATCGACGGCGGTCAGGGTGCGGTAAGTATCCTCGGAAAAGTCTTCGTGGCCGGGCGTGTCCAGCAGATTATAGGACAATCCCTCGTGCTCGAAGCTCATCACCGAGGCCGACACCGAGATGCCGCGCTCTTTCTCGATGGCCATCCAGTCCGAGCGGGTACGCCGCTGTTCGCCGCGCGCGCGCACGGCCCCGGCCATCTGAATGGCGCCGCCGAACATCAAAAGCTTTTCCGTCAACGTCGTCTTACCGGCGTCGGGGTGGGAAATGATGGCGAAGGTGCGGCGCAGGGCCGTTTCTTGAGCAAGTGAAGTCATGCGGGTTTTTGTCCCGAACGGCGCTATAAATCAAGGAAATTGACGGAGCCCGCCATGTTGGACCTGAAGCTCGACCGCGATCTGGAAAACCGCCTGACCATCGTTGCCCGCAGGCAGGGCCGCAGCCCGGAAGAGTGCGCGCTGGCCGCCATCCGCTCTTACGTGACCGATTGCGAGGAGGCGGCCCAACTGGCCCGCCAATTATCGGGCGGCGAAACCATGATGCGCCCGCCCGACGGCTTCTATGATTGAAAAGAAAATGGCCGCCTTCGGTACCGAAGGCGGCCATTTCTAAATCAACGCCCTACCCCAACAAGCGTTCGATATTGTCGAAATGCATGGTGGACGAGGTGTTGTTGAGCGCGTCCTGGAAGACGATCTGACCGTCGGCGTCGGTGCTGAACACCACCGAGTTCTGGTCTTCGCTGACATTGGCCGTGCCGCTTTGGATGTCGACGATGAACGACTTGCTGGCATCGTCGGCGGCGGTGGCCAGGATGTCGCCGCCGTCCACCACGGTGAAGGTCCAGTCGAAGCTGTCGGCGGAGCCGTTGTTGTACTGCACCATCAACGCGTCGATGCCGTTGCTGCCGCCATCCAGGCTGCCATCATAGCCCCACGGCACGATCATGGTGTCATCAACCACGGCGCTGCCGTCCGAGTTCCAATGCACTTCACCCGCTGCCTCGCCTTCCAACGCCAGATTACTGCTGAGGTTGGTGGTGAAGGTGCTGGTGCTGCCATCGGACAGGGCGACGGTGATGTCGCGGCTGCCCGCATCCAAGGTACCGTCTTCACTGGACAGGATGATGCTGTCGGCGATGGTTTCGTAATCCGTCGCCGAGCCCGATCCCGAGAAGATCAGCGCGTTGCTACCGCTGTCGAAGCTGACGGTGATGCCGCTGGTGATGCCGTTGCCCGACACTTCCAGCAAGCCGGCTTCGTTGACGCTGACGGTCATGCCGCTAAGCGCCAGCGAGTCCCCGGTCAGGCCATCCAAGGTCACCGTCATCTGGTTGATGCTGGCGCCATCGGCGATATCCAACCCGGCGGTGACCGGGATGGTACCGTTGAGATGGGCGCCGTCATCGCCGAAATAGACGCTGCCCAGGGCATCGCCGCTGACCGTGGTCGGAGTGGCGCTGCCCGCCTCGTCCACCGTCACCGGAATGGACAGCGAGCCGGAAACCCCGCCCGTGCTGTCGGTCACCGTCACGTCGACGTTGCGCATTCCGTCCAGCAAAGTGCCGGTCGAACTGGTGAAGATGACGTGGGTGTTGACGATGGCCTGATAATCGGCGAACGACGCCGCCGGATTGCTGAAGGTCAGGGTGTCGGTACTGTCGTTGTAAGTGACGGTGAAGGTCTTGCCGTTGACGCTCACCGTCATGTTGCCCGAGCCGTCGAAAGCCGGGCTAACCCCGCTCAGGCCCAAGGCATCGCCGGCCTTGGCGCCGCTGATATGCAGCGACATCGATTGCAAGGCGGTGCCGTCCACGTCGCTGATCAGCACGCTGGCATCGTGCATCAGATGCATGGCGGCGTTGTGCGCCCCCGCCGCGATACCCAGGCCGGCGACACCGGACAGGGCCAGAGTGGGGGCATCGTTGACCGCCACCACAGTGACCGCAAGGTTCTGGCTGGTGGACGCCGTGTCGCCATTGGCTTCGGTGGCGGTGGCGGTCAGGCTCAGATTGACGGTGCCATTGTAATCGGCGGGCGGCACCATCTTCACATTGGTCAAGGTGCCGGAAATGGTCACCGACCCGCCTTCGGTGTTGACCGTGTGCTCGGTCCAGGTGGTGCCGTTGGTGGTGGCCAGGAACTTGGTCCCCGCCGGTGCCCCGGCAATGGTCAGCGACAGGGTTTCCGAGCCGTCGGTATCGACACGCGCATCGGCGATGTTAAGGGTGATGGCGGTGTCTTCGTTGCCGCTCACCGTGTTGGCCGTCACATTCAGGGTCGGCGCATCGGCATCGGCGACCAGGGTGACGGTGAAGGCGAACGAACCCGAGCTGGCGCTGGTATCGGTGTTGCGCACCGTGTCGCCATAGGTACCGGTACCGGCATTGAAGGAATCGGCGTCGTCATCGACCGAAACCACCGACACGCCCATGGTCCAGGTGCCGGCCACATGGGTGGCTCCGTCGAAGTACAGCTTGCCGCTGCCCAGCAGGTCCAGGCTGCGCACTTCGGTGGCGGAAACCGTCACCGTCCAGGTGGAGCCGGTCTGGGTCCAGGTGCCCACCGCATTGCCGGCGGCATCGGTGATGCCGTTTTGCAACGGCACGCCGGTGATGGTGATGATCGCCGTTTCCGAAGCGTCGAGAACCTGGACGCCCAAATCCAGGGCCAGCAACACGTCTTCGGTACCGCTGACATTCTGCGGATTGACGGTGGCGCCGTCGGCGCGGGCCGCCACCACGACGGTGAACGGTGCCGAGCTGTCCTCGACCCAGGTGTTGGTGCCGGCTTCCTTGGCGAAGGTGGTCACGGTCAGGTTGGCGTCGGCGGAATTGTCCTGGGCCGGAACGAACTTGACGCCCTGCAATTCCCACTTGCCGGTGCTGGTGTTGAAGGAAAGCGAACTGTCCTTCACCGTCCAGGTGCCGTTGCCGTTGTTATAGGCGCCGGTCAGCGAGGCGCCGGTGGGCACGCCGCTGATGATCACCGACATGGTCTCGGTGCTCCAGTCGGTGCCGGCGGCGATGACGTCGGAATGCTGGATTTCCATGTTGAGCGCGATGCCGCCCGACTGGTCCTCGATGCCGGCATTGACGCCGGGGGTGAAGACGCTGTCGTCCACCACCGCATCCACCACGATCTGGAAATGCGAGGTCTTGGTCTGGACGTCGGTCAGGGTGGTGGCACCGCCATCGACGGTGACCTGATCCTTGACCTCGACCAGCACTTGCAAGCCGACCGTGCCGGAATAGTCGTTGGCGGGGTTGAAGTGCAGACCGCTCAAGACGATGCCCGAGCTGTTGAACAACGAGGTATCGGTCACGGTGACGGTATATTCGGTATAGCCGCTGCCGTGCACCCCTGCGCTCATGGTGAAGCCGCCGCTACCGTCGGCGGTCAGTTCCCCCGTCACCTTGCCGCCTTCGTCGGCGATGCGAATCTTGATGACGTTGGAATTCAGGCTTTCCGAATTATCGATGTCGATATCGGTGATGGTCAGCGTGATGCCGGCATCGGCGCCATCCTCGGCCACATGATCGATATTGCCCTGAACCGAGGGGCCATCGACCACCGGGGTGATCTTGACCGGCACCGCCTGCAACGCCGCCGAGGCGGTGTCATAGCGGCCATCGGCGGTGGTCACCACCACCCGGGCCTGAAGCGCATTGGTATCGCCGGCGAAATCCTTGGGCGGGGTCAGGGTGACACTGCCCAGGGCGCTGTACGGCACCGAATAGGTGAAGGTATCGGCGCTGCCATTGGCATCGGTATCGACCGCGTCGATCTGGTAATAGCCCGAGCCGGAAATGCTCCAGCCCTTGGGCACCACCAGGGCGACGCTGACGGTGGAGCCATCACTGGCCACGCCGTTGGCGCCCACGGTCAGCGGGTCGCCGTTGCCGTCGACGACACTGATCAAAGGCTTCAACTGCGACAGGGCGACCGCACCATCCTCGGTGCCGGTAATGGTGCCGGTGATGTCGCCGGTGGGGATGGGCGGCAAGTTCTCGCTGCCGCCGGACCCGCCGAAATCACCGAAATTGACGACGACGCTGACCGAACCGTCCTCGGTGTCGGAACCGCCATCGGGATCGACGTCGGTAACCACCGCCTTGATGGTCAAGGTGACGTCGTCGGCGATGTTGTCGCCATTGGCGTCGGTACGGCTGTAAAGCGAGGTCGCCACCAGCTTGATGCTGGCGATCTCGGTGCCGCCCGGCACGGTCCACGACCCGTCGCCGTTGTTGATGCCGCCTTCCACCGACACGCCGTTGGGCACGCCGCTGATCTTCAGGTACAGACTTTCCGAATTGTCGCCGCTGTAAAGGGCGGTGTCGGCGACGCTGATATCGCCGGTCAGGGTTACCTCGTGCGTGGTGATGGTGTGGCCGCCCACGACCATGGTGCCGTTGACGTAATCATGCACCAGCGGCGTTGCGTCGGTATCGGCGTCGATGACCAGATTGGGTTCATCGGCCACCGCCTTGACCACCACCTTGCCGCTGATATCGCGCGCCTGGGTATCGGCGCCGTCCTGAGCGGTCACCGTCATCTTGATGTTGAAATCCTTGGCCCAATTGGCGGGCACGCCGTGCAGGGCCAGCCCCGAGACCGTGACGCTGGTCTGGCCGGGGGTGACGGTGACGGACGGCACGGTGATCTGATAATTGCCCGAGCCATCGGCCTGGGCCGTATAGGTGTTGCCGCCATAGGTGACGGTGACGTCGTCGAGGATTCCGGCCACCGTGGCAGGCGGCAGATTGGCGACGCTGGTGCCGGCATCGGCCGCCGCCTTGGCCAGCAAGGTGTCGACCAGCAGATCGACATCGACCACCACATTGGTGATGCTGGCGATGCTTTCGATGCCGCCATTGCCGTATCCGGTGATGCCGTCGCCCATGTCGGCGACATTGGCGGTCAGGCTGATATTGACGACGCCGGCATCTTCATTGCCGCTACCACCGATGCTGCCGGTGGGCAGGTCGGCGTCGGGGGCGACGGTGACACGCAAGGTGGCGTCGACCTTTTCATAATCACCGTCGTTTTCGGTGGTGATCAGGCTGACCGACAGGTCGAAGGTACCGGAATAATTGGTCGGCGCGATCAGACGGACATTGTCCACGTAATCGGGCGCCACCGACCATTTGCCGTTACCGATATATTTGAGCTGATCGGTGCTGACGCCATCCAAGGTCACGGTCACGCCGGCGGGCACGCCGGAGATGACCACGCTCAGGCTTTCCGAGCCGTCGGTATCGACGCTGACATAGGTTTCCAGATGCGGATGGATGACATTGCCCTCGGTGCCGTTGGCCTGGGCGATGTATTTCTGTTCCGCGTCCACCCACGTCACGTTGGACGGATCGGCGACGCCGGTGACCACCACGTTGATGGTGGCGGTGCGGGTGGCGGTGCTGGTGCCGTCGGTGGACACCGCGTTGACCTGAAGCGCCACGTCGACGTTGGAATTGGCCGCCGGCTTGAAATACAGGTTCTTCAACTCGGCTTCACTGAAGGTCCAGGTGCCAGCATTATTGTGACCGGCATCGTACTCGGTGTAGGTGCCGTTGGCATTCTTCAGCCAGAAGCTGCCGCCATTGGCGTTGCCGATGGTGACGCTCAGGGTTTCCGAGCCGTCGATATCGGTTTCACTGGGGCGGATATCCAGCTTGACCAGGCTGTCTTCCAGCACGCGGGCGTCGCTGACCACCAGATTGGGCTGATCGGCCACCGCGTCGACGACGACATTGAAGGCCACCGAGGTGGTGGCGGTCTTGGTCGCCACCTGACCGCCGGTGGCGGCCTCGGTGGTGGTGACGTTGAAGACGATCTTGCTGGCGTCGGCGTCGGAATCCTGCGGCGGGTGGACGAAAACATTGCCCAGCTTATTCAGGTCCAGCGTCCAGGTGGTGCCGCTGTTGCCATAGGCCTTGTACTGACCGTCGGCGGGGTCCAGATAGACCACCGACCAGCCCGCCGGCACATTGGTCAACGTCGCTGCGGTCAGGGTTTCCGAGCCATCGGTATCGATGCGCGCCGCCGTCAGGTCCAGGGCGATATAGCCGTCTTCCGACCCGGTGATGGTGGTCTGGGCGGTGGTGGTGTTGCTGACCACCGTCGCCGCCATGCCGCCAATGCTGATGCTGGGGGCGTCGGCCACCGCCTTGACGGTGATGGTGCCGATGCTCGACGTGGTGGTGTAGCTGTCCGGGCTGCCGGCATCCGCGGTGGTGGTCCGCACCCGATAGGTGACGTCCAGATCGGAATTGGCGTTGGGGACATATTTCAGATTGGCCACCGTATAGGTGGAGGTTCCGGCGTTATAGGTCAGCGTCCCCACCGGCACGTTGTAGATGGTGTAGGTGACGCCACCCACATCGGTGGTACCGGCGGCGGTCAGGGCAACGCCCGACAGCTTCAGCGCCCCGTCCATGGTACCGGAGACCAGGATCTCCACATTGCCGGTCAGACTTTCCGAACCGTCGGTGTCCGTCAACTTGATGGTGGGGGCAAAGGTGATGCCGACGGAATCCTCGTTGCCGCTGGCGGTGCCGGAGATGGTGGTGGTATCCGCCACCGGGTCAATGCGCAGCCACAGGGATTGCTGGGCGCCGGTCGCCTCACCGGCACGGCTCAGGTCGTTAGCCGCGTTGTTGTCGAAGTTGTTCGACGCCGTCAGCGCCGCGTTGGCGTTGCTGACTTCCCCGGCGGTATCGCCATCGGTTTCCTTGGCGATGGGGGTAATTTTCACCTCAAGGGTGGAATTGCCCCAGTTTTCGTCACCGCCGATACGCACCTTGCCGGCGGCCACATCGGCGGCGCTGACGGTGATGCTTTCGCCGTTGGTCAGTTCCTTGAAGGTATCGCCGGCATCGGGGCTGGCCAACGTGCCCTTCTGGCCGTCGCCATCGGCGTCGATCCAGATACGGGTATAGGAATTGGTGGCGGTGATCTTGAAGTACAGCACTTCCGAGCCGTCGGCGCTGGTGGTGGCCAACCCGGTGGGGGTGGTGCCGTCCTCGCCCGAGATGCTGGTCAGGGCATCCTTCAGATTGTACCAATCGTCTTCGTTGACATGGACCGCCGCCCCTTCGGTGGCGCCCTCGGTCACCACCAGGGTGGGGGTATCGGCGTCGCCATAAACCTTGACGTTGACCACTTGGTTGACCGTCTGGCTGCCGCCGGCGGCTTCGGTGGTGGTGGTGCTGAGGTTCAAGGTGAAGTCGGTGAGGTCGATGCCGGTATTGGTGCTGGTGGTGGGGCCATAGCTGTCGACATTGCTGTCTTCCACCAGACCGGTGACCCGCAGATCGGCCAATTGCGCCTTCAGCGTGTTGGTGTCGTTGCTGCTGAAGCTATAGGCGCCATTGCCGTCCGGGGTCAGCAAGGTGGTGCCCTGATACAGGCTGAGACCGGCGGGCAGGCCGGAAACGGTGACGGTCACCGTTTCGCTGCCGTCGGTGTCGACCAGCGGCGCCGCGATGTTGAGCGCCACGAACTTGTCTTCCACGCCGACGGCGCTGGCCGTGGGGGTGACGGTATCGACCACGGCATTGACGGTCAGGGTGACGGTCTGGGTGGTCTGCGCCGTATCCGCCCAGGTCTGGCCATAGGCGGTGTTGGTGGCGGTGGGGGTGGCATCGGAATCGGTATCGTTGGCCACCGCGCGGATGGTGAAGCTGGTATCGCCATCGTCATTGGCGGTCTTCGACTTCATATAGACACCCGACAGGCTACCATCGGCGGCGACCAGACCGGCGGGAATCTTGTAGCCGGTATGGGTGGCCCCAGACGGATCGGTATAGGTGCTAGTAGTCAGCGCCACATAAGTGCCGCCGACATTCTGGTACAGCCCGAAACCGCTGTTCAGATCCTCGACATAGACCGTCAGGGTCTCGCTGCCATCGGCGGCGCCCACATTGGCCTTGATTGCGGCCAGGGACACATAGGTGTCCTCGTTGCCGCTGATGGCATTGCCGCTGATCACCGGATCGACCACGCCGATATCCACCCGCAGGCTGGCCGGGCTGCTGATGGCCACGTCACCGTTACTGGATTCCTGCGACACCCCCCACACGGTCAGGTTCAGGTCATTGGAATAATTGCCGCTGACCGACAGGCGCAGATCAGCCAGATCGCCGGCATTGACCTTGTAGACCGGGTTGCCGGCGGAGGCGGTGATGTTGGTGCCGTCCACGGCGAAACTGGCGCTGATGGGGGTGACGGCGACGCCCCCCACGGTCAGGGCGCCAGCGGCGGCGGGCACACCCGAAATATAGACGTACTGGGCCTCGGAGCCGTCGTTATCGGCATTGGACACCGAAATAGACAACGGAATCGAGCCGCCGGCAGCGCTTTCCATGGTGCCGGTATTGACAGTGGCGACCACGGGGACGTCGGCCACGGCGGTGACGGAGATGGTGGCGTCTTCCTTGACCCAGGTCTTGGTGATGCCGGTGTCGTCGTCATAGGCCTGGATGCCCACGTCGTACTTGATGGTTCCGGCGTAATCATCCTTGGGCATGAACGACAGCCCCTGAACCACATAGGTGTCGCCGGTCTGGGTGAAGGTGGCGCTGTTGATGGTGAAGGTGGTGGTGCCGTCGCCATTGGCGCTGCCAGTCAGAGCCACCCCGTTCAAATAGACGGTCCCGTTCAGGAAATTGGCATCGTCGGTGGTGATGGTCACCAGGCCGGTGGGCTTTTCCGAATGATCCAGATCCTTGAATTCGATGGTCGGCGTCAGGGTGATGGCGGTGCCGGCATCGTCGCCGCGATTGTCGCTCAGACCGGTCAGGCCGTCTTCAAAGCCGCTATTGGCAGCGCTGATGGCGGTATCGGCCTCGTGCTGGGCCACCACTTTCAGGGTCAGGGTATCGACATCGCTTTGGGCGGTGGCCGAACGCGCCAGATCGGTGTCGTTGTCGATGGCATCGTCGGCGACGCCATTGGCTTCCGTCGACTTGGTGACCACGTCGAACTTCAAGGTGTCGGTATTGTCGGTGCTGGCCCAGTCTTCCTTGCCGCCGACGAAAATCTTGCCGTCATAGACATCCTTGGCCGACACCTCGACGGTGCGCCCATTGGCCGCGTTCAGGTCGATGACGGTGTCGCCGGCGCTGATGCCGGCAACGCCGTCATTGTCGATGACCAGACGGGAATCCTGCTGGGCGGTGATCTTGAAGGTCAGGGATTCCGACCCGTCGGTGCTTTCGATCTTGCCGTCGCCATCGCTATCGGTATCGCCATCGGCGCTGCCGGCTTCGGTCAGATTGCCCTGAACGGCGGCGGCATTGCCGCTGGTATCAGCGGTCACGGCGGCGCGCAGGTTATAGAAATCGTCTTCGTTGATGATCTGGGTGGCGTCGACGACGCTGACCACCGGCTTGTCGGCATCCGACAACACGTCGACGGCGATGGTGGTCGACACCGATTCGGTATCGCCGCCCACGCCTTCGGTGGAGGTGGCGGTGACGGTCAGGTTGAAATTGCCGTCATAATCCTGGCCGCCCTTGATCTGCAACCCGGTCAGCTGCGCCGGCGTAAGCGTATAGGTGACGGTGCCGTTGCCGTTATCGACCACGCTGCCGTGGTTGAGGGTGAAGGTGTTGGCCGGGCCGGTAACGGTGATCGACAGGCTTTCCGAGCCGTCGGTGTCGTTGAGCGACGAGGTGATGCCCAGATTGAACCACTTGTCCTCGACGCCGATGGCGCTGGCCGCCGCTGCCAGATTGGGGGCGTCGGCGACCGGGGTGAAGGTCACCCGCACGGCGGCGGTGGCATCGGCGATATCGGGGGCCAGCGAATGGATGGTCGTGCCGGTATCGTTCAAGGTGGCGCTGTTGTCGTCGTCGCTGTCTTGCTCGGCGTGATCGACATCGTTGACCACCGCGCGCAGGTTGAAATCGATGGCGTCGGATTTATTGGCGTCGGACCAGCGGGTTTGCAGGCCGGTGATATTGCCGTTGCCGTCCATGTAGCTGGTGACGTCATAACCGGTATGGCTGACACCATCGGCATCGGTATAAGTGGTGGTGGCAAGCGGCGTGCCGGTATTGGTGTCGCGGATGACCACGCCGGCGGGCACATCTTCCAGATAGACCTTCAGCGTCTCGGCACCATCGGTGCCCGTACCCGCCATATCGGCGTTGATGGTCGCCGACAGCGACAACGCAGCCCATTCATCTTCATTGACATTGTAGGTGCCGCCGGTGGCGGTGGGATCGACCACGCCGACATCAACGTTGATGGTCACCGGACCGCTGATTGCCACGTCGCCGTTGGAATCCTCGGTGCTGGTGGCTCGTACGCTCAGGGTGAAATCAGCGCTGTCGTTGCTGGCCGATTTGACCTCGATGCTGTCGCGGTAATCCGCCGGCACCACATAATAGGTGCCGTCGGGCAGGTTGGCATCACCGGTCACGGTGGTGGGCGACACCGTCTGCACCACGCCATTGCCGTCGGTATAGCGCAGACTGGCGCCATCGGGCAGATCGCTGATGTAAAGGGTCTGGGTTTCCGAATTGTCGACGCCCACATCCTTATCGACGACGCTGATATCCAGGCCGATCCAGGCATTTTCCATGCCGGCGGAATCCACCGCCGACAGACCGGGGGCGTCGGCGACGGCGACGATGGTGACGCTCAGCGGAGCGGACGAGGTCGCGGTGGTGCCGGTATCGGACGAGGTGGCGGTGACGGTCAGGTTGAGCGTGCCGCTGAAATCGGCATCATCATCATCGTCCACATTCTTCAGATAGATGTCATCCAACTGGGCCTGGGTCGGATTGGTCAGAGTCCAGGTGCCGCCGCTGAGGCTGCCCACCGGATTGCCGGCACCATCGACGATGGTGAAGTAATCGGGGACGCCGCTGATCGAGATGGACGACAGAGTTTCCGGCCCATTATCGCTATCGGCGGTGGAGACGGTAATGGTCAGCTTGGTGGGGATGTCCTCAGTACCGGTGGCGGCGACCACACTGAGGTTGGGGGCCTGGGCCACCGGCGGATTGTCGGGATCGGGGGTGATTGTCGGCGGCACCACGGGGGGCAAAGCCTCTGGCGGCAGTTCCTCGGCAGCAGCAGCCGGCACGGGGGCGTCGCCGCCGTCTTCCTCGTCCTCGCCCAAGCCGTTGGCGGTGGGGCGCGGCGCTTCCTCGGCATCTTCCGGGCGCAAACCTTCACGGTTGGGCGGGGCGTCGTTTTCGTCGCCTTCATCCGCCGCTTCCGGGGTGAATTTCGGCTGCGGGTTCTCGAACCGGGCCTCGACAATATTGTCGGGCTCGCTCGGCGTATAGACTTCAGGGATGACCTGATCGCCGACCGGCACCGCGCCTTCTTCCGGCGGCGCACCGGCCTGCATCTTCTCGAAGGTCTCGCGGTTGGCGGATTGGACGTTGGCGAAGCCCTTGACGTCCTCCTTCTCTCCGGCGCTGGCCTCGGGCATACCCTGCTCTTCGGCGTCATCCAGGCGGTCGGTGCCTTTGCCGTCCAGATGCAGGGCATCCAGGGTGGATACATCGGCGCCTTCGTTGGTCGGCGCCTCGGGCTGGTTCAGATTGTCTTCAGCCATGATTTTCTCCACATCCCCCACAAATTATAAAAGCCATCCGTACCCGACACTCAGCGTTCGCGGAACGCCTGCGAGAACGAGGCCTGCAACGGTTTCAGCAAGTACTGCAACAAGGTCTTGTCGCCGGTGATGATGTCCGCCTGCACGGTCATGCCGGGCAAAATGCGGTTCTGTCCCTCGTGCGTCCCCACATACGGATGCTGCAACAAGACCCACCCCTTGTAATAGGGCTGGTTGTCCTTCTCATCCACATAGGTGGTCGCCGAGATATCGCGCAACGTGCCTTCGACACTGCCGAAGCGGACGAAGTCATAGCTGGCCACCTTGATGATGACCTTCTGGCCGCTGTGCAGATGCCCGACATCGCGGGTGCTGATACGGGTTTCCACCAGCAATTCATCATCGACCGGAACGATTTCCATCAACATGCCGCCGGCGGGCACCACGGCGCCCACGGTCTTGGCCTTGAGATTCTGGACGAACCCCTTGGCCGGCGAGACGATTTCCAGGCGATTGACGCGATCATGCAGGCGGCTCATGGATTCCTCGACCTGGACCAACTCGGTGGACACCGTGCCCAATTCGCCCAGGGTGTCCTGGCGGATATTGTTGTCCAGATCGCCGATGCGCTTGGCCAATTCCTCCAACGCCTTGGCGGCGGTGGCTTCCTGGCCCTTCAGGCGCGACAATTCGGCTTCGACGGCAGCGCGCTGGCGGCGCACCGCATAGAAATCCACCTTGCTGGAATAGCCGGAATTATACAGCTGCTCGCGCATGCCGACCTCTTCCGACACCAATTTCAGTTGTTCCTCGGCGGAACGCTGCTGATTCTGCGCGGCGCGGATTTCCTCGCGCTTTTGCATGATCTGTTCCTCGAACACCTTGCGCTGCGACGACCAGCGCTCGGTATTGGCGCGCAGAATGTCCAATTGATCGACAATCATGGGCGCGTACTTGACGCCGAAGCCGCTGAAATCGGGCTGGCGATTCTCGACGAAGGCGCGCAGGCGCTCGGACTTGATGGCCAGACCGGCGCGGCGGCTTTGCGCCTGCTCCAATTCGGCGCTGGCCTGGATGGGATCGAGCCGCACCAGAACCTGACCGGCCTCGACCATGGCCCGGTCCTCGACCAAAATCTCGCGGACGATGCCGCCCTCCAGATGCTGAACCACCTGAACCGAGCGCGAGGGCACGGCAGTGCCGAAGGTCACCGCCACCTCGTCGATGCGCATGAAGCTGGCCCACACGATGAAGGCGGCGACCACCGCCGAAACAATGATGACGGCCGCGCGGGAAACCGCCGAAATCCCCGATTCCTCGACGATGGCGAACTGCGCCAGATGCCGGATCTGGCGGGTGGCCTTTTCCAGTTTGGGCGGTCCCATGGGCGATGGGGTCGGGGTGAGGGCGGCAGCTTCGGACATGATGACTTTTTTCCCGGGGGCTCAGAAGAAATTGGGCGGCAGACGATCCAACACCTGCTTGGCCGGACCGACCATGCGCACCTGACCTTGCACCAGCACGACGATCTTGTCGGCCAGTTTCAGGTGAGAGGGGCGATGGGTGACCAGGAAGACGGTGCTGTGACCCTTCATGCGTTCCAGGGTTTTCATGAATTGGCGATCGGACATGAAGTCCAGGCTGGACGCCGGCTCGTCGAAAAGAGTGATGGGGGCACGCTTCAGATAGGCCCGCGCCAAGGACAGCCGCTGGCGGAAACTGGCCGGCAAGCGGTCGGTGGCGCCGTCGCCCAGCTTGGTCTCGAACTGCCGGGGCAATTCCAGGATATCTTCCAAAAGGCCGGCTTCCTGGCAGGCCCAGCGCAATTCCTCGTCCGACGCCTCGGGCCGGGCCAGACGCAGATTTTGCCCCACCGTACCGAAATACATGTCGGGCTGCTGCGGCACATAGGCGATCAGACGGCGAAGTTCGATGGGATCAAGCTGACGGATGTCGATGTCATCGATCATCACCGCGCCGGTCTGCGGGCGGTACAGCCCCAGCAACAGCTTGAGCACGGTGGACTTACCCGAACCATTGGGGCCGATCAGCGCCACCACCTCGCCCGGCTCGGCCTGAAGCGCCAGCCCCAACACCGCCGGATCGGAATCGGCGGCATAGCGCAACGACACATTGGTCAGCGTCACCTTGCCCTTGAATTGCGGCAAGGTCTGGATGGACGGGGTCAGTTGACGCTCCGGCTTCAACTGCATCAGCCGGTTGATCTGACCGATAGAGGCCTGGACGCGCTCGATCTGCGCCGCCAAGGTGAAACCGGTCTGCAACGGGCGCAAGATCCACCACACCACGATCATCGACGCCATCAGGCCGCCCACGGTCATGCTGCCCAGCAGAACCCGTTCCACGCCCCACCCCAGGGTGATGATGCCGGTCAGCATCACCAGGCCTTGCGAGGCGGTGGCCACAACCACGTTGGCACGGGTGGATTCATGGCTTTTCAAGGCGGCATCGGCCGACAGCGTGCGGAAGCGGTCACCCCAGATGCCCGCCGCCCCGGCTTCCTTGATGGCGCGGGGCTTGGACAGAGCCTCGACCAGGAATTCCTGTCGGCGCGAGGCGGCGCGGGTGGCGGCGTTGACCTTGCGCTCGACCACGGGACGGGTGGCGAAGGCGATCATGGTGAACAGCACCAAGGCCCCCAGCGGCACGAACACCAAGGGGCCGCCCAACAAAGCCATGGCCAGCAGGAAGACGATGATGAACGGGGCCTCGGCCAAGGTGGTGGCCAGCGGTCCGGTGAAGAACTCGCGTACCATCTCGAAATCGCGTAAGCGCGCGATCTGGGAATTGGAGTTGGCTTGTTCGGTATAAGGCGGCGCCAGCATCAGCAGGCGGCGGAAAATGGCCAGCCCCAGCAGGTGATCCAGCCGCGCCCCCATATAGGCGATCATGCGCGAGCGCACGCCGCGGATGGCGTAATCGCCCAGGATGGCGATGATCGACCCGGCCAGCAGCGATACCAGAAGCGGCACCGATCCGGTGGGCAGGAACTGGTCGTAGATGGCCATGATGAACAAGGGCGTCACCAGCACCAGCAGGTTCGACACCAGGGACGCCGCCAGCATGCGCACGAACAAGGGCTTGAAGCGGTTGGTGACGGCGAAGACGAAATTCTTGGGGGCGTCTTCCAGCTTGGCCCGCTCATCCTCGTCCAATTGGGCGAAGCGATAGATGCGACCGCGCACCTTCGGCGGCTCGACGGTGACATAGGCGCGCTGCTCGGCATCGAAAGCGACGATCTTGCCGGGATTTTCCTCGTCCTCGCGCACCAGCACCATGGCCATCTTGCCCGGCGCCATGTACAGGCATGGCATCAGACGCAGATCCATGCGCGACGGCGCCAGTTCCAGCGACCGGCTGGCATAGCCCAGATTGGCCAGGATGTTCAAAAGATCGGTGAGGTCCAAGGTGTCGGCGAAATGCGGCAGCGATTCGGCCACATGCACCAGATCGCCTTCCCAGCCCAGCGACGACAACAGCGGCAGGATGCAGGCGGCCACATCGGTGACCGCCTCGAACCCACCCAGATGACCGTCGGCGGCGCGCTCTTCGTTCAGGTCGAAGCGCGGCGGCGGCGCATCCCAACTGGGGGCGGCACCATGATGCGACGGCGCGGTCATGCGATCACCTTTCCGGCAAGGCCAACATCGGTGTTGGCCACCGGCGCCTGTGGCGGCGCCGCCTTGACCAGCTTGCCGCCTTCGATGCGCAGCACCTTGTCGGCCAGACGCTGCATGCTGGGGCGCAGGGTGACCATGATCAGGGTGGTGTCACGCGACATGGACTCGAAGTACTGACGCAAACGTTCGTCGCCGGGGCCGTCCATGGCGGCGTTGGCTTCATCGAACAAAAGCACCCGCGGCCGGCTGACCAAAGCACGGATGACGGCGACGCGCTGGACCACGCCACGCGGCAGAATGTCGGTGGAGCCGTCGCCGACTCGGGTGTGATACCCGTGGGCCAGACGATAAACCACCTCGTCCAGCCCCATCACACCGGCCAACCGCAAGGCTTCCTTGCGGCGGTCGGGACGGAACATGGTCAGGTTTTCCAAGATGGTGCCGCGCAGCAACTCGCCACGTTGAGGAATGAAGGCGATGCCGTCCGACCGCATCAGGTGATCGCGTTCGTGCTGCTGGATGGGAATGCCGTCCAGTAGAATCTCGCCCTCGGTCGGAGCGATGGAGCCGTGCAACATGCGCAACAGCGTCGATTTGCCGCAGCCGTTATCGCCGCCGATAGCGATGCGCTCGCCCGGACGGATATGCAGGTCGAGACCGTTGAACAAAGGCTCGGCATCGGCAGCATGCTTGAACACCACGCCTTTCAAATCCACCTGCCCCCGGATCGGCTGCACCACCGGCGCCTCGGCCCGGGGCTCCAACGGCAGTTGAAAGATGGTCTCGAAGCGCGCCCGCATCAGCTTGGCGGTCTGCCAGCGGGTCCACAGCCCCACCGCCTTCTGTACCGGCTGCAACGCGCGGCCCGCCAGCAAGGTGCAGGCCGACAGGCCGCCGACGGTGAGGACGTTGTCCACCACCATCAGGCTGCCGAAAATGACCACCGACAAGGTCAGCAATTGCGAGAACACACCGGCCACGCCCAGGGAATTGGTGCTGACCTGGACCACGCGGTGCGAATTCTTGGCCACCGCTTCCTGCAAGCGGGCGTAACGCTGGATCATCTGCGCTTCCATGGCCATGGACTTGACCGAATGGACGCCGTGGATGACCTCGATGCTGAAATTCTGGCGACGATCGCGGACGGTGTTGAAATCCTGGATCGCCTGCTCGGAGGCCTTGCTGCCCAGCAGGGCGAAGGCGGCAAACCCAATCAACACGGCGGTGGGGGCCAGCACCAGCCAGCCGGCCAGATAACCGATGGCCCCCAGGAACAGCAGGACGAAGGGCAGATCGCAGACCACCAGGGTCCAATTTTCCGAAAACACCTCGCGCACGGTGGGCAAACCGCCCAAGCGCTCGATCAATTCGCCGGGACCGACCTTTTCCAGTTCGTCGGCGGGGGTGTCGAAGACATGGGCAAAGGCCTTGCAACTGGCCGTGTGCTCGAACTGAATGCCGATCCAGCCGACGATCTCGGCTCGGGCCACCCGCAGCACCCCCTCCAGCACCACCGCCGAGACGACGCCGGCCAGCAACAGTAAAAGCGTACCAAGGGAAGAATTGGGGATGATGCGGTCATAGATCTGGAGCAACGCCAAGGGCAGCGCTAGGGCAAGGATATTGAGAAACACCGACGCCACGACCACATAGCCGCCTCCGCGCCGAAGTCCATCATAAACCCCTGGAGTAAAATCCTTATGCCCGTGTTTCGCGCCCATCCGCGGCAAACCTTCTGATTCTGCGACTTTAGCAGGATAGGCGACGCACAAGACGGACTCCACAGACAAATTGTGACGTATTGTGCCTAATTTCCGGTCGACGCATTGATTCTTAAACAGCTCATGAACAAACAGTCGCTACCTTGAATAAAGATTAAGAATCTCTCCAACCATACCCCTGTCCGCACACATGCCTTTTAACATAGCCATCTCGGCAGAATACCGTCACAGACATACCCAGCCCCCGCCCTTCTCTGATCCAGATCAAGGCCTACAGTGATTTCAGGTGCTAAGGTCCGCCCCTATGCAACGTGCAAGGGGGAAACCGTCATGGTCTTGGACAATGAAGCCATCATCGCTTTGGGCTTTCTGGTCAGCATCTTGGTCGTCACCGGCGGACTGCTGTATTTCGTTCTGACCAAGATGAAGCGTTAGAATGGGGGCGGTTCCCGCCATCAGAAAAGGCCGGCACTTTGCCGGCCTTTTTGTTTTCTCGACGCTGCCTTATTGACATCGCATTGGGGAAAGAGGGTTTTCCCATGCACCGTCACTGGATCGCCGCCTATCTGACGGGCGGACGTTCCCCCATGCGAGTGGCCGAAGCCCGCCGTTCGGCATCAGAACATGGTGACGTCGTCATCCGCCCCCGCCTTGGGGGCGATGGCCAGGGTGCTGGGAGACAACGTCAGCACGCCGCCCTGGTGAAACGCATCCAAGGCCTGGGCGACCCGGTCGATCCGCTGATGGGTGCGATCCTCGAACTGCATGTCGGTGACGATGGCCGACACCGCCTGTTCGATGGCTTGGGCGTTTTCCATGCTGGCTTGGGCCGCGGCGGTCAATCTGTGGTCGCGCTCCTTCAGCATGACCAAGGTCTGCTCCACCTCTTCCTTGGCTTCGATCTGCCGGGTCATATCCATGGACGCGACTTCGGCCAAGGTGGCGTGGCCATTCTTCAAGGCCTCGCTGATGGTATGGATTTCCTGTTTGATACTGGCGGCCAGGTCCGAAGTGGCCCGTGACAGGTCGCGCACCTCACCGGCGACAACACCGAATGATCGCCCGGCCTCCCCCGCCCGCTCCGCCTCGATGCGGGCATTGAGGGCCAGCAGGTTGGTCTTGGCGGTGATACGGTCGATGCCTTCCACCGAATGACGCAACCGCGACAGATCCTCCAAGACGGCGTCGATGGCCCGAACCATGCTGACTGCTTGCTTGGACATGTGCAGCACCTCGCGGACGAATTCCCCCAAGGTGCCGCCCAGATGGCTGATGACGGCGGAAAATTCGGTGCCGCCGGCTTGCGAATCGACGATGCCGGCAATATCCAGAACCTCGCGCACGCAAGCGGTCTGGCCCTGGGTCGAGCGGGCGAGATCGAAGAAGCGGGTCGTCAGGTCCGTGCTGCTGCTGCCGATCAGTTGCGCCAATTGGCGCAGTTCTTCCGCCGCCGCCGCCGCGGCAAGACGATTGCCGTCATCCTCTCCCTGACCCGAATGAGCCATGGGTCTAGAGCGGTTTCACGCCGAGCGGAATCGGTAGAGGATTCCCCCTGAGGTCATTTTGTGATTCAACATCTTCGGTAACAACGCTCCCGAGGATGATGCGATGACGTGGCGCTCAGGGCAGTCCTATTCTCAGGACTTGCGCGATAGAGTTTTGGCGGCTGTGGACAGCGGCATGAGCGCCTACGAGGTGGCGCCGCTGTTCCGGGTGAGCGTTTCGTACATCTACAAGGCCCAAGGCCGCCGCCGGGCCACCGGCGAGACGACGGTGAAGCCACGGCCTGGGCGGCCAGGACAGAAGCTGGCGGCTCACCTTGAGGCGTTGCAGGCGCAGATCAAGGTCGAGCCCGATGCCACGCTGGCTGAGTTGCGCGCCTGGGTTCTGGCCGAATTGGGCGTGTCGATCAGCGTCGGCGGCCTGTGGAACACGCTTGAGCGGCTCGACCTCAGTCTGAAAAAAAGAGTGCGCATGCTGCCGAGCAGGAACGTCCCGACGTAGCCGAAGGACGCATCGCCTGGCGAGCCGAGCAGCCGGCGCTGGACCCAACCCGCTTGGTCTTCCTTGATGAAACCGGGGCATCGACCAACATGACCCGGCGCTACGGACGGGCGCCGCGCGGTCAGCGGCTGCTGGCTGCGGTGCCGCACGGTCATTGGAAAATGACCACCTTCGTCGGGGCGCTCCGGCATGACGGAATCTCCGCCCCCTTCGTCATCGACAAGGCGATGAATGGCGCGATCTTCCTGGCCTATGTCGAGCAGGTCCTGGCTCCGACCTTGCGGCCCGGCGACATCGTCGTAATGGACAATCTGCCCGCCCACAAGGTGGCAGGGGTCAAGCAACTCATCGAAGCCCGAGGGGCCACCCTGCGGTATCTGCCGCCCTACTCCCCAGACCTCAATCCCATCGAGCTCGCCTTCGCCAAGCTCAAGAGCCTGCTGCGAAAGGCGCAAGCCCGCACCATCAACACCTTATGGGACGTGATCGGAAAACTCATCGACCTGTTTCCGCCCGAGGAATGCGCCAATTTCTTCGCCCACGACGGATATGGACGCTCGATGTGAAAATGCTCTAGCCGCCGATCGGGGCGGCTTTTTTGCGTTTGGACAATCGCCATGGACTCACCATGGACTCATCAGGAATCGAAATCCTGCGCAGGAGGGTCATGGCCTCGGCCCCAGCAAGGCCATCATCTCGGTGAGCCCAATGGCCTCCAGGCCATCCTTCAGAGGATATCGCTCGGTGCCGGGATAGACCACGAAACGGGCATCGGGCTTGATGTCGTCGCAGGCCAGCCAGAATCCCTTCGATGGCTGCGGTGATAGGCTGCGCTTGATCTCGATGGCCCATAGCCGGCCAGGTCCGGTGGACAGGATCAGATCCACCTCGGCGCCCGCCGACGTCCGGTAGAATCCGGCCTGGGCATTGTCTGGTGCCGCCACCAGCAGGTTCTCGATGACATAGCCTTCCCAACTGCTTCCGGCGACCGGGTGCCCGAGAAGGTCTTCCATTGTTTCCAGCCCAAGCAGGGTATGCACGATGCCGCTGTCGCGGACGAAAATGCGAGGCGACTTGACCATGCGCTTGCCGGTATTGGACATCCACGGCGTCAACCGCCGCACAAGTAGCAGGTCGACCAACAGGTCAAGATAGCGGGCGACGGTGACGCCGGCAACACCTAGGCCCTGGCCGATGCGGGCGGCGTTGAGCAGCCCCCCTTGTTCGTGGGCGAGCATGGTCCAGAATCGGCGAAGGGTTTCCGCCGGCACCCGTGGCCCCAACTGAGGGATGTCGCGTTCCAGATAGGTGCGGATGAAGGCCTGCCGCCACTCGGCGCTGTCGCGGTCATCAGGTGCCAGGAAGCTGTCCGGGAAGCCGCCGCGCAGCCAGTGGCGATCCATATCGCCGATGCCCTTTACCACTTCCTGGGCGTCGAACGGGGTCAACTCGAACATGGCGATGCGCCCGGCCAGCGTCTCCGATGATTGCTTCAGGAGTTCGATCGAGGCAGATCCGAGCAAGAGGAAGCGGTCAGACCGACGGCCTCGCCGCCGACCGGCGTCGATCAATCCGCGCAGGACTTTGAACAAATCAGGCGCGCGCTGGACTTCGTCGAGAATGACCAGCTTGTCTTCGTGGGCGGCCAGGTACAGTTCGGGTTCCGCCAGCTTGGCCAGATCGGAAGGTGACTCGAGATCGAGATAGATGGATTGGCGGCTCTCGCCGATTTCCAGCGCAAGCGTTGTCTTGCCACTCTGGCGAGGTCCGAGCAATGCTACCGCCGGATGGCGCTGGAGCAGGTTCTCGATGGCGGGACGGTGACGGCGCTCAATCATCCTTGCAATTATGATATCTGATGTCAGATTTGCAAGGATAAAGCGAGACCTTGGTGCCAGCCAAGGAGATGAGCGACGTGGACGATTGGGATGCGCCGGATGGCATTGATCTGTGGATTACGCCAGAGTGATAGCAAAAATTTTCAAGTCATGAGGGAGGGTGCATTTCATGGCTGATAGCCCCCTTTTCCAGCAACTGTTCTTTGTGATTTCCGCTGCCTAATCTCTGAAAATCCGTTCCTCATGGATCCGCCGTAACGCCTCTTCGATATGATCAGCAACGGCAGGATTCACGGCTAATTGCATGACGGATTTGCCCCCAAATTCTTCTTGCGGCTCCGTCAGCCAAATGCAGGCCTTCTCTTCATCGCCGAATACATGGTTTGCCAATAAGGTTAAGCGATGGGCTCGACCGACACCGATTCCGGTCAATACCTGTTGTGGTGGCTCGGGCGCTACAGCCTTGACGAATTCCTGTGGCGCATCTCCTACAAGGATGTAGCGGATCTTGGCAACGATCTCCGCAAGTTTCGCTTCTCGGTCGGCTTCGCTATCCGCCATGACCATCATCGCCCATCAGATCTCTCGAGCAAACCAGCGAATCCGCCCAATGATGTTCACTTCATCCGCCGTCCGTTCGTAGGGTGTGTAGAAGGTGTTGTCCGATATCACGCGAACCTTCGGAGGGTCGTGGTTTGGGATGTGTTCCAGCCGCTTGGCAACTAGTCCTATTCCATCAAACAATACAAAGATTCCTGGAGGGGTTGGCAAGCGCTTCGATAGATCTACCAGCACCACGTCACCGGAATGCAGTGTCGGCATCATGCTGTCGCCCTCGACGTGCATGATCCGAAGGTTGTTAGGGTCGGCTTTCAGGTCGTGGAGAATCCAGGATCGCTGAAAGTGGTAGGGTTCTCCATTCTCGACCTCGTCAGAAACGAGATTCCCGCCGCCCATCGATGCACTGACTTGGACGGAAGAAATGCTGACGAACACCCCCATGGGGTCTTCCATGATGGGGGACTCGCCATCGACACCACCAATGCCATGGAGCAGCCAGTTCCGTTCGACATTGAGCGCCTCGGAGATCAGGTCGAGTTTCTCCAGACTCGGGTTTTCCGATCTTCCGCGCATGATGTCGTAGACGAACGACCTGTTGACACCCGCAAGTTCGGCGACGCGGCCGGCTGTCATGCCGAGTTGCCGGGATCGCGCTCTAAGCCTATCGGCCATGGTGTATCGCATAAAGTTATCCCATGCCTGTGGATAGCGTGGATTAAAAAGGATTGATTTGTCGCGGTCAAGAGAATAAAGTAAAGGAGGAACGTTGGCTTGCGTGGGTGGTCGCCGATGGTCGGGATCGAAAAAGACTATTATGCCTTGGAGGAGGTCGAAGAACGCTGGGCTGTGCCCCAGCGCGATCTCGCCTATCTGGCTGAAAATGGCTTGTTGAAGGTCTCTGTTCGGCTCTACGGCGTTCGGGTCGAACTGGGATCATACGAACACACTGATGATGGTCAGTGCTTTAGCATTCCTGAAGAGTATGTATGGTTTCAGGGGCTGCGGGATTTACGCCCGCACGATGTCTACAAACTGTTCCATGAAGGTGAAGTTCATGTGCAGCACTTCGATGCGCCGCCCGAGCAGTATTGCGACGTTCTCCATCCAGAAGACGGCATTGTGATCAAGAAGGAAGAACTTGTAATTCGCAGGGAAGAGAGGGATCGAGCCGAATCGAAGCATGGTCTTGGAGGAACGCCACGGTCGACCGAGAGTGTGTTTTCCCATCGCAATGACTTCAGCGAGGTGACCCTGGGGGATCGGACCTACACCCTCTGTACTATCCAGGCAAAGGTGGTGCGGATCCTCCATGACGCCGCCACCACCGCATCCCCCTGGCGTTATGGAAAGTTGGTCTTGGCGGAGGCTGGCTCGTCCTGTACGCGGATGGCGGATCTGTTCAAGACACAGCCGGAATGGCGCAAGTTGATTCAATCGGACCAGCGCGGCAAATACCGCATTAACATCAAGTTTTCCTAGGTCCCCCCTGCGAAAGCCCGGCTTGCCGGGCTTTTTGCATGTCTGGAACGGTCTTCGTCCCCCAGCCATCCCCCAGATCATCCCCTTAAGCTCCCCTGATTCATCCTAATTCGTCCCCTGATGGTCCATCGGCGGTCCCGACGACGGATTTCTGATCGGACGTCATCCTTCTCCTCGGTTTTCGAATGAAACCGAAGGAGAACTAGATGGCAGTCAGGCATATGAACCAGATCGAGCTTGCCGCTCGCTGGAACATTTCGCACCGCACCCTTGAGAGGTGGCGGTGGACGGGCGAAGGCCCGAAATTCCTCAAGATGGGCGGCCGGGTGGTGTACCGGCTGGAAGATATCGAAGCGTTCGAGGTGGAGCGGTCGCGCGACAGCACGACGGTGCGCGATGATCGCCGCCGAGACTCCGATCCGCACGCTGGTGCTGGACGAGCGGGGCTTCCTCGCCTGGATCGACCGGGCCGCGCCCGGTGAGCGCGTCGCCTATCACGAAGGCCATCTCGTCTGTGACCGTGCCCCCCGGATTTCGCCGTTCGCGGAACCGGCGCGGTGCGAGTTGGACCGGGTCGCCGGTCTGGCCATGACCCTGGCCGATAACGGCCACCTGCTGCTGGCCCAGGGCCGCGTCGCCGAGGACCGGGTGGCCTATTTCGCCATCATGGCCACCCGGCGGACGGTGAAGGGAGGCCGGCAATGACCATCCCCAATCGTCCCCGTCTGGCCGATCTCGTCACCATGCCGGTCGGCGCGGTGACCGCTCTGCCCGCCGAAACCCTGGCGCTGCTCCAGGAGGAAGCCGACGAAGCCCTGCGTGCCGCCAAGACTGTCAAGGATTGGCTGGATGGTACGCTGGCGCTGAAATACGGCTCCCTGGCCGATCAGGACCGCGCCGTCGCCGGCAAGGACACTGGCACCGTCCGCTTCGCCGACGGACCGGTCACCATCGTCGCCGATCTGCCGAAGCGGGTGGAGTGGGATCAGTCCCGTCTTGCAGCCCTGGTGGAGCGTATCGCGGCAAATGCCCAGGCAGCCAGATCGTCGGAAACCCATGCCGCCGCCAGTGCTTCAGCCCCGTCCGGCAATGCCGCTGCGGCCAATGCCAGCGCGGTCGCGGCGCAGGCATCCCGGCAAGCCTCGGAAAACGCTGCCGCCCAGGCGGAACAGGCCCGGACAGCCACGGTGGCGGCGAAAGCCGTCACCACGCAGGCAGCGATCGATGCGGCAGCCTCGGCATCGGCGGCCAATGCCTCGCTAGCGCGACCGGCGCCAGCGAAGCCGCCTCCCGCTCGAGTGCGGAAGCGGCGAATTTGTCCGAGCAACGGGCGGCGGCAGCCTCGGCTTTGGCCGTGGCCGCCGAGGCCAGTGCCACCGCGTCGGCAATTGTTGCGGCTCAGGCCGAAAACGATGGCGCCTTCTGGGCCGGACAGGCCGAGAGCTTCGCCGCGGCGGCGGAAGCGGCGGCCACCATCGTTGCCGATGCCACCGGGCTCGATCTGCAAACCTTGATCGTCTCCGCCCGCAGGGGCTCGGACTACCGGACGCTCGGCATCGAGTTGTTCTGAAGGGAAGGCCCATGACCACCCTTGCCCATTACCTGACGCTCAAATCCGCCCAGGACAACGCCTTCGCCACCATCTCGGCCAAGCTCGACGATCCCAATCTGCGGATGGACGATTTCGCCCTGATGGTGAAGGCCATCGAGCTGATCGAGACCGTCCAGGACACCGATTCCTACGACGCCCTGCTGCGCAAGGTGGCGACCAAGGCCGCCGGGCTCTACGCCCCGGACTTAAGCGGCGAGGACATCCTCATGCTCACCCGGGCTTCCAGGCTGGGCGACATCCCTCATGGCGGGGAAGAGCGGTGGATGCTGCTCAATCGCGACGAACGGAACATGGATGTCACCGGGGCCGTGATGGTCGGCGAGCGCAGCCTGGAATCCTTCGGCGATTGCGGCCTCGAAACCTTCTACGCGGAGACCTGATCCCATGCCCCTGACCATCCCCCCGATCCCCAACGCTGCTCCCTTCGTGGCGTTCTCCGACAATGTCGGCATCTTCAGCAATTCCAAGGCCCGCGAAATCCCGGCCCGGCTCAATGCCATCGCCCAGGCCCCGAAGGATCACGTCAACACGCTGTGGCTGCCCGTTCCCGTCACCCATGTGCGTGCCCGGCAAGGACAACCATGCCTGATCCGGCGTTGTCGCAGGCGCTGAAGGAGGCGTTTGCATCGGCCCCGGCCGGAACGGTGATTCTCGATACGTTGGAGATCTGGCATCCAACCTTTGACGAGCCGATCCGGGTGGTCCGTGACCATGCCGATCTCACCGCCCGGCTGGAGGCCGGTGCGCCCCGCGATGGCGGTAAGCGGGTGACCTTCGCCGCGCTGGCTTTTGAGTTCTCGCCACCGCCGGTGGATACCGCTCCAGTCCCGGAAATCACCGTCACCCTCGACAATGTCGGCAGCGACATCACCGACGCCCTGGAAGGGGCCGCCGTCAGCCAGCAGGTGATTGAGATCACCTGGCGGCCCTATCTCTCCACCGACCTCAACGGCCCCCATATGGACCCGCCCATCACCATGACCCTGACCGATGTCGAGGCCGACACCATGAGGGTAACGGGGCGTGCCCGCATGCTGGACGCGGGCAACAAGTCCTTCCCATCCATCACCTACACCGCCCGGCGCTTTCCCGGTCTGGCGCGGTGATGACGGCTATGCCTCCCAGGGATTGAGGATATCGACGCCGGCCGCCGCGAAGTCGGCGACGTTGCGGGTTACCACGGTGAGCCGGTGCTTCAGGGCGGTGGCGGCGATCAGGCTGTCGATGGCTGGCAGCGGTTGTTTGATCCGTGCGGTCAGGCGGCCCCATTCGTCGGCGACAGCGGCATCGACCGGCAGCACGCGGCTCTCGAACCAGTCGGGTAACTCGATCTCCAGCCAGGCGATGATCCGGCCGCGCCGCCGCCCATCCGCCAGTTTCTCGGCACCCCGGCGGATTTCACCCAGGGTCAGGGCGCTGATGAATAGTGCCTCCTGCGGCACCGTCTCGAACCACTCCGCCACCTGTGGCGCCGGGACGGGCCGGATCAGCTCCGACAGGGCGCAGGTATCGACCAGATAGCTCACAACTCGATGTTCCGCGACGGCGAGCGGTCGCGCTCGATATCGAGGTCCACGCCGGACAGCGGCGACGACCGCAGGAATTCCACCAGCGACGGCTTGCGCCCCTTCAGCCGTTCGTACTCGTCCTGGGACATCACCACCGCCGTGGTGCGGCCGCGAACGGTGATCGCCTGCGGGCCTTCGGCTGCGGCGCTGCGCAGCAGCTCGCTGAACCGGGCCTTGGCGTCCTGAACCTGCCACGCGTGCATGGGCGTCTCCTGACCATTCTGACCAGATGAGGATAGCAACAATGACCCGCGAATGCCAGTCGCCGGTTGGTGGCCCCCATTGGGCCATCGCCTTGATCGGCCTGCCGTGGTCCGTCCACGGCAGCGGGCCGGACCTGTTCAATTGCTGGGAATTCGTCCGCATGGTCCAAGCCGAGCATTTCGGCCGCCTGCTACCCGAGATCGGCAATCCCGAAGACATGCTGGTCATGGGCCGGACCTTCCGCGACCACCCCGAGCGGCAACGCTGGGCCAAGGTTGATCCGCCTGTGGAAGGCGATTGCGTGCTGTTGCGCCGGTCCCGCCATCCCATCCATGTGGGAATCTGGCTCGACGCGGATGGCGGCGGCGTCCTGCATTGCGCCGAGGGCGCCGGGGTGGTGTTCCAGCGTTCGGACGCGCTCAAGCTCAACGGCTGGGCCATCGAAGGATTCTACCGGTTCATTGGCGGCCAGTGATGACCGCCTCCATCGTCATCGTCACCAATCCGTTCGAGCCGGTGGCCAGCCGCTCGGTTCATGCGGTGGAATCCGGGATCACGCTGGGCGGCCTGTTGCAGGCTTGCGGCATCGCCGAGGATTGCTGGTCCGACGGGCCGGAAATCCTGATCGGCGGCATGACGGTGCCGGTCGGCATTTATGCCGTCCGGGCCATCGTGGACGGCGAGGTCGTCACCGTCATTCGCTGGCCCCAGGGCGGCGGGGGTGGTGGCGGGGGCGGCAAGAACCCCATGCGGATCGTACTCACCATCGCGGTGATGGTGGCCGCCATCTATCTGGGCCCCATGGCGGCGGTGGCCATGGGCTACACCGCCGCCGGCAGCGCCGCCGCCATGGCCACCGCCGGAATCGCCCTGGCCGGTTCGATGCTGATCAATACGGTGATCCCGGCCCCCAAGCCGTCCATGCCGTCGCTCAACTGGGGCGGCAGCGGCAGCGCCCCGGCCCCCAGCCCGACCTATTCGATCCAGGCTCAGGGCAATCAGGGGCGCTTGGGCCAGCCGATCCCGGTGATCTATGGCCGCCATCTGATCTATCCCGATCTGGCCTCGGAGCCTTACCAGGATTACGTCGGCGGCGAGCAGTACCTCTACCAGCTTCACGTCATCGGCCAGGGCGAGTATGCGGTCGAGCAGATCCGTATTGAGGACACCCCGATTTCCTCCTTCGAGGAGGTCCAGACCGAAACCGTTCCTCCCGGCAGCCGGGTCACCCTGTTCGAGCCGGATGTGGTCACCGCCGCCGAGGTGGCGGGCCAGGAACTGGTGGCGCCCAATCTGGTGCAATCGGGCGACGACGGATATATCGGCCCGTTTACCGCCAACCCGGTCGATACCACGGCGGGGGCGCTGGGCATCGACGTGGTGATGCCGCGTGGCCTCTATTACGCCAATGACGGCGGCAGTCTCGATAGCCGTACCGTCCAGTGGCAGGTCGAAGCACGGGCCATCGATGCCGAGGGCGGAGCCATCGGCGGCTGGGCGGTTCTGGCGCAGCCGTCGCATACCGCCGCCACCAACAGCACCATCCGTCTGTCCTTCCGCTATTCGGTCAGTCCGGGCCGTTACGAGGTCCGCCTCAAGCGTCTCGACACCAAGGACACCGCCGAACGTACCGGTCATGAAATCCGCTGGGGCGCTCTGCGCGCCTATTTGACCGGCCAGCCCGATTTCGGCGCCGTCACCTTGCTGGCGGTCAAGATGCGGGCCACCGACAATCTGAGCCAGCGCTCCAGCCGCATGATCAACGTCATCGCCACCCGCAAGCTGCCTGTGTGGTCGGCGACCGGTGGCTGGTCGGCGCCGCAGCCGACCCGTTCCATCGCCTGGGCCTTCGCCGATGCCTGCAAGGCGGAGTATGGCGCCAAGCTGGCCGACAGCCGCATCGACCTCAAGACGCTGGTCACCCTGGATGCCGTTTGGGCTGCCCGTGGCGATTCCTTCGACGCGGTGTTCGACACCAGCATGACAGTGTGGGAGGCCCTGACCCGTATCGCTCGCTGCGGCAGGGCCGTGCCCATCCAGCAGGGCGGTATCGTCCGCATCATCCGCGACGCGCCGCAGACCATGCCGGTGGCGATGTTCGGGCCGCGCAACATCGTCAGGGGCTCGTTCAAGATCAAATACGTCATGCCCGGCGACGACACCGCCGACGCCGTGACGGTGGAGTATTTCTCGTCGCGGACCTGGAAGCCCGACGAGACCACGGCGAAGCTGCCCGACAGCCAGGGCGACAATCCCGCCAAGGTCAATCTGTTCGGCTGCACCGCCAAGGACCATGCCCAGCGGGAAGGTCTCTACATCGCCGCCAACAACCGCTATCGCCGTCGCATGGTCACCTTCCGCACCGAGTTGGAGGGCATGATCCCGACCTATGGCGATCTGGTCGCCATCACCCACGACATGCCCCGCTGGGGCCAGGGCGGTGAGGTGATCGGCCACCAGGGCGACGTTCTGGCCTTGTCCGAGCCGGTGGAATGGACCGAGGGCGCCACCCATTACCTGGCACTGCGCCGCCGCGACGGTGGGCTGGCCGGGCCGTTCCGGGTCGAGGCGGTGGCCGATGCACCCACCATGGTGCGTCTCGCCGAACCGCTGAGCGTCACGCCCTATACCGGCGGCTCCGAGGAGCGGACGTATTTCAGCTTCGGTCCCGGCCAAGCCTGGGCGCAATCCGCCCGCGTGCTGGCCATCCGTCCCCGCGCCGAGCAGGTCGAAATCTCCGCCGTCGCCGAGGATGCGCGGGTGCATGTGAATTAGCCGATTTCATTTCCCGCCCACACAGCCGCCCCACCGGGCGGCATTTTTCGTTGGAGCATTGCCATGACCAAGACCTGCGCCGTGCCGCGCGGCATCCGCCTGAACAATCCTGGCAACATCAAGGAATCCCCCGGCGACAAGACCCAATGGCAGGGCGAGTGCGCCACCGACGACGATCCGGTGTTCGAGGAATTCGTCAGTCCCGAAGCCGGTATCCGGGCGCTGGCCCGCATCCTGCTCGGCTACCAGCGCCGCTATGGCCTGAACACCATCGCCGGCATCATCAATCGCTGGGCACCGGGCTGCGAGAACGACACCGGCTCCTATATCGCCCATGTCGCCTCCCGCCTGGGGGTAACGCCCGATCAGGCCATCGACCTGACCAAGGCCGACACCATGGCCGGACTGGTCGAAGCCATCATCCGCCATGAAAACGGCCAGCAGCCCTACGCCAGAGAGGTGATCCTGGCCGGAATTGGCATGGGGCTGGGGAGCGCCTGATCATGAATCTGCTCGATCTCCTCGGCGATGCTGCCGCCATCGCCGCCAATCCCATCGCTGGGCTGGCCAAGGTAGCGCTGGATGTGGTGCCGGACATCGCCAGCCTGTTCGGTGACGATGCCGAGAAGGCGGTCGGCAAACTGGCCGACACCGTCCGCGCCATCACCGGTACCGACGATCCCGACAAGGCCCGCGAGGCGCTGGCCGACCCTAATCTGGTGTTCCAGCTTCGCTCCCAGGCGCAAGGATTCGCCCATGCCGAACGCATGCAGCAGATGACCTGGGCCATTACCACACTGACGGCCACCCTGGTCGACCGCCAGAACACCCGTGCCAGGGACAGCGAGTTCATCAAAGCAGGCAGGGGCAACACTCGCGCCAATGTCCTGCTAGTCACCGCTGGACTCGGCATCGTCGGCGGCATCGGCTTCATGGTGTTCGGCAACGTCGATGGCAACACCGCCGTTGGTGGCTGCATCATTTCCGTCGTCACCTTGCTGGCGGGAAAGTTCGCCACCGCCTTCGATTTCGAATTCGGTGGATCGGCGGATTCCGAGCAGACCCGCACCTTGTTGGCGCAGGCCCCACCTATCGGCAAGTAGCCCACACTTCCATCCAACTGACGCGGCCGACCGGGGGAGTCCTCTTCCTGGTCGGCCGCGTTTTGCGTTTGTGGCCTGCGATAAGGCAGGTCAGTGGTGGGCTCAGGTCAGGGTCGCTGCCGTCCCCACCGCCGATCTTGATCCGCACCTCGTACGGCGTCTCCATCGGTCCCCGCGATTCAAGGGGCCGGGTCCCCTGATCAACTTGCTTTATCGATCCAGCATTCTTGCGTCGCCGCCGACCGCGTCGATGATGCTGCGCATCTCGAAGGCCAATTCGGGGGGGTGACGATCCAGGAAATCAGAAATCGCCTCGTTGCGAAATAGCTTCGAGACATACCCCCTCGTCACCACCAAAGCCAACATGGTGTCGCCCAGGCTCCCTTCAACCGCCCGGTAATCCCGGTTCAGCCTCTCCATCTCCCGTTCCATCCTTGCGATGTCTTCCGCTGATACCCCATCCAGCTCGATGCCCTTGAGATGACCAATGTTTTTATGACAATATATGTCGAGCGGCTTGGGTCGGCTCATGGGGAAAGCTTTGGATAATCTGGCTAAGTTCGATTCCAACAACGTCTGCATACTAGTCATTGATGATGACGTAACCACCCGGACGCTGCTTAAAAAGCTTCTAGCCGCAATGGGGGCGGCAAGAATTTGGGAGGCAGCAGATGGGATTGAGGGGCTGCAAATTGCCTTTGGAGATCTCACCCCTGATTTAATCTTGTGTGACTTGGGTATGGAGCCTATTGACGGTTTGGCGGTGATTGGGGCAATCAGAGCGACCGGAAAGACGCATCTCTCCAAAGTCCCCTTGGTTGTTTTCACTGGATCTCACGAAAAAGCAATTTTAGATGGAGCATTAAAAGCTGGTGCCACCGGGGTCATTCCCAAACCTCATACTCCAAGAGATTTGGCCAAATACCTTTGTGGGCTTGTGAGTAGGACAAAGCCATCATCGGATGACCTGAAGGAGTTCCGTGACGCGGCTAAACAGGATTCCGATGAACCTAAGCCGTAATAGGGCCACTTGTGAATGATCCTGGGTTTATTCGTCATATCGTCTATCGCTGTCACGGTGGCATTCTACGTCAAAGGGCCGCTTCCTTGGACTTGTGGGAAAACGAAGCGGTGCGCCATGTACAAGCGGCCCATATGTCCCGTTGCCAACGGGAAGTGGAAGGTTCGGAAGTCCAATGACTGCCCGTACTTCACGCAACAGCTGGTTATGGTTCCGGCAGATAAGCCTTGATCCTCACTTTAGGCCGAGTCGGCATTGAGCATGACCAGCCTCTCGCCCATTGGGCATCCATCTTCATTCTTGATGTCGAGAAAGGAGATGGCGCTCCACTTTTGGGTGTTGCCAACAGTTTTGGTCGGCGAACTTCACGCCTTCTCTCTTTTGCAGAAAATTGGCATCATCACCGCCATGTTGCAAAGTCAGCTCCACCTATTTGAACAGCGAGCCCCATCGGCAAAGGCTTCATCGCGGGCCGATGGCCGCGCGCCTGCCGATCTCTGCTCGCTACCGGATCAAGAATTGGTGGCAGGAATCGCCACCGCTGGGATCGCGGAAATCTTCTCCCGGATGACCGAATGTGGGCGGCGTAAGTTGACGGCGGCTGTGCCAGCCCTTGAGGGTATCTGCAAGAGATTCTCCGGCTTTGGCCTCGATACCTTGATCCGCGAGCAAGCCGTGGCACTCGAAACCTTGGTTGAAATCGGCGGCCCAGAGGCGGCGACTGCGGTGGAGCGGATCATTACACGAGATATGGTTCAGGGGCCTGGGTTGGTGCTGGCTGTTGCCGCCGCAGCTCGAACCGGCGTTAACCTGCCTCCCAACGTGACGACGCGGTTGCTGCGCCATGACGAACCCGATATCCGTGCCGATGCCTGTCGCAGCGCACGATTGGATCCTGATGTTGTCGCTATCTTGTTGGATCTTCAAGATGATCTTCACCCCGGCGTTCGCATTGCCGCGGCCTGCGCCCTTGGGCGATTTGGGAAGGTTGATGCCCTAGAGGCGCTGAGCGAAGCGTTAGAATCGGCGCCCAACCACGAAGTAATCGATGCCTTAGCCGACATTGCCGACGACGATGCCGTCGTGCTGCTTGGTCGGGTGGCGCAAGATCGGCCCGACCTGACCGAAGCAGTGTTATCGGCTCTTGACGAGTGTGGCTCAGCGTTGTCCGCAAAGGTGGCCGATCGGGTTCGGAGATTGTCGAGAGCTACAACCGCCATGATTGGCCCACACGATATTGTCGTTGAGATCGATGAAATCCCCTATATCGGCAGATGCGAGTTGAAAGGGGAGACGGTGGTGGTTACCTCCGAGTTTGGCTCCAAGGCGCTGGAGGTTGGCGAATTACCTCCTGACGTCGTGGCCAAGCGCCTGCTGGCTGCACTCGTTCGTGAGGCCGAGGGCCATGTCTGACCTCCGGCCCCGTCCCTCCCGTGTTCTTCAGCGTCGCGCCCGCCGGGCGCGGCTGATCCTGACGGCGATCCTCGTCATTGGGCTCGGCGTGGCCTACTATGTTGGAGCGGTCGTGCTCGGTTAATGTCGTCGTCGTTACTCGAATCGAGACCAGCAGGACTGACGATAGGTCGCACCTTTCCATAGCACGCGGGGGGAGCGCGACAGACAGTGGAGAGATTGCCCCATGTGCGCCGAGTACATACCAGCCAAACCATCAAACAGCCGACGAAGCTGGGAGGATCTCCGCACACTCGAGCGTGACTATTTTCTGCTGGCGGCATTCGGCGGCCCGTCCGAATGGCAGCCCGTCATGGAAAACCTTGGTCTTGACCGGGTAGAGGCTGCTCGCATCGCCAATGCCATGTCTCCCCTAGCCCAGCCACCGAAATCAATTGAGGAGCGCAGTCAGCGAGAGCAGAACGCGTTGACATTCCTGGCCAATCGTCCTTTGGGCTCTGCATTGAAGGAAGCCATTGGGCGGCGTGACGGAAGTCTGGATATGCCCATAGAGGAGCCTGCGGCGCAGTTCCGGGCGAGAGATGGGGCGCCACCTGATGTTCGAACAGGTGTTTTCTATCACCCCACCAATGAGATGCGGCCTCGATACGGACATGAAGACCAGAGTCCGCGCGGTGGCGTCATGGCGACCTTGGAAACAGGACTTAGAGCCGCACAAAATGCCATCTATCACATGTTGCGCGTCCTTTCCGGGATTTCGAAAAGACACCTCCTGCCCCGCTTCAAAGCTATTGGCGGTGCCATTCGGACGGGCGCTGGGGAAACGTTCAGCGCCGTAGCGACCCGCATGGGAATCACGAGGTCGATCCCGCTCACGAGTATGGCTGCCGAGAACAACGACGGCATTACGCCCACTTCAGATCAAGATCTACGGCAAGCATCGGTCGAACGCTGGCGCCAAATGGGAGAAACCATTAAGGCCATGACTGTTGCTTCTGCTCTGCGCGGCTACCCACCCGCTCTCGAATTCATCCGGATCATCGCACCGGACATAGGGCCTTTCGATGATTCGAAGATACGGGTTTCTCCGAGACGCTATCGCCATATCCAAGGCGCACTTAAGCGCGGCGATTCTCTATTCTACAGGGCCTATCGATGGGCTTTTCCGCCCGAAGGCTAGTGATGGAACCAATACGGAAAGTCGCCCCGGTGCCGGGGGCAGATGCCGACTGACTATCGTTTGCGCAAGACGTGCCTGCGGAGACGGCATAGGTCATCCATTGGCAGAAGTTGCGAATCTCGCTCGCGAGCATGTGAAGAAAGCCATCTTCCAGACACAGAGCCATGGAACGGCCCTCCCCGAGAAATGCATTCAGCCGGAGGTATCATTGCCACAATAATACCAGACTTCGCCCGTCATTCTGACGGAACGGAGTGGCAGGATAGTTGGATCACTCAGAAATTTTCCATGATCTTGGCCTTCTGCCCGTCGTAATCGGCCTGGCTGATCAGGCCCTCATCAAGGGCGGCCTTCAGCTTTCTCAGGCGATTGATCGGATCGTCGCCTCGGCTGGCAACCACCGGCTTGGAGCGATCAGAAGGAATGGGAACGGCAGGCTTCGGCCGGGCATTGGGAGTGATATTTGGCGCTCCACTGGACACCCGATAGAGAAGCCACCTCAGACCTCCGGTTACCGGGCTCATGTCCAGTCCTGCGGCCGCGGACAGGATCGCCTTGATCGACGGTATGCGGATGGAATTCGATCCACAGGCCAGCGCAAGCCGTGCCGCCCAATCGCGAACGTAGAGGTCATCGAAGGCTGATAGCCGTTGGAACAGTTCCGAGCCCTGCGGATTGAGGAAATCCGACCGGGTGAAGATGAGGTTCTCGCCACTGTGGCAGTGCTTGAGCAATCCGGGATCGAACACCAAGGCCCGCAGCGACAGCAGCATCACCAGCATGGAGAAGTGATCCAACGTCGCATCGAAATGCGTCTCGTTGCGTTCGGGGTGCTGGAAATTGATGCTTCCGAGCAAGGTGCAGGGCAGCCCGCTCAGTTCAGGAAGATACATGGAATCGTAATCGATCAGCTTCAGCCGACCATCAGGTCCGATCAGGATGTTGTCGTGTTTAAGGTCGCCATGGGCCACGCCACGGTTCAGCAGATCCAGGCATAGCCGCGCCCAGGCCCGGCTCAGGCCAGCGATCCCACCGCGCTTGTCGCTATCA